>DHJN01000091.1:5868-6222 GCA_002404345.1 Actinobacteria bacterium UBA4719 | reverse complement strand
GGGATAGACCAGCCCGTACTTGTGACCCGAGGTGTTGATGGATGCGACCCGAGGAAGCCGGAAGTCCCACAGCAGGTCCTGGTCCAGGAACGGGGCGATCATCGCTCCTGAGGCACCGTCGACGTGAATCGGCACGTCCGGCCCCCCGTGGCTGGCCAGCTCATCGAGCGCGGCGGATATGTCGGCGATCGGCTCGTAGCTGCCGTCGAACGTCGAACCCAAAATAGTCACAACCCCGATGGTGTCCTCATCACAGCGGGCCACGGCCTGTTCCGCGTCAAGATGAAAACGCTCACCGCTCATCGGCACGATCCGCGGTTCAACGTCCCAGTAGCGACAAAACTTCTCCCAACA
>DHJN01000091.1:5469-5615 GCA_002404345.1 Actinobacteria bacterium UBA4719 | reverse complement strand
GGGGCGTGCCACAGGTCGGCCAGCATCGCCACGCACCGCCGCTCGAGTTCGGCGGTCTGGGGGTACTCGTCCTTGTCGATCATGTTCTTGTCGACGCAGTCGGCCATGAGCTGGCGGGCCTGGGGTTCCATCCCCGTCGTGACGAA
>DHJN01000091.1:0-5370 GCA_002404345.1 Actinobacteria bacterium UBA4719 | reverse complement strand
GGGCCGAGTGACCTCAACTGCTCCACCTGCCGGGGTAGAGACGACGTGGGCGCCGGCCAAGGGAGCAGGACATGAGTGGGCCGACATACCAGCGAGCCGCGGACGCGACGATGCCAAGGGTAACTTCGGCTCGGTGGTGCTGCCCTTCTTCAGCGACACCTGATGCGGCCCCGGTAGCCGATGGGTGTGCGAAACGAATCGGTGCAGCGGCCGCGGCAGTCGCTGATCACCAACAGCCGTCCGCGCACCGGTCACTGATCTGTACGTCGTCAGGGTCCCAGGCATACGAGGTGCCCAGGCTGAGAGAATGAGGCAATGCGCCCGATTATCCAGTCCTCGAAGCTCAAGCATGTCCGCTACGACGTACGCGGTCCGATTCTCGTTGAGGCAGAACGTCTTGAGGCCGAGGGTCACCGCATCCTGAGGCTCAACATCGGCAACCCCGCTCCGTTCGGGTTCGAGGCGCCGGCACAGATTCTCCGGGACATGATCCTCAACCTGCCCACCGCGCAGGGATACAGCGATTCCAAGGGGATCTACTCCGCCCGTACCGCCATAGCGCAGTACTACCAGAGCCACGACATGGACATGACTGTCGAGGACGTCTTCATCGGCAACGGCGTCTCCGAGATGATCACGATGGTCCTGCAGGCTTTCGTGGACGACGGCAACGAGATCCTCGTGCCCGCGCCCGACTATCCGCTGTGGACGGGAGCAGTCGCACTGGCAGGCGGTACTCCAGTGCACTACCGCTGCGACGAGGACAACGGCTGGAACCCGGACCTGGATGACATCGAGGCCAGGATCACCGAGAACACCCACGCCCTGGTGGTCATCAACCCCAACAACCCGACGGGCGCGGTCTACTCCGAGGAGACGGTAAGAGGCCTGGTCGACATTGCGCGCCGGCACAACCTGGTGCTGATGTCCGACGAGATCTACGAGAAGATCCTGTTCGACGACGCGGTTCACCACCATGCGGCGACGTATGCCGGTGACGACGTCTTCTGCCTAACCTTCAGCGGGTTGTCCAAGGCCTACCGCATCGCCGGATTCCGCAGCGGCTGGGTGGTGGCCAGCGGCCCGCGCAGTCGCGCGGAGGACTTCCTCGAGGGCCTGACCCTGCTGTCGAACATGCGCATGTGTGCGAATGTGCCTGCGCAGCACGCGATCCAGACCGCGTTGGGTGGTCACCAGTCGATCAACGAGTTGATCCTCCCCGGCGGCCGCCTAAGTGAGCAACGCGACGCGGCATATGAGCTGTTGACCGCCATCCCTGGAGTGAGCTGCGTGAAGCCGCAGGGTGCCTTCTACTGCTTCCCGCGGCTGGACCCCGAGGTCTACCCAATCAAAGACGACGAGCAGTTCGTCATCGACCTGCTGCGGGCCAAGAAGATTCTGGTCACCCACGGCACGGGCTTCAACTGGCCAGACCCAGATCATTTCCGTCTCGTAACGCTCCCCAGCGTCGAGGACCTCGAGGATGCCATCGGCCGCATCGCCTCTTTTCTGGAGATCTTCCGCGACGCTTGACACCCGGTACATGGCTGCGCGGGGGTTCATATGCGTTGTCCCGATGGCCGATCGGCTACTGCGACGCGGACCGCTTGGGTCGCGGCCTTCCGATCAGTCGAGGTCTTCTAACAGGCTCGGCAGGTCGGTCAGGTTGTCGATGGCCTCGACCCCCGATGGGACTGTTTTGCCCGTGCGGTTGAGCCAGATCCCGCGCAGCCCCGCGGCGGTGGCAGCAAGTGCGTCGGCCTCGAGCTGGTCACCGACGTAGACCGCCGCGCGAGTTGGCACTCCGAGACGACCGCAGGCCAACTCAAAAGCTCTCGGATCGGGCTTGGCCACGCCAAGTTGGTCCGAGGTCAAAACGACGTCGATGTACCGGCCGAGCCCTGTTCGGGACACCTTCTCTTCCTGCTGCCCCTGATTCCCGTTGGACAGGACCGCGATCTGGGCCACGCGTTGAAGAGCTCCCAAGCAGGGCTCGGCGTCAGGAAAGGACCGCCACGCGGCCTCGTAGGCGACGCTTGGTTGCTCTGCCGTAGCGACATCGACGCCTCAGCGATCCTGCCACCAGACGGTGGCCGCGCTCCCGGTTGGAACGCCGGAGTCATCGTCGCCCAACGACACCGGCAACCAGCGCCCTAGGCCGCCCGCTCCAGCACCGAACTCCGCTTCATCCTCTGCCACTGGGGGGCGCGGGATCGCACCGACGCGCGGACGTCGATATGTTGGCGCATCCGATGGGACGCGGCGCCTGCTCTGCACGGAGGGGGCAGAGACACCGTCCGCGTGCGGGCGGGGTGCCAGACTCCCTGCCCACCACGACCCACTCTCGAACACGAGTCCCAGATACCAATCCGCTTGCGGCCCATCGAGGGACTTTCGCCGGACTCGTGACCGGCGCGAACTCACCCGCTCAGGGTCAGCCCGCGCGGCATACGGTTGGTTGTCACACCCCTCAGTGACCGCGGTCGATCCACTCCTGCAGGTGGGGTGCCTCGGCTCCGATGGTGGTGTCGTCGCCGTGTCCGGGGTGGACGACGGTCTGCGGCGGCAGCTTCAGGAGCTTGCCGCTGATGGAGTCGATGATCGTCGGGAAGTCCGAGTACGAGCGTCCTGTTGCGCCGGGTCCTCCTGCAAAGAGCGTGTCACCGGCGAACACGACGCCCAGATCCGGGACGTGGAAGCAACAGGCGCCGAAAGCATGCCCCGGAGTGTGCAGGACGTGGACGTCCAGTCCGCCGACGGTGAACACATCCCCGTCAGCCAGCTCGCCGTCGGGACTCACCGGATAGACCCTGTCCCACAGGACCCGATCGGCCGGATGCAGGTATGACGGAGCACCCGTCACGTCCACGACCTCGCCAACCGCGCCGATGTGATCATCGTGCCCGTGGGTCAGCAGGACAGCGATGACCTTGCGCCCGGCCACTGCCGCCAGGATCGGCGCAGCGTCGTGGGCCGCGTCGATGACGATGCACTCGTCGTCGTTGCCGATGAGCCAAACGTTGTTGTCGACGTCCCAGGTGCCACCGTCAAGGCTGAAGGTGCCCGAGGTAACGGCCTTGTCCACGCGGACAGCCGCCGCGGTCGCGCTCACAGGACTACGACCGAACGCAGGACCTCGCCCGTGCGCATCTTCCCGAACGCCGACTCGATGTCACCCAGACCGATGGTCTCGGACACGAACGCGCCAAGGTCGAAACGTCCCTGGAGGTAGAGGTCGACCAGCATCGGGAAGTCCCGGCTAGGCAGGCAGTCGCCATACCAGGAGGACTTCAGCGCCCCACCACGACCGAAAATCTCGATCATCGGCAAAGTGACTTGGAGATCGGGCGTGGGTACTCCCACCAGAACGACCGTGCCGGCCAGATCTCTTGCGTAGAAAGCCTGCTCGTAGGTCTCGGGCCGGCCGACCGCCTCGATCACCACGTCCGCACCGTATCCACCGGTGTGTCGGCGGATGCCTTCAACGGCGTCGGTGTTGCGGGAGTTGACGGTGTGGGTGGCGCCGAGTTTCTTTGCCCACTCAAGTTTCCGGTCGTCCACGTCCACCGCGATGATCGTCGTCGCCCCGGCCACCGCGGCACCGGCGATCGCGGCACTGCCCACGCCGCCGCAGCCGATCACGGCCACCGAGTCACCACGGCTGACACCACCAGTGTTGACCGCAGCACCAAACCCCGCCATCACCCCGCAGCCCAGCAGACCCACAGTGGTGGCATCGGCTTGCGGGTCGACCTTGGTGCATTGACCGGCCGCAACCAGGGACTTCTCGATGAACGCGCCGATCCCTAACGCCGGCGAGAGCTCCGTGCCATCGGTCAAGGTCATCTTCTGCTTGGCGTTGTGGGTGTTGAAGCAGTACTGCGGCTTGCCCTTGGCACACGCCCGGCACTGACCGCACACAGCGCGCCAGTTCAGGATGACGAAGTCGCCCGGCGCGACATTGGTGACACCCTCGCCCACCGCCTCGACCACACCGGCGGCCTCATGGCCCAACAGGAACGGAAACTCGTCGTTGATGCCACCTTCGCGGTAGTGCACGTCCGTGTGGCAGACCCCGCACGCCTCGATCTTGACAACGGCTTCACCAGGACCCGGATCCGGCACGATGATGTCGACGATCTCCACCGGCGCACCCTTAGTGCGAGCGATCACTCCCTTGACGGTGCTGGGCATGCCGCTCTCCTCTGATCTGTCTTGGCCGGCCAACTCATCAGCACGGTCATCCGGTGCCCCGAAGTCGAGGAAGGTCCACACTTTCGGTTGGTCGACGAGCTGAAGACGACACGTCAACTCGCCCCATCCGTCTCACCAACGGATCTAGAACAGCCAGCTCGGCCCCGACCCGAAGGATCCTCTTCTACGGTCGTCCCTGCGACATTGACCGATAGTGCCCGACGGGCACGGGCGCCTGCAAATCCCGCGTTCGCATCTGCCACGATTGGGGAAACTCCGCGCGACGCCTGGCCGACAGCTTCGACGACGCTCGGCCAGACGTAACGATCACCAGTAGAAGGATCGTCCTACGGTCTCAGCCTTAGCCCCGATGGGTCCGACTATCGTTCCGCTCACAGGACATCTCCTTCGAACGTGCATGGGCCATGGGGATAGCCGGACGAGTGACGGAGGTTGGGTTCGATATGCGCATCGCGATCGTGGGTAGCGGCAAGATCGGCAGCACGTTGGCGCAGCTGCTGCTGCTCGCAGGGCACGAGGTCTGGATTGCAAACCGGCGCGGGCCAGACAGTCTCCAGGATCTGGTCGCTGGCTTGGGTCTGCGGGCCCATGCCGCCACGGTCGCGCAGGCGGCCGAGGCAGCTGAGGTTGTGATCGTCGCCCTTCCATTTGGGGCGTTCCAGGACCTGCCGGCGGATCTCCTCCGCGGCAAAGTGGTGATCGACGCGACAAACTATGTCGTCGATCGAGATGGCACCATCGTGGCGATTGAGACGGGGCAGAAGACCTCGACAGAGGTGCTTGTCGCCCACCTGCCAGGCGCCCGCGTAGTCAAGACCTACAACGGCATCTTCTGGGAGCATCTGCGCGACGACGGCAGACCCAGCGGCGGGCCGAATCGGCGTGCACTCCCACTCGCCGGTGACGATCCGGACGCCAAGCAGACCGCTACGCAACTGCTCAGCGACACCGGATTCGATGCAGTCGATGCCGGTGCGCTGTCTCAGGGACGACGCTTCCAGCGTGGCACACCTCCATACGTCCAGCGGTACACCGCCGACGAGCTCACCGATGCTTTGAACTGGACCTCTTGACCGCGGCTTTAGTCCGGGTGACCCGGCTGGCTCGCGGAGATCGGCAGCGCCCGTAGACCGATGGTCCTGTGGGCCGGCGCAC
>DHJN01000139.1:2689-3463 GCA_002404345.1 Actinobacteria bacterium UBA4719 | reverse complement strand
ACCCGACCCCAAAAGACCCGACCGAACACCGCGTAGGCACCGAATCTGGTGGTGGCGAGCGGCAAAACGGTGCCGGAGCGGTGTTCGGTGGAGATTTGATTAGGTGAGGTCGAGGACGGACAGGGCGACTGCCACCAGGGGTTGGAGCTCGCGGCGGGTGCCCTCGGGCAGCGCATCGGTCGGCCACCAGCGGACGTCGAACGACTCCTCGCTCACCGCAAGAGTCGCGTCGTCGTCGGCGACCGCCACGAACCTCAGGTCCAGGTGCTCGCGACATGCGCCGAAGGACCCCACCAGACGGTGCCGGTCCAGCTGCACCAGCTCCGGGCGCGCGACGAGCGTCGTGATTCCCGACTCTTCGCGGGCCTCCCGCTGGGCTGCCGCGCGGGCGTCGGTGTCGCCGGGCTCGAAATGCCCGCCGAGCTGGAACCACTGGTTCGCCTTCTTGTGAAGCGTCAGCAACACCCGGGACCCCGTGGGGTCGAGCACGAGACAGCTCGCGGTGAAGTGGGCCGGCGGACCCTGCTTGGACATCGCGTCGGGATGCACCGCCAGGTGTGCGAGGTAACCCATCCGGAGCTGTTCCTGGGCCGGGTTGGCTGCCGTCCATGTGGACAGGCGTCGGGTCGTGTCCGCGTGAAGCAGGTGGTACGCCGTTCGGAGACTCACATCTCCAACCTAGGTGTTGTTCGGATCTCCTTCGGAGAGTAGGGCATCCAACGCCGCGTCCATCTCATCCCTGGTGTCCCTTGAGGTGAACCGGTCGACGAAACC
>DHJN01000139.1:607-2650 GCA_002404345.1 Actinobacteria bacterium UBA4719 | reverse complement strand
ACCCAGCCCTCGACAAGAGCCAGGTAGGTCTCGAGCTGGGTCAGGGCTGAGCGCTGCGCTGGACTCGGCTCGGGGGCGAAGAGCGAGCTCGACAAGGCAGACTGCATGGCCTCGGGGTCGGCGGGGTCTATGGACTGCAGGGCTGACTCGATGCCCTCGGTGTCGATGCTGATGTCGCGGGCGTAGGACTGCACGGCGGCGACGAGCTGTGGGCCGAGCCATGCGACCTCGGCGAAGAGGCGGACACGTGCGGCCTCGCGGACCGCGAGATAAAGGCGCACCTCGACAAGATCGACCTCGAGCCCCTCCGCGAAGGCACCGATGTTGGCTGGCAGCATGGCTATCCCGTGGTCGGGCACGAGTGGGAGTCCCACGTCGGTTCCGCTGACCAGGTCACCGGCGAGCGTGCCAACCGCCTGCCCAACCTGTGCGCCGAACATCGATCCACTCATCCGCGCCAGGATCGGCTCCATCTGGCTCACGAGCGCGTCAGGGCTGATGCCCGAAGGCACGCCCGGTATCGCGACCGGCTCATCGCCTGCTCCGAGCTGGCCCATCTGGGAGCGCAAGGCAGCCACCACGGCCGTGCTCACCCCCTCAGCGACCGGCTCGACGAGTCGACGCCACATCGGCATCGTCCGGTCGACCCATTCAGCACGGCTCCACGCATGGACCAGGCCGTTGGGCGCCGTCATGTCCGTTACGGCGTCGAGCCAGAGACCCGCGATGTGAACGGCCTCTTCGATCTGGCGGCGAGAAGCATCACCGACGCTCGAGTCACCTTGTGCGGCAACGGTTTTGCGGGCCACGTCAGTGGCGAGCTCGAGGTTGAACGGCTCTGCGGGCCCGCTGGCGGAGAACAACGCCTTGAGCTGGGCCCCGAGCATCCCCACGGTGGCGGGGTCGTTCTTGTCGATACCCATGGCACCCAGCGCCTTGGCCACCTCGGGGTTGTCGGCACTCCCCAGCAACGAGGCGAGCATGGCCTCGAAGTCCGGCTCATCCGGGTCGACCGGTTGTTGTTCTGGATGATCTGACACGCGGGCTCCTTGGCCTCCTGAGAGGATGTTCTCTCAAAGGTAAACATGCGGAGGTCGCAGTGAGTTCCCCCCGGGTCAGGGTTCGTTCCCGTCGCCAGGCGATGACGGTCGCCGTAACCGGTGCCGCGACACCGCTGGGCGACCACATCGTGCGCGCCCTGCTGGCCCGTTCCGCGGCCGGAGGTGCCATTGGCACCGTGGTCGGGCTGGACGCCGAGCGTGGGGCTGCCGATGGCGTCCACTGGCGACTGGTCGACCTGGGCTCTCCCGACCTGGCCAGCTCCCTGCGTGACGTCGACGCCTTGATCCACGTGGCGGCCAGCACCGACCTTTCGGCAGACCTGAGGCAAAGTGCTCGGACCCGGCGTGAGCGGGCCGTCCGCCAGATCCAGACAGTGGTGATCTCAGCCGCGGCCACGGGGGTCGCGCGCCTGGTCGTGGTCACCAGTGCCATGACGTATGGCGCGTCACCGGCCAACGTCGTGCCGCTGCCCGAAGACGCCCCCTTGGCAGCCGACCCGGATGAGGGACAGGTCGGTGACCTGTTGGCCGTCGAGCAGATCCTGAGGACTGCCGCCGAGGTCCACCCTGGCCTGGCAATCACCGTGGTGCGTCCGGCCGCTCTGGTCGGACCGAACGTCGACACCGTCATCACCAGACACTTCGAGGCCCCTCGGCTGTTGACCGTCAAGGGCGGTTGCCCGACCTGGCAGTTCTGCCACGTGGAGGATCTCGCGACAGCGCTGGTGACCACGGTCGAGCTCGGTCTCGGGCCGGTGGTGACCGTGGCCTCGCCGGGTTGGATGAGCCAGGGCGAGGTCGAGGTTGTCAGCGGTATGCGACGGGTTGAGCTCAGCGAGAGCGTGGCCCTCGGGACCGCGCAGAGGCTGCACCGCGTGGGCATACTGCCTTCTCCTGCAACGGATCTCGCCTACGCGGTCTATCCCTGGGCGGTCTCCTCGGCGACGCTGGGCGCGGCGGGTTGGCAACCGGCATACGACAA
>DHJN01000139.1:0-451 GCA_002404345.1 Actinobacteria bacterium UBA4719 | reverse complement strand
ACGTCGGCCTTGCCCGAGGTGGTGCTCGCCGATATCCGTGAGACCCCGCTGTCGGTCGATGAGGTCCTCGAGGCGGTGCGGCACCCCCGGGCCGGTGGCATCGCCACGTTCGTCGGCGTCGTACGCGAGCTCGACCACGGTCATGGCGTTGAAGCTCTGGACTACACCTCCCATCCGAGCGCCCCGCAAGTCCTGCGCGAGATCGCCGAAAGGCTGGCCGCCGGGGCAGACGTCATCCGCATCGCCGCCGTTCACCGCGTCGGTCACCTCGAGATCGGGGATCTCGCCGTCGTCGTGGCGGTCAGCGCGGCGCACCGTGGCACGGCGTTCGACGTCTGCCGAGAGCTGGTCGACACCCTGAAGGCGACGGTCCCGATCTGGAAGCACCAGATCTTTGACGACGGAAGTGATGAGTGGGTCGGAACGCCATGATCGACACCCAAGGCCATGC
>DHJN01000068.1:51004-51310 GCA_002404345.1 Actinobacteria bacterium UBA4719 | reverse complement strand
CTATTTGCGCGCGCTCTTAGGCATCACTACGTTTGTTTGTGCATCGGTACGTCGAAACTTAGGCACCGCTATGTTGGTTATTCAACGCCACGGCGCGAGTTGAAATTGAGTGTAGCCAGGGCTCATTGTGTGATGTCAATACCAAAGTTGACATTGACAGAGGTCGTTGGCTTCGCGTGCCCGCGGTGCCTGCCGAGGTTTCCGTTGGACTTCGGCGTTGTTCACGACCTCCAGGGGCCTACGACAAGGCCGGGCGTCTCATCGCGGAATTCGGCGACAAGGTCCGCACCTGAGACCGTCAACATT
>DHJN01000068.1:39966-50824 GCA_002404345.1 Actinobacteria bacterium UBA4719 | reverse complement strand
ACCATGTCGGCATCTTGCTCGATACTGTTGTGGACCGCGATGCCGTTGGCGATGAAGTTGTGCGTGCCCAGAACCGTTGCGTCGTATACCTCTTCGACGCCGTCGGGCTCGATGGACACGACCGAGTCCCACAGCACGTCGTTGACTGCCTCAAGGTCCAGGTCCGCCTCATCCAGCACCTGCGCGACCTGACCAAGGCTCTGCAGCTGGTCATGATGCTGTGCAACAACCTGCCCGTCGTTCGTCGGGGCGAAGTCGACCGCCGTCATCACCTCAGAAACCCGGCCCCAGACAGGCGCAGTCGTCTCGGCCCCCGACCTGGTGCCCGAGCGTTCGCGCACGATGTCCAGCAGCGCCCGAGCCTCAGCGGTCCGGTCGCCATGAACGTCGATCTCCTGGAGAAAGCGTCGCTGGTCGTCCACGCCAATGACATCGAGCGTGACACCTTTTGGCGTGAAACCATTGCGCGTGTTGCGAATCCGGCAGGAGATGCCAAAGCGCAGCAGGAGGCGAGAGACGTCGTCCAGGAGTCGAGGCGACTGCGACGTCAGGTAGATGCGCCCTCCGCCGCCAGAACGGTCCGAGCGAACCGTGCCGTCGCGCACCCAAAGATGCTTGATGAAGATGGCGATCTGACGCTTGGTCGAGTAGAACAACGCCTCGGGCACGAAGCGCTCGGCGGCCGACCCGGCGCCGGGACCACGCGCCATGCCGCTGAGGTTGTGCGCGAGCGGGGCGATCTGGTTGTCGTCCGGCCAGGGTGCGAGCTCGTACGGCGCTGGCACGTGTCGAGGGACAGCCACGCGAGAGCCGGTGCGCAGGTCACCCAGCTGGGTCCAGCCCTCATAGGCCAGGAAGGGGTGGTTCTCCGTTGCGCGGACCGCCTTGCCCGACGCCAGGGTCAGACGGAAGACCGGCTTGACCCCGGTCGGGAACACGTGGGTCAAATGCCTTTGCACGTAACGCAAGGAGTCATCCAGCGCCCACACAGGAACATCGGTGGCGCCCCCGGCATACAGCTCTCCCATCGACGTCTCGGCGCCCGTGTCTGCCCTCAGGATCCGTGCGTCGGCGGCGAGGCAACCCGACTCGCGAAGGTCGCTCATCTGTGGCCTCTTGTCGGTGCGCTGCTCGCTACCACGGTTCAGCTGTGAGATGGCGATAACGGGAACCTCGAGCTCCTTGGCCAGGAGCTTGAGGGCACGGGAGAACTCCGAGACCTCCTGCTGGCGGCTCTCGACCCGCTTGCCCGAGCTCATCAGCTGCAGGTAGTCGATGATCACAAGGCGCAGGTTGTGACGCTGTTTGAGACGCCGGCACTTGGCCCGGATCTCCATCAGCGACATGTTCGGCGAATCGTCAATGAACAGTGGGGCATCGGAGACCTCGCCCATCGTGCGCGCCAGCCGGGTCCAGTCCTCGTCGCGCATCGTGCCCTTGCGCATGTTCTGCAGCTGGATCGAGGCTTCGGCCGAGAGCAGGCGCATGGTGATCTCGGTCCGGCTCATCTCGAGGCTGAAGAGGACCGTTGCCATTTTGTGCTTGATAGCCGCCGAGCGGGCGATGTCCAATCCCCAGGTCGAGTTGTGGGTGGGAATCATGGACTTACCGGCAAGATAGAGATGCGCCTTGTTGTCGACCTCAATGCAACGCACCGGGACGGACTCAATCGGACGCACGGCTGTGATCAAGCGCGAGTTCCTGCGCTGGAACGTACGCACCCGGCGGTCCTTGTGCAGCAGGCGCTTACGTTCCAGACCAAAGACGTCGTCATCGGTGCTGAACGTAAGCGTGAAGGCGACTGAAGACCCCTCGCTGCGCCCACGGACACACTTATGGGAAACGCCGCAACGGTAACCAAGGCTGACGACCAGCTCGTAAAAATCCCGATACAAACGGTCACTCGTCGTCGTGAACTGTGCGCAGCCGACGGATGTAACAGTCCCGTCGGTATCGAGCAGTCCGGCCAACAGCTCACGTCGCTGGCGCTGACTGCCGCGCAAGTAGTCCATAGGAATGTGCTTGTTGTTCAAGACCCCCACGGTGCGAAGTGCCGCTTGGACGCTGCCGTGCTTGAGGTTGCAGACGTCGCAACGTCGCATGCCCGATGAAGGCGCCCCGCAGTCGGCGCAACTTGGCGGCATCGACTTCGGTGAGACGGTCTTGGCTTTCCCGCCGCAGGATCGACCGCAGGTCTTCACCTGAGAGGTCTGCGGAACGAACTCGGCACTGCACACAACGCAATGACGGGAGACGGACTCCTCCTCGGCCCACCTAAGGGAGTAGCGCATAGGTGCCGCTTGTGGTGTTACCAACAAGCCCTCGGCTTCCAAGCGCATGACCATTTCGGCGTCGGCGGTGGTGATCTGCGCTGAGGCAGTCGTGCCGTCACCAAGCCACGCGCCAAGAACATACGGCGGAATGAGATAGGACTGCTCGAACAGATCCAGGGGGGCAACCAGCGGGACGCTGTGGTTGAGCCGTTTCTCGGCCGTGTCGCAACGCAATGTTGCTGCGATCTCCGAGGTGGTCCGGACCTCAGCAAACGTGCGCTGGTTCCGAGTCCGATTGCTGTTATCTCGGGCCGCTTGAAAGGACTTGCGACTCGATCGGGTATCGGTGAGCCACTGGTGATCCGCGTCGGCGACGATCACCGAGCCGTCGGAGAACTCGACCTCGAAGCACGGTCGACCCGTCATCACGTCGGTGGCTCGAGTCACCCTTGTCGGCCGACCGTCGGCGCCCAGCACGAGGTCACCCACCGCGACGTCGCCGATCGTGGTCCAGCCCGAGGGGGTTGGCAGCGGGGTGTCCAGGGCCAGCGCCTTTCCTACAGCCGGCCTCGCCGCTACAACGATCATCTGACCGGGGTGCAGACCGTTGGTCAGGTTGTCGAAGTCCGTGAATCCCGTGGGGACACCAGTCATCTCACCAGACCGGCCCGAGGCATGCTCGATCTCGTCAACGGTCGCCTCGAGCACATCGCCGAGCACCGCGTAGTCGTCGCCGCCGCGCTTGTCCGCCACCGCATAGATCTCGGCCTGAGCGGCGTTGACGATGTCCACGACGTCACCCCCGCCCTGGCCATAACCCATCTGCACGATCTTCGTGCCGGCATCGACCAGCCGTCGCAGCACCGCCCGCTCGGCCACGATCTCCGCGTAGTAGCCCGCGTTGGCCGCGGTGGGCACCGAGGAGATCAGCTGATGCAGATAAGCCTGTCCGCCCACCCGGGTCAGGTCGCCGCGCTTGGTCAGCTCATCAGAGACGGTGATGGCGTCGGCCGGTTCGCCGCGGCTGTACAGGTCCAGGATCGCGTCATAGATCAGCTCGTGGGCGGGACGGTAGAAGTCGACGCCCTTGAGTCCCTCGACGCAGTCGGCGATCGCGTCCTTGGACAGCAACATCCCGCCGATGACGCTCTGCTCCGCGTGGACATCCTGCGGAGGAAGCCGATCGTCGGCCGATCCATAAGAGGACTGGGTAGGCCCGTCGTACGACTCAACGTTCAACTTCGCCAGTGACACGAGCGACCCCCTTCGATACCCACCCTGCAACCGACTTTCGACCAGCAAACCACCCGGATCTGACACCTGAGGACGCTCTATCGACGAGCCATCGGGGCCATCACCCGTGCAGTGATCGGTGCGAATAGGTCACGCTATGACCGCACGCCCGCGGACTCAACCAGGGCTTGTGCACATCATGGGGACAAGCTGTGGATAATGCCACCACAGGGTGTGTACCCCCTGGGGACAAGCCTGTGAATTGGCGGTTCAGCTGGCACCCTGCAGGCCGCTGGGCTGCACAAACGGTATCCACCCCCTGTGGACGAAAAAAGATTTCGTGCCCTCAGGAATCGGCGCCGACAGCCGGCGCGAGCAGCGAGGCGCGCGAACGCGGCATACCGCTGACACCCGCGACCCCAGGTCGTACGGCCAGCACCTGGTTCACTCCGAGCCGGTTGCCCTCGAAGGCAAGCGCGGAGCCTGCCATGTACAACCGCCATACCCTGGCCCGGCCGACGCTGCTGAGCTGGACCGCACGGTCCCAGTTGGCTTCAAGGTTCGCCACCCAAGCTCGCAACGTCAACGCGTAGTGCTCCCGCAACGACTCGACATCACGGACCTCGAAGCCGGCGTCCTCCAGCGCCTCAACCATCACGGCCATGGGCTCGAGCTCCCCGTCGGGGAAGACGTAGCGGTCGATGAACGACGTCCGGGAGAAGTGCTCGGGCCGGCCGGGCCGGCGGGAGATCGCGTGGTTGAGCAACCGACCGCCGGGGCGCAGCAGCGCGAAGAGGTCTTCGGCGTACGTCGGCAGCATCGCCTGACCCACGTGCTCCGCCATGCCAACGCTGGCAATCGCGTCATAGAGCCCGTCGTTGACATCGCGGTAGTCCTGGACCCGGATCTGCACACGATCACCGACACCCTCTTGGATCGCGCGGCGCCGGGCATACTCGGCCTGTTCGTGCGAAAGGGTGATGCCGACCGCATCAACCCCGTAGTGGCGAGCAGCGTTGCAGACAAAAGCTCCCCAGCCGCAACCGACATCGAGGACACGCATCCCTGGCTTGAGTCCGAGCTTGCGCGACACGAGATCACACTTGGCCTGCTGGGCCTCGTCCAGGCCGAACGCGGGGCCCGGCTCCCGGTCGTAGTAGGCACACGAGTACGTCATCGAGGGTCCAAGCACCAGCTCGTAGAACTCGTTGCCGACGTCGTAGTGGTGGGCGATGGCCTGCGCGGCCCTGCTCCTGGAATGGCGCTGCCCCAACGAATGGCCCAGCGCGTGCAGCTTCGACTCCTCAGCCGGAGGCCGTGGTGGGGGACCCGCGATCCCGAGTCGAATCGCCGCCTTGACCAGTGCCCGACGCGTCGAGGCGTTAACCACAACTCCCGGGCCGAGCTCGGGATCGGCAACCCGCTCGAGCGCCGTCAAACCTGCCATCAGGTCCCCCTCGATCAGGATGTCGCCTGAGACGTAGGCACGGGCGAAACCCAGCTCGTTGGGGGCCCACAACAGTCGACGCAGGGCACGAGGACTGGTGAAGGTCAGCTGCACGGGGGCGCCAGGCGGGCCGAGCTCACTACCGTCCCAACACCTCAGGCGCACGGGTGTGTCTGCCCCCAGACCGGCCCGAACCAACGGACCCACAGCATCCGCGACGCTCATAAGGCCCTCAGTCCGACTCAAGACCAGCGGTCAGCACCAACTCGTACGACATGGACAACGGATTGCTGTCCGGGCTGATTCCCGCGCCCCCTACGCTTGCGACGATGAACAGCAACGGGAACCTGCGGGCTGACCGATCCCGGAGCCAGCAGCGCGAGATCCTGCGACTGGCTGTGCCGGCGTTCCTGGCTCTCGTGGCCGAACCTCTGTTCCTGTTGGCCGACTCCGCGATCATCGGCCACTTGGGCACCACGCAATTGGCCGGGCTCGGTGTGGCCAGTGCGGCGCTCATCACGGCGGCCAACATCTTCGTCTTCCTCGCCTACGGCACCACGTCGATCGTCGCACGGCAGGTGGGCGCCGGCTCGGAAAGGGGCGCCGTCAGTGCCGGCATCGATGGTCTGTGGCTGGCCATCGCGATCGGTCTCGTCACCGGCGCACTGGTCGCCGGCTTCGCCGCACCGCTGTGTGCGCTGTTCGGCGCCTCCCCTGCCGCGTTGGCCCAGGCGGTCACCTACCTGCGGGTGTCCGCGATCGGCATACCGGCGATGTTGGTGGCCCTGGCCGTGACTGGAGTACTGCGCGGACTGCAAGACACGAGAACGCCGTTAGTCGCGTCCGTCGTGGGTTTCAGCGCCAACATCGCTCTCAACCTGCTGTTCGTCTACGGCCTGCACCTGGGCATCGCAGGTTCCGCCACAGGGACGGTCCTGGCCCAGTGCGGTATGGCGGCCGCCCTCGTGCTCGTCGTCACGCGCCGCGCGCGAGAGCTCGGCGCGAGCCGTCGCCCACACCCGGGACGGGTGCTGAGAGCGGCGCTGGACGGCATCCCACTGCTGGTCCGGACGCTGGCTCTTCGCCTCGTCCTGCTCGTGACGACCTGGGTCGCCGCTGGCCTGGGAGACGTCCCGCTGGCCGCCTACCAGGTGTCCGCCACCGTGTGGACCTTCCTGGCGTTTGCCCTGGACGCACTGGCCATCGCCGGTCAGGCGTTGACCGGTCAGGCTCTGGGCGCCGGCGACATCGCGCGAGCCCGATCGGCCACCCGCACCATGCTGTCGTGGGGCGTCCTCGGCGGTGGGGTGCTCGGAACCCTCGTGCTGGCAACGCATTCGGTCCTGCCCGGGCTCTTCACCTCCGACCCTGCCGTGCAGTCAGCGCTGGCCGCCGCCCTTGTCGTGGTGGGGTTCTCGCAGCCGATCGCAGGGTTCGTGTTCGTGTTGGACGGGGTGCTCATCGGAGCCGGCGACGGCCTGTGGCTCGCCCTGGCCCAGGTCGTGCTTCTCGCGCTCTATCTGCCGCTGATCCTGACGGTGCGAGCTACCGGGCCGTCGTTGCTCACCGGCACGGACCCCGTTGCCGCGCAGGGACATGCGATGACGGTGCTCTGGCTGGCGTTCGTCGCCTTCATGACCCTGCGGGGAGTCGCCCTGGGCTGGCGGGCCCGAGGCGACGCCTGGCTGGTCACCGGCGCCACACGCTGAGTCAGGCGACGGAGGCCGCGCCTCACCGCTTGTGTCTGCCTGCGTCGAACGGCCTCAGGTGACCCCGCTGGCTGGTCTTCGCCTGCTCGTATGCCGACCGCGCGTCGCGAGTGACCGGCAGGGTGGAGACCTCGGCGACGGGGACATCCCACCAGGACCCGCTCGATGGTGAGCCGGTCGCCAGATCGCACTCGACATGGACCACCGTGGTCCGGGTCGCCGCGAGAGCCTGGCTCAGACACCGCCTGAACGCGCCCAGGGTGTCGGCGTGAAGGACCTGCGCGCCGAGGCTGGCTGCATTGGCGGCCAGGTCGACCGGCAGGATGTCACCGTCAAGCTGACCACTGTGACCGCGATACCGATAGCCGGTCCCGAAGTGTGGCGCGCCAACGGTTTCGGAGAGCGCACCGATCGATGCGAAGCCGTGGTTCTGCACGAGCACCACGACCAGCTTGATGCCCTCCTGCACCGCGGTGACGAGCTCCTGGGCCATCATCAGGTAGGACCCGTCGCCCACCATGACGATGACCTCGCGGTCGGGGGCGGCCATCTTGACCCCGAGCCCCCCGGCGATCTCGTAGCCCATACACGAGTAGCCGTACTCCACCTGATACCCCTTGGCGTCGCTGGTCCGCCACATCTTGTGCAGGTCGCCGGGCATCGAGCCGGCAGCGCAGACGACCACGTCACGCGCGCCGGACAGGTCGTTGACCGCGCCGATCACCTGGCTCTGCAGTGGTACCGCGTCCAGATCGCCGCCAAGGGTGTATGCCGCCGCAACCGTGCGGTCCCAGGCGACCGCCAGGTTGCTCGCCCGCTGCGTGTATGCCGGGTCTGCTCGCCACCCCGAGAGCCGGGTTGTCAATGCCTGCAACGCTTCCCGGGCATCGGCGACCACGGACAGACCGGAGAGCTTGTGCCCGTCGAATTCCGCCACGTTGATGTTGACGAACCGGACGGCAGCGTCGCCAAAGGCGCTCATCGACGCGGTGGTGAAGTCGGTCCAGCGGGTGCCGATACCGACCACGAGATCGGACTGCGCGGCCAGGATGTTGGCAGCGGTGCTACCCGTCGCTCCGATGGCGCCGACCGACTGCGGGTGGTCCCAGGCAAGCGAGCCCTTGCCGGCCTGCGTCTCGGCGACAGGAATGCCGGTTGCCTCAGCGAGCCGGCGCAACGCCTCCGTCGCCTGGGAGTAGGCGACACCGCCACCCGCAACGATCAGGGGGCGGGCCGAGGCACGAATCGCGGCGACCGCCTGCTCGAGAACGGCCATCTCGGGCAGGGGTCTAGCGACATGCCAGGCCCGGGCGTCGAAGAGCTCGACCGGCCAGTCCCACGCCTGCGCCTGGACGTCCTGGGGAAGCGCGATGGTCACGGCTCCGGCGTTGACCGGGTCGGTCAGCGCTCGCATCGCGCCGAGCAGCACGGACGGGAGCTGCTCGGGTCGCCACACCCGGTCGAAGAACACCGACACCGGACGCAGTGTGTCGTTGACGGAGATGTCGTGGCCGCGCGGGGACTCGAGCTGCTGCAGGACGGTGCCGCTGGCCCGGGTCGCAAAGACGTCGCCGGGAAGCAGCAAGACAGGGATCCGGTTGATCGTCGCCAGTGCCGCCCCGGTGACCAGGTTGGTCGCGCCCGGGCCCACCGACGTCGTGCAAGCCAGTGTCTGCAGGCGGTTCCGCATCCGGGAGAAACCGACCGCGGTGTGCACCATGGCCTGTTCGTTGCGGCACTGGAAGTACTTCAACGCCTCCCTGTCGCCCTTGACCTCCATCTGCATCAGCGCCTGACCGAGCCCGCCGATGTTGCCGTGACCAAAGATGCCGAAACAGCCCTCGATCAGCCGCCGCTGGACTCCGTCGCGCTCGGAGTACTGCCGCGCCAGGAACTTCACGACCGCCTGGGCGACGGTGAGCTGAATCCTTTCTGTGACCGGACCCCCTGTCACCGGCGGCCACCGAAGGGAAGCCGGGGGTCGACCTTCTGGGAAGCCCACGTCTGGCGTACCCAGGCATGAGCGGGGTCGTCGCTAGCCAGCCACTGGCGCCGTACAGCCGGACCGGCCATCACGTTCAGGTAGTACATGTCGTAGCCGGGTGGCGCCATCGTGGGACCGTGCCAGCCGTGCGGGACAAGGACGACGTCACCGCTGTGAACCTCGGCCAGGACGTTGATCGGCCGGTCCCTGGTGCCATAGACCCGCTGGTACCCAAAGGGATTGGCCGACCCCGGCGCAACACCCTCTGCGCGCATCTCGAAGTAGTAGATCTCCTCCAGGACGCTCTCACGATCCGGGCGGTCTTCGTCATGCTTGTGCGGCGGATAGGACGACCAGTTGCCGGCCGGCGTCAACACCTCGCAGGCGATGATCGAGTCCGCGTTGAGCACCGACGGGGTCCCGAAGTTGTTGACCTGGCGCGAGCACCGCCCAGCGCCGCGCAGCTCGACGACAGTCTCCTCGGCAGGGACTCGCCTGAACGGCAACGGTTCTGACGCCTTGGCGTGTGGCAGGGCGACCCGCGCACCCGCTGTGCTGTGAATCGTAAAGGTCGACGACACCGGCACGTAGGCGTAGTCCGTTGGTCCCGCGAAAGGCCCTTCGCGCCCGAACAGGAACACCAGCTTGCCTGCGCACTCGACCCTGACCTGACCGGACAGCGGCAGCCCCAGCCACTCATGCTCCCGGCCCGTGATGACCCGCGACTCGCCCGGGCCCAGCGTCGCGACATACAGGCCGGTGTGCTCCCAGCCCGCCTCCAGCGGCCCGATCGCCACATCGAAACCAGCCCGGCTGGCCGTACCTGCCTTGCGATACCACTCACTCATGGGGCACCTCCATGCACCAGTTCGGCGGCCACGTCGACCGCGGCCGTGACCTCATCATCGGGCGGGAACAGCAGCGCCCGTCCCACCACCAGACCGCGCACCGAAGGCAGGGTCAGCGCCCTGCCCCAGGCTGCATACGTCTCCTGCGGCGACCCTGGCGGGTCGACGCCTGGCGCGGATCTCGTTGAGCTGCACGACGTCGATCTGGGCGCCCACGCTCATGTCGACACCTGGTCAGCAGTGATCCGATCACCCATGAGCAGCTCGACCTCGTGGTCGGTAGGCATGGCTGTCGAACACTCCAGCCGAGAGGCCACGATCGCACCGGCAATGTTGGCAAACCTCAGGACTCGTTCCAGTGGCCAGCCCGCCAACAACCCGTGACAGAGAGCTCCGCCAAAGGCGTCTCCGGCGCCGAGACCGTTGACCACCTCGACCGGGAAGGCTGCCGCCTCGACCCGCTCATCGCGGGTCCGGGCCAACACACCCTCGGGGCCCAGCTTGACGATGGCCAGCTCTATCCCCTTGTCCAGCAACGCCGCTGCCGCGCGGTCCGGGTCGCTCTCGCCGACGGCGACCTCGCACTCCCGTCGGTTGCCGACAGCAACTGTCACCATCGACAGGGCCCGATCCACCTCGGCCTGGGCCTCGCCGGGTCCGGCCCAGAACGTCGACCGGTAGTCCAGGTCCAGGATGGTCAGCGACGCCCGACCCCGGGCCTCCCATGCGGCCCAGTGCGCGCTGCGGCTGGGCTCGGCCGACAGCCCGGTCACCGTGGACCAGTAGATGGCTGCCGAGCGCACTGCATCCAGATCGATCTCCGACGCCTGGATCTGCAGGTCCGGGGCCACCGGATACCGGTAGAAGTACAGCGGGAAGTCGTCGGGCGGGAAGATCTCGCAGAAGGTGATCGGCGTGGGCAGACCGTCGACCGCCGACACGAAACGATCATCCACGCCGAGGTCTCGCAGAGCCCGATGGATGAACGATCCGAAGGGGTCCTGACCGGTGCGGGTGATGACCGCCGAGCGACGTCCGAGCCGTGCCGCGGCCACCGCGACATTGGTCGGACTGCCACCGAGGAACTTGCCGAACGTCTCGACGTCCTGCAGGTGTACGCCCGTCTGCAGTGGATACAGGTCGACACCAACCCGCCCGATCGTCAGCACGTCGAATGTGGCCGCGTCGAATGTGGCCGCCTCAGCGGCCGCCTCGAATGTCGGAGCGTCGGCGCTCATGACTGGGCGCTCATGACTGGGCGCTCATGAGAGGTCCTGGGCAATGTCGAACAGGTGCTCGATGCTGGCGCGGACGTCGGCCATCGGCCCGTGCTCTCCAGTTGCAGAGGACCCAGCCGCAGAGGA
>DHJN01000068.1:36482-39884 GCA_002404345.1 Actinobacteria bacterium UBA4719 | reverse complement strand
GCAGAGGACCCAGCCGCAGAGGATCCGACCGCGAGAGGTCCGGCCAGGATCGTGTCCTGCTCCAGGACGTACCACCCGTCATACCCCGCACGCTCCAGCGAGCCGACGATGGCGGCGATGTCCAGGTCGCCCTGACCCAGTGGGCGATAGATGCCCTGGCGGACCGCGTCGGTGTAGGTCACCTCACCAGACTGCACCCGTCTCGCCCAGGTCGCATCCACGTCCTTGAGGTGGGTATGCCGGATCCGTCCCGCATGCTTGGCCGCGAGGGCCACCGGGTCGGCGCCGCCGATGAGCAGGTGCCCGGTGTCCAGGCACAGGCCGATCCCGCTGCCGGCAAGCACGTGCTCGACATCGCCGCTGGTCTCGACCATGGTGCCAACGTGCGGGTGCACGGTCGCGGTGATCCCGAACCGGCTTGCGACCAGGGCAAGCCGGTCGAGGTTGGTCAGCAGCACCTGCCAGCCGTCATCGTCGATCACCGGACGCACGTCATACCCGGCGGTGCCGGTCACGGCAGCCAGCACGAGCGTGCCTGCGCCGGCGGCGGCGAAGGCGGCCAGTGCCTGCTCGATCTGGGGGACCGGGTCGAGGGTCGGGTCGTGCAGCACGACGGGCACGAAGCCGCCGACAGCACGTAAACCCCTGTCTGCCAACATCTTTGCTTTGGCCTGCGGTTCATCGGGCAGGAAGCCATCCGGCCCGAACTCGGTCGCGACCAGGCCGACCTGCTGCATCTGCGAAAGCACCGTCGCGCAGTCAAGCTGCCAACCCCAACCGGGGACCTCGCACACCCCCCACGAGATGGGCGCCCCGGCCAAGCGGTCCGCGATCGCCGTCACCGGCCGACCTCCTCCATCCGCACCGGACGGCCCTGCCGCCGCGAAAGGTCGCATGCCTCCGCGATCAGGAAGGCACGGAGCGACTCAGCGACCGAGCACGGGGTCTCGATCCGGCCGGCGACGAGGTCGGTGAACGCGATCAGCTCATCGACATACGCCTGGTGGAACCGTTCCATGAAGTCGGTATAGGGCATGGCTGAAGGAAAGTCGACCCCCTCCTCGACCGAGCGCAGGGGCAGTCGGTCGTCCATCCCGACGCAGACCGAGTCCTCGCTGCCCAACGCCTCCAGACGCACGTCATACCCGCGGGCGTTGTAGCGCGAGCCGGAGACCAGAGCGATAGTGCCGTCGTCCATGGTGAGCACGGCAGCGGCGGCGTCGATGTCATCAGACTCGGCGAAGAAGTCCTCACCGCGGTTCTCGCCCACGGCGTAGACGCTGACGACCTCGCGCCCGGTGACGAAGCGCACGGCGTCGAAGTCGTGGATGCTGCAGTCACGGAAGAAACCTCCCGAGGTCGGGAGGTATGACGCGCGCGGCGGAGCGGCGTCGTTGGTGTTGGAGCGGATCGTGTGGACCCAGCCAAGGCTGCCGCTGGTCACGGCGTCCCGCGCGGCCCGGAAGCCGGCGTCGAACCGACGCTGGAAGCCGATGTGAACCGGAACCAAGCCATCGGCCGCGCGCTCGGCGATCAGCAGTGTGGCCGGCAGGTCCGAGGCCAGGGGCTTCTCGCAGAACGTGGTGAGCCCGGCGTCCTGGGCACGCCCGATCAGCTCGGCATGGGCGCTGGTGGTGGTACAGATGGCAACACCGTCCAGGCCGGCCCCGAGCAGGGCCTCGACGTCGGACGCGGCTTCGAGGCCGAGTTCGTTCGCCACGGCGTGCGCTCGGGCAGGATCGGCGTCCGCCACGACAACCTGTTCGACACTGTCCAGACCCTTCAGCGTCGAGGCGTGAAATACACCGATCCGGCCGACCCCAACCAGCCCTATGCGCATGCTCAGACCCTTCCGGTGGTTCGTCGCACAGTGCGCGGTGGGCTCAGCCTCGCTCTGACGTGAACCGGTTGTCAAGACTTTGTAAGAACATTTGTACTTCGTGACATAGCAACGCGCTCCCGTGTAGCATCGCCGCATGTCCGTGTTGCCGGTCCGGATCGAGCGGGCGAGTCCGGTCCCGCTGTACCACCAGCTGGCCGAACAGCTCACCGCCGCCATCACCGACGGGACTCTCTCGCCCGGGGACGCATTCGAGAACGAGGTCGCGCTCGCAGCTCGGCTGAGCCTCTCCCGCCCGACGGTCCGGCGCGCCATTGCCGAGCTGGTCGGCCAGGGACTGCTGGTACGCCGACGAGGCATCGGAACCACCGTCGCGAACCAGGTGGTCCACCGACGGGCCGAGCTCACCAGCCTGTACGAAGACCTGGCCCGCAAGGGGCGCGCGCCCAGCACTCAGGTCCTGAGCCTGCAGACTGGTGTCACCGACGAGCGCGCCGCCACCGCCCTCGGACTCGATCCTTCGACGCCGCTGCTGGCGATGGTCCGCCTGCGTTACGCCGATGATGCGCCACTGGCCGTGCTGCGCAACTGGCTGCCGCCGGCCTTCTCCGACCTGACCGTCGAGCAGATGCAGATCGACGGGCTGTATGCCGTGCTGCGCCAGCGGGGGGTCCGGCCGGCCGTCGCACGGCAGAGCTTCGGCGCCCGCAACGCCACTGAGCAGGAACAGTGCCTGCTGCAGCTGACCAAGGCCGAGCCACTACTGACGATGACCCGCGGGGCCTATGACAGCGACGGTTCGCCGGTCGAGTTCGGCGAACACTGCTACCGCGCAGACCGGTACTCCATCGACGTCATGGTCTACGTGCGCTGACCACCGCCCCCACCCGCTTGTTGCGGCGAAACCACGGAACCAGCACCTCGCGGCGCTCGAAACAGTGGTTTCGCCGCAACAAGACAGAGTCACGACAAGACAGGGTGATGCACGACGAAGGACGCGGATCCGACGAGGATCCGCGCCCTTGGGCTGCTGCGTCGTCGCAGCCTTCGTTGTCGAACGTCAGCTGGCGACGACGTCCAGCTTGAGCGTGGCCTGCACCTCGGGGTGCAGACGCACGAGCGCCTCGAACGAACCGGTCGACTTGATCGAGCTCGAGAGCTCGATCCTTCGACGGTCAAGCTGGGGGCCGCCGGCAGCCTTGACGGCGTCGGCGACATCGGCCTGGGTCACGGCACCGAAGAGGCGACCGGACTTGCCCGCCTTGACGACAACCCTGACCGCCTTGACCTCGAGCTGGCCCTTGAGACCCTTTGCCTCGTCCAGGGACTTGACCTCGCGGACCTCGCGGCCCTTCTGGATCGCGGCCACCTGCTTTGCGACGCCCTTGGTCCAACCGGTGGCCAGACCGCGACGCAGCAGGAAGTTGCGGGCGTAGCCGTCCTTGACGTCGACCACATCACCGGCGGTGCCGAGGCCGGTGACCTCGTGAGTCAAAATAACCTTCATTGTGCTTCTCCTTCTCGGTCAGCTAGCTCAGCGGTCAACTAGCTCAGCGAGCCGA
>DHJN01000068.1:29826-36325 GCA_002404345.1 Actinobacteria bacterium UBA4719 | reverse complement strand
CTTGGCCATCGTGGTGCTCTCCATTCTTGAGAGGAGCCCAGGTTGTTAACCCCTGGGATGGCATAACTACTTTGACTGTCTGTCTTGCTTAGCGAACTATGTTTTGCCTGGCGACGAACTGTGTCTTGCCTAGCGAAGAGGACCGCCGGGTGAGCCGCGACCTAGAAGGGGGGCTCGTCGTATGACGGGCCGTTGCCCCAGCCACCTTGCGGTCCGGTCGGCTGACCGCCACCAGCGTTGGCGGGGGCAGGCGAACCAGTGGCCCACGGATCCACGGCTGGACCACCCTGACCGCCGGCGCCACCAGTGGACCCGCTGCCCTGACCGCCACCTTGACCGCCACCTTGACCGCCACTGTTGAAACCGCCGCCTCCGGAGCCCCGCTGGGTGCGGTTGACCTTGGCGGTTGCGTACTTCAGCGACGGGCCGACCTCTTCCACGTCCAGCTCGATGACCGTGCGCTTCTCGCCTTCCTTGGTCTCGTAGGAACGAGACTTCAGCCGACCCGAGACCAGCACCCGCGTGCCACGCTGCAGCGACTCGGCGACGTTCTCCGCCGCGTCACGCCACACCGAACAACGCATGAACAGGGTCTCGCCGTCCTTCCACTCATTGCTCGTCCGGTCGAACTGACGCGGGGTCGAGGCAACAGTGAAGTTGGCGACGGCCGCACCCGAGGGTGTGAACCGAAGCTCGGGGTCACCGGTGATGTTGCCAATGATCGTGATAACGGTGTCGCCAGCCATATCGAGTCCTTTGATTCGGGAAGGCGTCGGAGATTCAGGCGCCGGGGCGCAGGAGCTTGGTCCGCAGGATGGACTCGTTCAGGCCGAGCTGACGGTCCAGTTCCTTTGCTGTGGCCGACTCAGCGCTGAAGGTGACGACGGCGTAGATGCCCTCGGACTTCTTCTTGATGTCGTAGGCCAGACGGCGTTTGCCCCACAGGTCGACGTTGTCCACGGTGCCTTTGTCCTTGGTGACCACGGACAGGAACTTGTCGAGCGAGGGCTGGATGGTGCGTTCCTCGAGATCGGGGTCGAGGATGATCATGAGTTCGTACTGACGCATGCTGATAACCCACCTCCTTCGGTCTAGTGCGGTCACGGTCCATCCGTGACAGGAGGGTTGCAGCGTCCCACCTCGAAACACCATGTCACGGGCCACCGACAGGGGGTCGGCAGCCGACGACGTGGGGCATGACGAGGCGAACGTCACGAGCGTACCGGCAACTGGCCTTGGTGCTGAAATCGCACGGCGAGCCGTGGCGGAAGCCCGACTGGGCTGCTGCCTCAGCCGAGGCGAAAGAGCACCCGATCGGGGGCTCCTGCCATCGGACCGGCCAGGGGATCGACCTCGTCCGCAGGCACCTCGTCCGCAGACACCTCGTCCGCAGACACCGGCTGGTTGGCCGGCTTCCGGGACCGGGCCACCCGCCATACCCGCTCAAGCACGAACAGCAGGGCGATCAGGCGCAGCCCCAGTAGCAGGGAGTACGAGCCCGGCGGCAGGGCGCGGTCGGGCTTGCTGAGCCCCGCGATGTAGAGCCACACGGCCACGAAGTAGGTCGCCTCGACCCCGGCCCAGATCAGATGGTCCCGCCATTTCAGGCCGACCAGCGCGATGAGCGGAAGCAGCCAGAGTCCGGCCTGGACGGGCACCGCCTTACCAGTCACCAGGACGATCAGCAGCATCACCAGCGAGATCTCGGCAACCGTCGGCCGCCGGTCCAGGGTGAGGGCGAAGAACGCCCCCCCGGCCAGGGCAGCCAGCCAGCCAGCAAAGGCGAGCGCTGTCACGACGCCCGGGGACAGACCGTGCCCCAACAGTGCCGGAACCATCCACACCGAGCCATAGCTCGCGCTGGCTCGCCACCAGGTGCGATAGACGGAGAGGAGGGCATCCGCGTTCATCACGAGCCAGGGCAGGCTGACCGCGAACCAGGTGGCGAGTGCTGTTCCCGCCAGCCGGGCCCAGGCCCCCACCCTGCCCGAGCGCACGGCGAGCAGGCCGATGGCGACGAGCAGGACCAGGGGATAGCTGCCCGCGGCAATGGCAAGCCCGAGGATGAAGCCGGCCCAGGGAACCTTGCCTCGCCCCCAGAACCACAACGCCACCGAGGTGAGCAGGACGCCCAGCAGGTCGACCGAGACCAGACCCGCCAGAACCAGCACCGGGCTGAGCGCCACGTGCGCGGCACGCCACGGAGCACCCGGGACCGATGCCACGGTCACGGCGACGAGGGCCATCACGATGGTGGTGATCAGCACTGCCCACCACGCGAAGTACCACTGTTGCTGCACCAGCGCGGAACCGTCCGGGACCGCGAGCCCGACCAACCACATCACCAGCCCCGAGATCAGGGGCTGGTCCAGGGGTTGGGCGCCGGGCAGGTACGGCATCGCGTGGCCGAGGCCAGAGCTCTGGTAGACGACCGGCAGCTCCGAGTAGCACGCGTGCCAGAACTGGTCCGGCGTGTTCCATCCCTTGCTGAAGCAGTGCGCCTTCTGTAGCACCCCGAAGGCAACAGTCAGACTCGAGAGCCCGACCAAGACCGCAGCTGCCGGCTGCCAGGCAGACCTTGCCGTATGCCGTGCCAGCCCGGCATACCGTCCGAGGGGTCCGCCGATGACCTGGCTCGCCGCAGCGGCGACGGGGTCGATGCGGGTGGGCGCGACCGACTCTGTGTCCGACCACGCTACCGACCGCGGGGCTTGAGGCGACATGGTGGGCAGACTACTTGGCAGACCCGGGCAGCTACGTCGGCGGCGGAACGGCGATCGTGGGAGCGATCGATGGAGCAGTGGTTGTAGGAGCAGTGGTTGTAGGAGCACCCCTCGGCTTGCCATGCCTGGTCGGCGCAGTCGTCGGCGCAGTCGTCGGCGCAGTCGTGGGCGCAGTCGTGGGCGCTGTCGTGGGTGCGGTCGTCGGCGGAGTCGTCGGCGGGGTGATGGTGGGCGGGGGCGGCAGAAGGTCGTCGCCGACTCCCTCACGGGATGGGAAGTCGATGACGTTCTCCCCCTCCAGGGCTCCCTTCATGAACGCAGTCCAGATCCTGACCGGGTACGTGCCGCCGGTGACCTGCCCGAAGTTGTTGACGGTGATCTGCTTGGTGCCATTGCCCTGGTAGATCCCGACCGCGGCCGAGAGCTGGGGGGTGAAGCCGTCGAACCAGACCGCCTTGTTCTCGGTCGCCGTACCGGTCTTGCCCGCCGCCGGGCGACCCAGATCGAGGGCGCGTTGAGCGGTGCCCTCCGTCACCACGTGCGTCATCGCCTCCGTGACGTCGGCGGTCACCTTCTGGTCGAAGGCGGGCAACAACTGCTTCTTGACGGTGTAGTCGTTGCCGTCGGCGGACGTCACCTTGCTGATGAGGTACGGCGTCGCCCTCTCGCCTTGCGCGGCAATGGTCGCGTAGGCGTTGGCCATGTCGATGACGTGCGGCGAGGCGGTGCCGAAGATGTTGGTGATGTCGGTCCCCAGCCCGCGGGTGTTCTTCGGCAGCCCGGCCAGGATCGCCGCATCCCGGACCCCCGTAGCGGTCTTGCCGCCGTCGGCCAGGTCGATGTTCAGCTGTGCGAAAACCGTGTTGACCGAGTGGGCGAGAGCTCTCCGAAGGTCGATGCGGCCAAACTGTTCGCCGTCGAAGTTCCTGACCTTGCCCCTGGGATCCTTGGCCTTCCCGCTGGGATCCTTGGAGGAGTCGACGAACTGGGGAAAGTACTGCGGGCTGAAGCCGGCGTACCTCTTCTTGGTGCTGATGTCCTTCTGCAGCGCGGCCAGGAGCCCGAACACCTTGAAGGTCGAACCTGCCTGCAACGTGGCGTCGGTCGAGGAGTTGAACTGGATCTTGCTGAAGTCCTTGCCGCCATACATCGCGACGATGGCGCCGTCACCCGGCCGGATGGCGGTGAGTCCGACATGCAGCTTCGCGGCGTCCTTCTCCGACGGCACGTTGTCGGCGACGGCCTTGACCGCCGAGTCCTGGGCCTTCTTGTCGATCGTCGTCACGATCCGCAGGCCGCCGCGGTCGATGTCGCTCCCGGTCAGACGCAGCTTGTCCCGGAGCTCCCTCTTGACCTCGTTGGTGATGTAGCCAACCGTCCCGGGCCTGGTGGTCTTGGACCGCTTGATGGTCTTGGGGAAGGTGGACTTAGCCCGATCCTGCGGACTGAGCCAACCCTGGCTCACCATCCCGTCCAGGACGTAGTTCACCCGCTCCTTGGCGCTGGCCTTCTGCTTGGCGCCAAGGTCCGGGTCGTAGAAGCCCGGGCCACGGATGACCGCGGCGAGCAGCGCGCCCTGAGCGACAGTCAGCTTGGAGACGTCACGACCGAAGTACGCCTTTGATGCGGTCTGGATGCCGTAGGCGCCCCGGCCGTAGTAGATCGTGTTGAGGTAGTTCGACAGGATCTTGTCCTTGGACTCCTGCTGGTCGATCTTGATGGAGATGATGAGCTCTTTGGCCTTGCGGCTGATCGTCTTGTCCTGGGTCAGGAAGTAGTTCTTCACGTACTGCTGGGTGATCGTGGAGCCGCCTTGGGTCGGCCCGCCCTGCAGCGCCACCACGAAGGCCCGGCCGATACCCGAGAGTGAGACGCCGTTGTTCTGGTAGAACGTGCGGTCCTCAGCGGCCAACAGTGCGCGCTGGACGTAAACCGGGATCTTGCTCAGCGGCACGGACTCGCGGTTGACCTCACTGATCCGGTCCAGCTCAGTCTTGCCGTCGGCGTAGTAGATGATCGACGCCTGCGCGCTGGCCAGGTCGTTCGGCTGCGGGACGCCGATCGTGGCGTAGGCCACACCGAACAGCGTCGCGCCGAGCAGGAACAGGCCGAGCAGCGTCAGCAGGATCCGCTTCATCGAAAAGAATCGGCGCCAGCCGCTGGGCGCAAGCTTGCGCTTGATGCTGCTCAGGCTGCTGCGGGCGGGCGTGGCGCTCAATGGTCTTCTTCCGTCGGCAAAAGTCGGGTACTGCCCGAGGCAGTGACTCACAGTATGACGACCCCGCGGCAAGGCACCTCGTTGTCTCTGCGCGCCGAGTGTGCCAGGTCGCCCTGGGTGATCGGCCCCAGATATATCGGCTCGATATATCTGGTGTAGCGTGTCCCCGTTATATTCTCATCCGCTACAGACGCTACAGACGCTACAGACGCACAGACGCACAGACGCACAGACGCACGCACGTGGAACCGGGAGGTGAGCAGCATGAGTCGACGTTCCGCCCTGCTGGAGCTCGCCATCCTGGGCCTGCTGCACGAGTCGCCGCTGCACGGCTACGAGCTGCGCAAGCGACTCAACGCCACCCTGGGCGCATTTCGGGCGTTGTCCTTCGGGACGCTGTATCCCTGCCTGCGTGAGCTGGTCACCCGCGGCTGGATCGCCGAGAACACCGAGACCACGAGCCTGCCGGAATCGCGCACCGCCGCTACCGGCTCCGGCAGCCGCAGGGCCCGGATCGTCTATGAGCTCACCGCCGATGGCAAGGACCAATTCCAGTTGATGCTGTCGCAGACCGGGCCCGCAGCCTGGGAGGACGACACCTTCAACGTGCACTTCGCCTTCTTCGCCCGAACCGAGGCCGACGTACGTCTGCGCATCCTTGAAGGCCGCCGCAGCCGGCTGGAGGAGCGGCTGGACTCCTTCCGCTCGTCAGCAGCCCAGCGCCGCGAACGGCTCGACCACTACACCACCGAGCTGCAACGTCACGGGCTGGAGTCCGCCGAGCGCGAGGTGCGCTGGGTCACCGAGCTGATCGAGACTGAGCGTTCGACAACCCCCGCCACGGCGCCCACGCCCGCCCCCACGACCGCCGCAGCCGTCACCCCGCCGGACAATCATCAGGCCACCTAGCCACCCGTCATACCAAGCTGTTTTTTCGTGAAACACAACGTTTTTTCGTGAAACACACAACATGCAACACAACGACAAAGGAGAACCTCATGGGATCCGTGCGCGTCGCCATCGTTGGCGTGGGCAACTGCGCCAGCTCGCTGGTACAGGGAGTCGAGTACTACAAGGACGCTGACCCGGCCGGCGACGTGCCAGGTCTGATGCACGTCAAATTCGGTGAGTACCACGTCAACGACGTCACGTTCGTGGCAGCCTTCGACGTGGACGCCAAGAAGGTCGGCTTCGACCTGTCCGAGGCCATCAACGCCTCCGAGAACAACACCATCAAGATCGCCGACGTGCCGCCCACCGGCATCATCGTGCAGCGCGGGGTCACCAACGATGGTCTGGGCAAGTACTACCGCCTGACCATCGAGGAGTCCGAGGCCGAGCCCGTGGACATCGTTGCGGCCCTCAAGGACGCCAAGGTCGACGTGCTCGTGTCCTACCTGCCGGTGGGCTCGGAGACTGCCGACAAGTACTACGCGCAGTGCGCCATCGATGCGAACGTCGCGTTCGTCAACGCGTTGCCGGTCTTCATCGCCTCCGACCCCGAGTGGGCCAAGAAGTTCGAGGACGCCGGCGTCCCGATCATCGGCGACGACATCAA
>DHJN01000068.1:1194-29691 GCA_002404345.1 Actinobacteria bacterium UBA4719 | reverse complement strand
GACGACATCAAGTCCCAGGTCGGCGCGACCATCACCCACCGCGTCATGGCCAAGCTCTTCGAGGACCGCGGCGTTGTGCTGGACCGCACGTACCAGCTGAATGTCGGCGGCAACATGGACTTCAAGAACATGCTGGAGCGCGACCGTCTGGAGTCCAAGAAGATCTCCAAGACCCAGTCCGTCACGTCCAACATGAAGCACGACATGGGCGAGCGCAACGTCCACATCGGCCCGAGCGACTACATCCAGTGGCTCGACGACCGCAAGTGGGCTTACGTCCGGCTCGAGGGTCGCGCCTTCGGCAACGTCCCGCTGAACCTCGAGTACAAGCTCGAGGTCTGGGACTCCCCCAACTCGGCCGGCATCATCATCGACGCCATCCGCGCGGCCAAGATCGCCAAGGACCGTGGCATCGGCGGAGCACTGGTGTCCGCCTCGTCCTATCTGATGAAGTCCCCGCCGGTGCAGCGTCCCGACGACCTTGGCCGGGCCAAGCTCGAGGCCTTCATCGCCGGTGACGAAGAGCGCTGATCTTCCGCGACATATGACGAGAGGCCCGGTTCCGCAAGGAACCGGGCCTCTCGTGCACCTGTAGATCGACCCTCCAGCCCGGTGAAGTCGCAGTAATCGACCCTCCAGCCCGGTGAAGTCGCAGTAATCGACCCACCCAGGCCAATTTGGGTCGATCATTGCGACTTCACTAGTTGATCCGCCGGACGAGAGTTCGTCCCGCTGGTCGAAGTGGTTGCCTAGCTGGTCGAGGTGGCCTGCTGGTCCGAGGCTTGAACGCGAGCCTGCTTGGACATCGAGGCGATGACGTCCGCAGCCATCTGGAGCTGCCTGGAGTGAGCTGTCCAGTCCGAGGCGAACTGGCTCGAGTCGCTGCCGAACCAGTTCTGACCGAGGGTGTTCACTGCGGTCTGAGTGCGCTGCATCAGATCCGTCACCGTCTGCTGATCGGTGTCCAGCTGACCCGCGATCGTCAGAACTGCCGGATGATTCATACCTTGGCTCACAGCCATCACAATCCCCTTTCACACAAGAATCCATTTGCCCACAGAAGACATTCACTACAGAAGACATTCACTACAGAAGACATTCACTGCAGAAGACATTCACACCGAGAGTCAATTCACAGACGCATCCGTAAGACCGACGGTCAATCGTCAGCTCGATGACGCAGTCCGCTGCTGACCGGCGTTGCGTTGGCTGGTGTCGCTCATGTTCGCGAGGAGCGTGGCCGCCGTCGTGAAGACCGGCCTGTGCGTGCCAGCCCACTCTGCTGCGAACTTCCTAGAGTCTTCGCCATGCCATGCATCCGCGAGCTGGGTGACCTCGCCCTCGATCTTGTTCATGAGGGTGGTGACCTCCTCGGACAGCCCGTTGAGGATACGAGCCTGCGCTTCCACCACGTCGGGGTTCATGCCCTCCCACGAACCGCCGCCTGCGTTGCTCATATTCTTTTCCCTTCCAAGGTCATGTCCACACCGGACACAGCGAAACTAGGTGCTCCTTCGTGCACTGTCGATGGGGAGGACTCCCCAGCGACGCTCTTCTTCTCCTGGAGACATCTGACAACTACGTTGCACCGCAACGTTGCTCGCGGTTCGGATCCATCAGGGAAGTGCCACCTGGAGCATCTCCGGCCGCCCGCGCGCCACCAGGAACCCACGACCCTCGGGCAGATCAGCCCGGCTGAACACCGGGAAGCTGGAGCGGAACACCGTCTGGCCTTCGATGCCGTCCGGCTGCAGCGCCAGGCCCGACCGCGAGGTCTTCAGCAGACCGGGCAGCCCGAAGTTTGAGCTGAAGAACATCGTCTCGCCCTCGGCCACCACAAAGCGCTCCTGGTCGAGACAGGCCTTGACCAAACCAGAGAGGGGCGACTCCGCTGCGGTGCCGGCGAGGTCGTCCACCCGTTCGATGACGACCGCCATCGGTCCCTGATGGGCACCGTCGTCCATCTCCGCTTGCAGTCGAGCGGTCAAAGCCGCAATCGCATCGGTGCCGGCAGCGACGTCCGTCCAGTCCGAAAGAGCGGCCAGCTCGCCGGAACGTCTCGGTGTGACGAGGTACAGCGTCATGGCCGGGCACCACCGGTGCAGCGACCTGACCACAGACGCGAGACTTGTCGTGCGCCCACTGCCCGAGGGACCGGTGACCACGAACGATCCGCGCGGCTCGAACGGCAAAGCCGAAAGGGTGGTTGAACCGACGCCGAGCACCGGACGACCCTCGACCTCGGATGGAAGATCGTTCATCAGGACCCGGTCAGTCAGGCTGCGGATCGGGGGTGCCTCACTCAGGCCCGCCTTTCGCATTGCAGCACCGAAGGCGTTCACGGCTCGGGCCTGCCCCAAGCCCTCGGAGGTGCCACCCAGGACGGCACACTGGATCTCGGCGCCGTTGAGTAGTCCTCGGCCAGGTGCGGAGGCCATGCTCAGAACGTCGCCGGCAACGCCGAGGAAGCTGTAGTCGTCGGTGTTCGCCATCCGCAGGACCACCCGGCTCTGAACAGCGGAGGCCAGCGAGCTCGGCATACCGGTGCGTTGGTCCACCGAGATCACGAAGTGGACGCCCACCGGGCGACCGTCGGCGGCCAGCGCAGTGAACAGGTCCAGCCACCGGACCCTGCCGCCCACCTCGTACGCCGCACGGAAGGCGGCCAGACCATCCACCAGCACGATGATCCGCGGCTCGTCGTGGGCGTTCGCCAGACGACGGTAGTCGGTGATCGTGGCTGCGCTGGCCCTGGAGTAACGCACCGCCCGGTCGTCAATCGCCTCGCGCAGGAACATCAGCAGACGGGTGAGGCGCTCGTGATCGGCTCCGGGCACGATGCTGCCCACGTGCGGCAGGGACTCGAGCATGGACAGAGCGCGGTTGCCGAAGTCGATGCCGTAGACGTGGCACGGCCCGCCACGGACAGTGAACCCGGCCGCGAGGGCGATGGTCCGCAGGAACACGCTCTTGCCCGAACCACTGGCGCCATAGACCGCGAGGTTGCCCTCCCGGTCGGGGTTGAACGCCACCACCGGCTGGGCCTGGTTGTCCGGGTCGTCCGCCACGCCGAAGACCAGCCGATCGTCGCGCCGGGCCGTAGGCAGTCGCGCCAGGTCATAGACCTGGCCCAGCTCGGGCAACCACGGCACACGTGGAGTGGGCAGCTCGGCAGTCTTGGCGGCAATACTGATGGTCGACACGAGACGCTGAATGTCAGTCGGGCCGAGGTCAGACCGGTCGTGATCGATGTCCGCCTCGTCGACCGGCGGCTCCCACACCTGGCCGAGACCGTAGTTCAACGTCTCGACCCTCATCTCCGGTGGCGGAGGTGTCTCGGAGGTCCAGCCACCGGCATACCCGGTCTGGAACGGCGTCAGTCGCCCAGGCCCGCACTTGGACACAGCGCGACCGGGCAGATCCAGGTCGAAGGATGCGGCCACGGTCGAACCGAGAACGTCCGCACTGTCGTTCTCGTCGGCCATCCTCAAGGCCAGGCGCAGGTTGGTGTTGGCACGCAGGTTGTCCTTGATGACGCCGGCCGGGCGTTGTGTGGCAAGGATCAGGTGCACCCCCAGGGAGCGACCGCGCTGGGCGACGTTGACGACGCCCTCGACGAACTCAGGGACCTCCTGGACCAGGGCGGCGAACTCGTCGATGATGATGACCAGGCTCGGTGGGGCATCGACCTCACCGCGCCGCTCGAGCTCGACAAGGTCCTTGGCCTGGTACTGCGCCAGGAGGTGCTCGCGATGACGCAGCTCGGCGGACAGCGAGGTCAGGACCCGGCGGACCAGGTGCGGCGAGAGGTCGGTGACCAGACCGACGGTGTGCGGCAGCTGCACGCAGTCGCGGAATGCCGACCCGCCCTTGTAGTCCACGAGCAGAAAGGTGACCCTCTGCGGGGAGTGCGCCGACGCCATACCGAGGATCCAGGCCTGCAGGAGCTCCGACTTGCCCGCACCAGTGGTGCCACCAACCAGGGCGTGCGGGCCGTCCGCCCGCAGGTCCACGGAGAACGTCCCCTGCGCCGACTGACCGAGGATCGCCCGGAGGTTGCCGGGCTTGCGGTACGGGGTCTGCGGGGCGAACGGGCCGGTGACGATGGACCGGCTCTCACCCCAGCGCTCGATCACGGCGTCTTCGGAATCGGCCAGCTCGGTGCCGGTGAGGGTCAGCAGCGAGACCGCGCGGGGCAGCTCACTGTCGTCATCGACCGGGGCGCCGGAGTCCTCGACGGGTGCCAGCGAGCGCGCAGCCGCCAGCGCCTGCTCCAGGCTGACCGTGTCGACCACGACCGGCGTGACGAGCTTGCCCTCCCTGACATAGCTGGCACCACCCTCGCTGCCATTCACCTCGAGGAAGACTCGACAGGCCGCCGGCAGCAACGGGGTCGTGGGCGCAAACCAAACCACGCAGACGCCCTTGTGCCAGCCCTTCTCGGCGAGCTGGACCAAACGACTGCGCTCAGCCGGCGCATCGTTCTCGACCATGACGAGCACCCTCGGCTGCGAGGGGTCCTGATCCTGACCGGGCTCATCCGCTGACGCGACCAGGTCCTCGAGGTCGGACAGCAGCGCCGAACAGGCGGGCGCTGTGCTGGCCAAGTGGCTGAGCGAGATCGGGCTGTGCGCCGACGCCGTGTGTGGCAACCACTTGAGCCAGTCCCAGTCACGCGCGGTGGCGGTCGACGCGAAGGCGGCCACGATCAGCTCTGCCGGCGAGTGCAACGAAACCGCTTGCAGCACAAGGGATCTGGCCACAGGTAGCGCGACACTGCGACTGCCGGACACGCCGATCGCGCCGGTGCTCAGCGGGTCGACGACGACCGGGACGTCGGCAACGATGGACAGGCCTTCCACCGAGCTTGCCAGCTCGCTCCATGCCTGCGCCGTGGAACGGCCGACCGCTGGCATCTTCATTGAGCTGCGCGACGGCAGCGTCCCCTGGCCGAGCCGGAGCTGCAGGAAACCGGGTGTGTCGCCCCGGCGCGTCCACAGCAGCGGGCTGAACCGGCGGGCTGCTTTCGCGCACTCCGCACTGGACGGGTTTTCCCTGCGGCGCTGCTCGGCCTCGACCACAAGCAGCTCACGGATCTTCTTCGCGACGATCTCGATGTCCTCGCGGAAGTCCCGCATCAGGTTCTCGAAATCCTTCTTGCCGCCCCGACGCTGCTCGACGTAGTTGCCGAGCATCATCAGCGGCGACATGAAGACGAACATCAACGAGTACGGGCTTTGGTTGTACGCGAAAATGCCCATGCCCAGGAGCGCCGGGAACATCATGGCCAGCCACGGCAGCCGCGAAGGTCTGGGGCGTTCGGGCAGTTCAGGCAAGTCAAACTCGCGACCCTCGAACAATGACGCGATGCGCGGCGACCTCGAGAAGGCCATGGAAGCGGAGTCACCCACGAGCGCGCCAACGGCGTCCCCGAGGAGGCGCACCTCGACCTCGGTGTCGCCTAGTCTGACCCGATCACCAGCCCGAAGCATCGCGCGCGGCACCTCAGCGCCGCCGATCGAGATCCCGTTGGCCGATCCGAGGTCCACGACTTCCACGGACGGGACGGCGACGATCCCCGGGACCCCTGAGATCTCTGGGAAAACCATGAGGTCGGCGACCACCAGCTTGGCGTGACGGCGTGAGACCGAGGAGTCGCTCACCTGGATCTCGGCTCCGTGTTCACGCCCGATGTATGCCGTGCCGCGCCACAACGGGAACTCCTTGCCGCAGTCAGGGCCCGCGACGATGCTGGCCACCCCAACCGCGCGGCCAACGTCAACGGCGTACTCGCTGCGGCGGGTGACCGCAACCGTGACACCCGAGCGCAGACCGCACTCCTGGACGGTCAATCGGGCGTCGACCACGCGGTGGTTCTGGTCGACCAGCGCCAGAGTGAACTCGCCCGCATCCACGGCATCCACGGCAACCACCGCATCCACCGCATCCACCGCATCCACCGCGAACCGTTGGGGATCGGCGCGCACGAGGTAGGTCGCCAGGTCCCCAACCGATGTCGAGGAGTCGATGGTGGCGACCAGATCTCGGCTGTCGACACCAGATGCCTGCACCCCGCCCGCCTGCACCCCGCACGACTGCAGCGTGAACTTCAGCTTCACGGGACTGGCCCGCCATCCAGCAACATCAGGTCGTGCACCGTCACCAAACGGGTCGACAGCGCGTGTTCGACGAGCCGGGACTTGCGATTGCTCGCCAGCTTGCCGATCCCACCGTGCAGTCCCCGGGTGCCAGCGTCGGCCAGCTTCTGACAGACGTTGTCCAGCTTGCGGTTGAACCGGGTGACGGTCCAGCCGATCCGTGCGGCGGCGGCCGCCGAGGACGGGATCTGGGTGGTGCCCGGATGGCTGCGGGACAAGGAGCCCTCGCACAACGCCACCAGGAGCAGCTTCTGATCCGGGGTAAACGACACGCGACCGACGGTCATCTCGCCGCAGTGGTGCTGCTCGCCAGGGTCCGGGGCAACCGACACGAAGGCCGGGTTGTCCACGATGATCTCGAAGTCGTAGGTGGTCGGCCCAGCAGTGAACCAGACCAGGATCCGGTTGAGCGCCAACGGGATCCGGGCCCCCGGCGCAAGCCACGCCTTCAACAACCCCTTGTCGTCGGCAACCGTCGCCGTCAAGGTCGACCCGACGTTGGACAGCCACCACAGACCGCCCTCCTCGAGGACTACCAGGAAGTTGCGGTGGAGGTAGGGGTTGTCATCGATCTCGACGTCACCGCAGCGCCCGATCGTCAGCTGCCGACCTGCCACGACCGGGAACTCTTCACCACAGAACAGGATCTTCAAGCCCACGTCGATCATCGGACTCCTAGGCTCGAAATCCGGTCCTTCAGGGCCGGGAGGCTGGCAAACCGCATGTTCGCATAGGTGAGGAGGCCGCCGAATCGCTTATCCACAGCCGTGCCCCGGCGTGGGGCCAGCCCCCGGGAAGTCCGGGGGCTGGCCCCCGGGAAGTCCGGGGGCAGTGCTACGGCTCAGGCCTCGACCTCAAAGGTGAAGCTGACCTCGTTCGCCAGTGCCACCACCGTCCCGGCCTCGATCACCTGCGCGTCGTTCGGGCGCAGCCGTCTCGGCTCCTGTCCAGGCAGGGCGATGGTCGTGCCGTTGGTAGAGCCGAGGTCACGAACCATCACCTGCCACCCCCGGAGCAGAACTTCTGCGTGGTTGCGCGAGATGTCGTTCTGAGGGCTTGCCAGCCTCAGCACAAGGGGTCCCTCCCCCCTGGTCGGGTCGTGGTTGACCGTGGGTGCCCGACCCAACATCACCCCTCGGTCCAGTTTCACTACGTCGCCGGTGGACAGCCGCAGGATTCCCAGCGCCGGCTCTGGCGCTCGTGCTGGTGCTGGCGGTGGCGGTGGCGGTGGCGGTGAAGCTTCAGCGGTCCGCGGCGGTGTGACCCTCTCATCCTGGGCTTGAAAGGCCATGGCCTGTTGCGTCGACCCGAACAGGTCGTCGTAGCTCAGCAGCTCGTCGTGATCATCGGCGTGCGGGGACACGACCAAGGGCGTGGGCGCCTCGTCAGGCCAGAAGGGGAGCGCGTGCACCTCGACCGTCAGACGGCTCACCGCCGAGCTCCGCGCTGCGGTGTCACCGTGAGGCTCTTCATGATCGTCTTGATGGTGGGGTAGTCCTCGCGCGCCTGTGTCCCGCCAACGGACCCCGTGACCTGAACCAGCTGAAGGAACGGACCCGAGGGAACGCCTCCGAAAAGGTGTGCCTGCAGCACCGTGCCGACCTGGTCGTCGACCCAGGACAGATCGCAGCCGACGAAAAGCTGACCATCCAGCTCAACCTTGTAGGGCTCAGAGGTCGTCCCCTGCTCACGCTGCGCGGCATACTGCTTGAGCTCGGCGAGTGCGTCGAAGACCTCAAAGTCGACCGGACGGCGCTCGATTCGGACGACCACGTTGGGAACGAAGGTGCCCTCCTCCGCAACTCGACGGGCCGCCAACACCGTGCCCGGCGAGTGCACAGCCATCCAGTCGTCCGGGACCTGCAGGGTGATCGCCGGTTGTGCCGGGAACTCCTCGCTGGGGAATGCCAAGATCGTCATGCTCTTCCTCTCGATGTCTCACACGTCAGCCTCGTTCGTGGGCAGGGTCACTCGTGGGCAGGGTCACTCGTGGGCAGGGTCACTACCAGTCAAGGAAGCTCACCACCTGGTCCCCTGCGTGGGTGAGCCCCTCACCGACGTCGTTCGCGGCATGGCCAACATTGACCATGACCTCCTGTGGGTTGACGCTGGCGTCGGCCTTGAACCCGGCGCCGATACCGAGCGCTGCGCCGATGTCCACGGAAGCCCCCACCTGGGTCGCGGAGATCTCTGCATCCACGTCGGCGTGCGCACCAATCCCATAGGAGATCTCGGCACCTGCAGTGGCTGTGACACCAGCGACTGCGCCGCGGACACTGGCTTCGGCCTTACCGCCCACGAACGCCTCTGCTCCAAGATGGCCCCTGGCTCCGTCCGGGCCGATCGAGCCCGAGCCGTCAGCCTTGACCTCGGCGCCCACGTACGCCTTGCCTTCGGCTGTGCCATTCGCGAAGTCGTTGCCGCGGGTCACCGTGCCGGCGGCGTAGCCCGCATAGGCCGCGGCCGAGACGCCCGCCGAGGCGACGAGGTTGCCGTGCGCGTCGATATCGACGGAGTAGTCAGCCCCAGCCTCGACTGTGCCGGCCGATAGCTCGTACTGAAAACCGTCGCCCTCCCCCTTCGCCGACGCCAGGCTCTCGTCGACGAGCTTGGCGTCACCCCCGGCAAGGTTGAGCTTCTCGTGCCCCGGTGGCGTGGGCTCGTTGACCTTCTCCCCATTGGTGCCCCAAATCACGCTCCCGACAACAGCCTGGTGACCACTGATGACGCTTGACGAGCTGGCATCGGTGCGGTTGCCGCCCAAGCCTGCGCTGTTGCCGCTAACCCGACTCTGCTCCTCCGCCTGGGCGCGCAGGGTGGTGGCCATCGTGCTCAACGCCGACGACACGTCGGTGAGGCGCGGCCCGGCCTCCTGCTCCCAGCGCTGGGCGATGCGCTCGAAGTCCGGGCCACGCCAGTCAGTGCGCATCTCGGCAACCGCACGCTGCGCCAGGGTGCGGAGATTCTGGATGTCCTGGGAATACCCACGGAGCCCCTCGGCAATGAGATCAACGCGCCGACTGTCGGCTCCCAATAGCTCGCTCATGCGATCGGCTGCCTGCTCACGACGCGCACGGTAACGGGCATTTGGTGAACCCGACATGGGGAGCACTCCCCGCCGCCGAGGAGGGACCTGGCTGAAACCCAACAACCGCAACGCTTTCCGTCACCCGCCAAACGTGGCGATGCAGGGTCAGGTGGCTGAGTCGGACTCGGGCTGGTCCACCCACCAGGCTTGCAGGGCTTTGACCGCAGCCTCACGCCCGATGAGCCCCTGGTCCATGCGGACGGCAAGCAGGTGCTTGTATGCGCGGCCCAGCACCGGTCCCGGGGCGATCCCCAGGATCTCGGCGATCTCGTTGCCGTCCAGCTCGGGACGCACGGCGTCCAGCTGCTCCTGCTCCAGCAGCCGTGCGATACGGGTCTCAAGGTCGTCATAGATGCGCGACAGACTGCGCGCCTTGCGCACGTTGCGCGTCGTACAGTCCGACCGGGTCAGGCGGTGCAGTCGGGGCAACAGGGGTCCGGCGTCAGTGACATAACGGCGCACGGCCGAGTCGGTCCACTCCCCACCTCCGTAGCCGTGAAAGCGGAGGTGCAGCTCGACGAGCCGGGACACCGCCTTGATGGTGTCCCTGTCGAAGCGCATCGCCTTCATCCGGCGTGCGGTCATCTTGGCACCGACCACCTCGTGATGATGGAAGCTCACGCCGCCGCCGTCGTCCTCGAAGCGGCGGGTCGCAGGTTTGCCGATGTCGTGCAGCAGGGCGGCCAGGCGCAGAACGAGGTCCGGTCCGGGCACGGAAGCGGCGGGGCCGTCAGCCGGGCCCTCCATGGCGATGGCCTGCTCGAGCACGATGAGTGAGTGTTCGTAGACGTCCTTGTGCCGGTGGTGCTCGTCGAGCTCGAGCTTGAGCGCAGGGAGCTCGGGCAGGACGTGCGCGGCCAGGCCTGTCTCGACGAACAGTGCCAGTCCCTGGCGAGGGGCAGGGGCCATGATGAGCTTGACGAACTCGTCACGGACCCGCTCTGCCGACACGATCCCCAGCGACGGAGCCATCTCGGTCATCGCCACGACCACCTCGGGCGTGGCCGTGAACCCCAGTTGCGAGACGAAGCGCGCGGCTCGCATCATCCGTAGCGGGTCGTCGGCGAACGACACCTCGGGTGCGCCGGGCGTGCGCAGGATCCGGACCCCCAGATCGGCAAGTCCGCCATGGGGGTCCACGAACTCCAGCGAGGGCAGCCGCATCGCCATGGCGTTGATCGCGAAGTCACGTCGGGCCAGATCGTCCAGCAGGTTGTCGCCGAAGGCGACCATGGGCTTTCGGCTGACGCGGTCATACGCGTCCGCGCGATACGTGGTCACCTCGATGACCTGGTTCCCCTTGCGGGCACCGATCGTGCCGAAGGCCCGGCCCACGTCCCAATGGGTGTCCGCCCAACTGGCCAGGATCGCCTCCGTGTGCTCCGGGCTGGCCGACGTGGTCAAGTCAAGGTCCGGCGACACCCGACCCAGAAAGGCGTCGCGTACCGGCCCACCCACCAGGGCGATCTCGTGGCCGGCGTCGGCAAAGCGCGAGCCCAGCTCGGTCAGCAGCGGCAGAACCGGAGCCAACCGACGCACGGCCTCACGCAGGAGGGCACTGGTCGGATCGGAGGCAGCCACGAGAGCCAAGGGTAGGCGACGGAGACGCACACTCCGCGTTGCAGTCCGTCAGCCAACCCGAACAGGACCACCTCTCGGGCTGGATACAGTGACGCAATGACTTCCTCTTGCCCACGGCCGACCCAGCTGCCACGCCGGCCGCCGGCGGTGGAGGAGACTTCTGCGGGCGGTGTGATCATCGAGGTCCACCATGGGGTCGCACGAGTCGCGGTCATCGCCCGTCGCAACCGCGCCGGCAGGGTCGAGTGGTGCCTGCCCAAGGGGCACCTCGAGAACGACGAGAGCCTGGAACAGACAGCCGTGCGTGAGGTGGCCGAAGAGACCGGCATGGTAGGACGCGTTCTGGCCTCACTGGGCACGATCGACTACTGGTTCTCCACCTCGGGCACGCGCGTCCACAAGGTCGTCCACCACTACCTCCTCGAAGCCACCGGCGGCGAGCTCAGTATCGAGGGCGACCCGGATGCCGAGGCCATCGACGTGGCGTGGTTCCCGCTCGTCGACGCCCACCTGCACCTCACCTTCCCCAATGAACGGCGGATAGCCCAAGTCGCGTGGGAACGACTGGCAGGCGAGAGGTGACGGGACAACAGTTCCCCAAGCGGGTATGCCGACGAGTCGCCTACGCCACCCTGCTGGCGATCTCACTGCTGGTGATCTCACTGCTGCCGATCCTCGCACCGGTACCCATGGCCAGCGCCGTCACCGAGGTGACCTCAGCCACGTCAGCGACCTCAGCGACCTCAGCGACCTCGGTCGCAGCGTCATCCTCACCCCTGACCATCTCGCTGACGACCATCACGCCGACGATCGCGGTCCCCAGGGCACCGATCACCATCACGGGGAAGGTCCGCAACTCCGGCTCGGTCACGATCACCTCAGCGGTGGCACGTGCATTCATCGGGCAGAGCCCGCTGACCAACCGCGACGCGGTGTCCGACTGGGCCACAACCACGGGTGAGCAGCCCATGGCGGAAGTCGCGCGCACGTCGCTGAGCAGGACGCTTGCACCAGGCTCGGTCACGGCATTCGCCCTCACGGTACCGGCGACGGCGATCAGCCATCGTGAGTCCTTCGCCGTACTGCCGCTGCGTGTCGACGTGGTCGGGACAACGCCCGCCGTGACACGGGAGCTCGGCGACCTGCACACGTTCGTGCCGACACTGTCCTCGGTCAAGCGCTACGAACCGTTGTCGATCGCCTGGCTCGTGCCGCTCACGCTTGACCCCAACCCCGCGCTGCACGGGGTTGACAGCCCCGCCAGGACCGCCGCGTGGACCAAGGCCATCGGAGCAGGTTCCCGTCTGGACCGGCTGATCCAGGGCACGGAGAACGCAGATGTCACCTGGGCGATCGATCCCGCGATTCTTGGCCCCCCGCTGAAACCAGCCTCTGTAGGTGCCCCGGGGTCGACCCCGAGTGCCTCGAACGCACCCGCACCGGACGGCTCGGCGACGACCGACCGGGTGACCCAGTCCACCGCCGCGCTCGCACGCCGGCTCAGGGCAGCCGCACCCCGGCATACCCTCTGGTCCCTGCCGTATGCCGATCCCGACCTCGCCGCCCTTCTCCACCTGGCCTCCGGGACCCGGGCCATGGCCGCGGCGATCAGCCGCCCCTCCACGCTGGATGCCGCCATCAGCCGGGCGCGCACCGACATCGCGTGGCCGGTCGAGGGGACGCTGACCAGCCAGAGCGAGGCCCAGCTGCGGCGGGCCTTCTCCGCTCCCGGGCTGGCGGCCGCGGTGACCTCCTCCTCGACCCTGACCAACCGGAGCGGTTCCACCCGCGACGCGAGCCGCAGGTCGAGCGGAGGGCTGCCCCTGCTGGCCTACGACGAGGCCCTGAGCAGGACACTTGCGCAGACCTCCGCGAGCTCAACCGGCGCTGTCACCATCCAGCGGTTCCTGGCCGACTCCATGGCCCTGCTCGGTGAACGGCCGGGCACGCGCAACCGATCGGTGCTTGTCGCCGCACCCCGGACGTTCGCCGGCGACCCGACCGTGCTCCGCCACTTCTTCGCGGCCATCGCCAAGACCCCCTGGCTGATCCCGACAACGACCGGGCAGCTGCTCACCGCAAGCGAGGGGCTGGCCCCAGAGGTCCCCGGTGTCGGCCCGACAGGCACAGCAGAGTCGCCAGAGACGGCGACCCCTCCCCCTGTATCGAACACAGCCTCCGATCCGCTGAGCCCGGGCACCTCCCCGTTGACCTCGGCCGGGCTAGCGACCACGGCAATTACGATGTCAGCCATCACCGGCATCGCCAGCATCAGTGACGACTCGCATCTCTTCCAGGTGCGCTGGACCGACGCGCAGAACCAGAAGCTCTCCGCGCGTTGGCGTGGCCACCCGGACGACCTGGCCGCCATCGACGCCGCCACGACGTCGGCAATCACTGCGGTCAGTCGCAGGGTGACCGTAGCGCCGAGCTCGGTGAACTTCTTCGCCGACCGGGGTGTCCTGCAGGTCACCGTGGTCAACGATCTCGCTGTCCCGATCCACGATGTGCGCCTGACCCTGACCCCCGCCCAACCGCGGCTGCGGATCGAGCAACAGCCGGGGCCACTGAAGATCGGCGCGAAGAGCCGCACCAACGTGCCACTTCAGGTCACCTCCATCGCCGCCGGACTGGTCGCCATCGAGGCCGTCCTGACCACACCCAACGGCACACCCCTGGGGCAGAACGCCCGCGTCGACGTGCGGGTGCAACCCACGAGCACCTGGATCTACTGGGTGCTGGGCGGCCTGGCCGGGCTGGTCCTCGTGCTCGGCACCTATCGGTCCCTGAGGCGCGGATCAACCCGCGCCTCGCGTCCCGCCGCACAGGAAGTGTCCTTAATGACTGACTCCACCAATGACTGACGCCCCCGACACTGGCTCCACTGGCTCGACCGGCTCGACTGACGCAAGCCTGGCCCGCTCAACTGCCGGTATGGCGGCCGGCACCGTCGTCTCACGAGTTCTGGGCATGGTGCGAGCCAGCATGACGCTCGCGGTCGTGGGAACCCTGCTGGCGGGTGACGCCTGGGATGTCGCCAACACCCTGCCCAACATCATCTACCTTCTGCTCGCCGGTGGTGTCCTGAACGCCGTCCTGGTCCCGCAGATCACCCGCGCCGCCAGTCATGCCGACGGCGGGCGCGAGTACGTCGACCGTCTGCTCACCATCGCGATCACCGGCATGGTGGTCATCGCCGTCATATTCACGCTGGCGGCCGGGCTGCTGGTCAGGCTCTACAGCTCAGGGACGTGGACCCCGCAGGTGCGGTCGCTGAGCACGGCCTTCGCGCTGATCTGCATGCCGCAGATCTTCTTCTACGGGCTCTACACACTCTTGGGCCAGGTGCTCAACGCCCGCAACCAGTTCGCGGCATACATGTGGGCCCCCGTCGTGGCGAACGTGGTGGCCATCGGAGGGATGGCGTACTTCCTGCTGAACTACCGGCACCAAGCCGGGGTTGCCAGCTGGACCTCGCCGATGATCTGGGTGCTCGCCGGCAGCGCCACGGCCGGTATCGCCGCCCAGGCCCTCGTGCTCGTCCTGCCATTGTGGCGATCCGGCTTCCGGTTCACACCGAGGTGGGGCTTTCGTGGGGTCGGCCTGCGCACGGCGTCCACGGTGGCCCTATGGACCTTTGGCGCCCTCAGTCTCTCGACGGTGGGCTTCATCATCACGTCCCAGGTGCTGACCTACGCCGGCCAGGCGGGTAACGCAGCGGGCCTTGTCGTACCGGGCAAGATCTCGTACAGCAACGCCTTCTACATCTTCATGCTCCCTCACTCCCTGGTGACCGTCTCGCTGGTGACCGCCCTGTTCACGCGCATGTCCAAGGCCGCCCACGTCGGCAATCTCGACGAGGTCCGTGCTGACGTCCACAGGGGCCTGCGGCTCACCGCGGTCGCCACCGTTCCGGCCACGGTTGGTGCGTTCGTCCTGGGCTTCTCCGCGACGGCGACCCTGTACCCGGCCAACAGTGAGGCCAGTACCCGAGGCATCGCCACAGTGATGATGGCGATGATGTTCGGACTGGTGCCCTTCGGTGTCATGTTCCTGCTGCAACGGGTCTTCTACGCATTCGAGGACGCGAAGACGCCGTTCAGGCTGCAGATCGTGGTCACCGTCATCGCGACGATCGCCAACCTCGCCAGCCTGCTGCTCCCGCTGCGCTGGATCGCCGTGGGCGTGGGCGCCGGTCAGGCCCTCAGCAACGTCGCCGGAATGGTCGTCGGCCTGATCCTTGTCAGGCGCCGACTCGACGGACTTCCCTTGGGTGCGGTGACCCGGACCTATGTCCGGCTTGGTGTCGCGTCGCTGGTTGCCGGCGCCTCGGCGCTCGTCGTGCAGCTGGGTCTGGGACAGGTCGTCGACGGGAGGCTGTACAGTCCTGTTGCCTTGGCGGCCGGCGGTCTGGTGTTCGCCGGGATCTACGTCGTCGTGGCGCGCAGGCTGCGCGTTGCCGAGATCGATGACCTGGTCGGGCCAGTTCTGGAACGTGCGCGAAGAGCCCTGCCCGGGCGTTGAGCGCACCCTAGGATGGGGACTCGACACATTTGGTCAGGAACATTTGGTCAGGAACTACAGACAGGAGCAGGGGTGGCAGGCGCAGGTCCAGGAACGCTCCTCGGGGGTCGCTATGCCCTGCGCCGCCGCCTCACGCAGGGCCGTCAAATAGAACGCTGGTCCGCCCACGACACCACGCTCGAGCGCGAGGTCGCACTGACCATCATCGATTCCGGACACTCCAACCGCGCCGGTGTCGTGGACGCGGCCCGGCGCGCGGCAGGGGTTGAGGACACCCGACTGGTCCGCATTCTCGACGTCGGAACCCAGGACGGTAACTCCTTCATCGTCGAAGAGGCGATGAGCGGTTCAGAGTCTTTGGCCACGATCCTGCTCCAGGGCCCACTGCCCGGCGAAGAGGCCCGCCGAATCGCCGGTGAGACCGCCAGGGGGCTGGAGACCGCCGGTCAGCGCGGCCTTCACCATCTGCGGCTAACTCCCAGCTGCGTCCTGATCGCTCCGGACGGCGCGATCAGGGTCAGCGGCGTGGCTGTCGCCGCGGCGATCGATGGATCAGACGAGCAAGAGCCGGACCCGGCCACCGCATCGCGTCGAGACGCCCTCTGCGTTGTGGCGGTCGCTTATGCCGCCTTGACCAGCCGATGGCCATTGGACGAGCAGGTCTCCGACGTCGAGCCCGCGCCGCGGGTGGTCGGCGGCGTTGCCGCACCGTCCGAGATCGTCGCCGGGGTCCCGAATGATCTCGACGCCCTCTGTCGCGTGACACTCAACGACGGCACCGGTCCGTTGACACCGGGTGACTTCGCCAGCCAGATCGCCCCTTGGTCACGTGAACGGGTCCACCGCGGTGGGGTCGAACCCACCGCGGTCCTGCACCTGCCCAGCTGGGGTGACGCCTCTGATGCTGCTCCGGTCGTCGCGAGTGGGACAGAACCGACAGTCGCGATCTCCACCCACGACATGCCGACCCAGGACCCGTGGACAAGGAGCGCCGATACAACGTCCCAGCCTGACGGCCCAGGGCCCGTGGCCGGGCCGACGGTCGGGGACAAGGCGACCGCAGCAGGTGCCGCCGCCACCAAAGCTGTGGGAGCTGCCTTCGCGAGCGCGAGCGCAACGGCTGGTGTGGTCGGAGGCAGGCTCAGCGCCTTCGCCAGGGCCGCGGCGGACAAGGGTGACGGGTCCCAAGCCGGCGGTGAGCAGATGACGCTGCCCCAGGCGCTCTCGGCCCAGTTCGACGATGTCGGGCCACCCCTGCCCATGCTCCCAGCCTCGACGGGGCAAGCTCCCAGCCGTGGCCAGTCCAAGATCGTCGTGGTGGTCGTAGCCACCTTCGTGGCGTTGTCGCTGCTCGTTGGCTACTGCGGCCTGCGTGGCCCGGACCGCGGTACCAGCGCGGGCAAGTCCGCGCCCAGGCGCACAGCGGCCGTGAATGCACCACCAGTCACGGCGCCTGCCTCTCCAGCCCCACAGGCGCGGGGCGCCGCGGCTGGGTCGATCGCCATCCTGTCTGCCACCGGTTTCGACCCGGGCGGCGACGGGAGTGAGAGGGACGGTCAGGCAGCGCGGGTGTACGACGGCAACACCGCGACCGCGTGGACCTCGGAGGGTTACAACACGGCTGACTTCGGCAGGCTGAAGAAGGGCGTGGGTGTGCTCCTGGATCTCGGCCAGCCGACATCGGTCCATCAGGCCACCATCGACCTGGGCAACGCACCCATCGACGTCACGGTCTATGCCGCATCAAACCCTGGCCTTGAGGGTGCCGCAGTGATCGGCAAGGCCAGCGCGGCGAGCGGGCGGATCCAGCTCAAGGCCGCCAGGACCATGCCAGAAGCGCAGTACATCATCGTCTGGTTCACCACGCTGGCTCCGGACGGCGGCCAGTTCCGCGCCTCGATGTCGGAGATCGCACTCAGCTGAGTGCGCCCTGATGTCGCACCTGGACGACCTTCGTGAGGTGCCCGACCGCGAGCTGCTTTCGGCTCATTGCGCCGGCGACCCGGACGCATTTAGCGAACTCTTTCGTCGCCACCGTGACCGGATGTGGGCTGTGGCCCTGCGCACCACCCGAGACCCGGAGATGGCCGCCGATGCCGTGCAGGAAGCGTTCATCGCTGCCTTCCGGCGCGCCGACTCCTTCCGGGGCGAAGCCGCGGTCACGACCTGGCTGCACCGGATCGTGGTCAACTCCTGCCTGGACCGGCTGCGCCGGATCAAGCCCGTGGTGCATCTGCCCGACACCGACCTGAGCGTCCTGGCTGACACCCGCGACCACCACCACAGCGTCGACGTCCGGCTCGACATCACAGCGGCGCTGGATCGGCTACCCGAGGGTCAGCGGATGGCGCTGGTCCTGGTCGACATGCACGGGCTCAGCGTCGCTGAGGCGGCCAGCATCCTGAACGTTGCTGAGGGCACCATCAAGTCCAGATGCGGGCGCGGGAGAGCGGCGATGGTGCCACTTTTGGGACTCGCAACACCCTCCGACAAGTCCCTCGGCGCGACTCCGAAGGAACCAATGGCATCCCCCTGACGTCATACCCACGTCAGCGCACTCTCCACCGACCGTCCCAAGATCCAGCATCGAGGTGAGCACCGTGGTCAACCCCCGCAACCCCATTCCTTCAGCATCCCCGGACGACGACCCCACTGGTGTTCGCGCCCTGCTGTCCGCCATGCCCGAGCCCGAGCCCATGCCGGAACACCTGGTGGAGCGGATCAACGCGAGCCTGGCCGAAGAGCAGGCCCAGCGCGCCGCCAGGACCTCAGGCGCTTCGGTGACCCCACTGCTGGCCACCACACGCCGTCGCCCCGGGCGTCTGCTGTTTGCGTTGGCCGGCGCGGCAGCCGCCGTTGCCCTGGTCTCAGTTGTCGGCAACAACATGTTCAAGGCCAATCAGAGCGCCACGACCAGTGGCCGTGTGACGGCCGCCAACACCTCGAACACCCGAGCCTCCAACAATCCCGCCTCCAACAACCCCTCGTCCAACAACCCAGAGGCCAGCGGTGCAACACCGCCGAGCACTGAGCGCAAGGCCGCGCCACCGGGCGCGGCGCCGGCCCCGGCTGCGGCCAGGCCCGCAACGCCCCCACCGCTCGTCCAGATCCGTCTGTCCGAGACCCGATACACCCGGGCCGACTTCGTGACCCAGGCCCGGATCCTTCAGGGCGCGACCCTCGACCCGCTCCAGCCGGCGGCTGTCGAGTCATCAGGCGTCGGACCAGCAGGCACGCCCCTTGGTCTGACCGACTGCCTGAGCGCGATCGGCGCCAGAGGAGCACAAATGGTCCGGGCCGACGTCGCCTTCTACGAGGGGCGGCCTGCGGTGATCATCGTGGCCACCACGAACGGCATACCGACGGCGTATGCCGTGGGGCGCCAGTGCTCTCACGCACGTTCGGAAGTTCTGCGCCCCGCCACCGCGCTGCCTTGAGCGCCACCGCGCTGCCCTGAGCGGCGCCGTGGCTGTTGGCAGCACCCGCGGCCCCTGAGCCCGGCGGAACAATCCCGCCGTAGGATCGGTTGAGAGCAGACAGCAGCCACCCGACATACGAGGGACAAGTCAAGCGTGAGCACCGAGGTTCGTAACGTCATCATCATCGGCTCCGGCCCGGCTGGTTATACCGCCGCCGTCTACGCCGCCAGAGCCAACCTGAAGCCGGTGATCTTCGAGGGCTCGGTCACCGCAGGTGGCGCCCTGATGAACACCACCGATGTCGAGAACTTCCCCGGTTTCCGCGACGGCATCACCGGTCCTGACCTGATGGAGGCCATGCGCGCCCAGGCCGAGCGCTTCGGTGCAGAGATGATCCGGGACGACGTCACCGAAGTGTCCCTCGACGGCGCGGTCAAGACGGTCACGGACGGTGAGGGCAACATCTGGTCGGCGCACACCGTGATCCTGGCCATGGGCTCGGCCTACCGACAGATGGGGCTGCCCGATGAGAAGCGCCTGTCCGGCCACGGCGTCTCATGGTGTGCCACCTGCGACGGCTTCTTCTTCCGCGACCAGGACATCGTGGTCGTCGGCGGCGGCGACTCCGCCGTCGAAGAGGCCACCTTCCTGACCAAGTTCGCCCGTTCCGTGACGATCGTGCACCGCCGAGACGAGCTGCGCGCATCCAAGATCATGGCCGAGCGCGCGATGCGCAACGACAAGATCCGGTTCGCCTGGAACTGCGCCGTGGACGCGATCCATGGCCAGGACAAGGTCACCGGGGTGACCTTGCGTGACACGGTCACCAACGAGACGCGCCTTCTCCCCGTCACCGGGGTCTTCGTCGCCATCGGTCACGACCCGCGCAACGAGCTGATCAAGGGCGTCGTAGATCTCGATGCAGAGGGGTACGTGCAGGTCCAGGGCCGCACCACACTGACCAACATCGCAGGCGTGTTCGCTTCCGGCGACCTGGTCGACCACACCTACCGCCAGGCGGTCACGGCCGCGGGCTCAGGTTGCGCTGCGGCTCTGGACGCCGAGCGCCACCTGCGCGACCTCGACCACGACGCCGAACGGGCCCGCGGCGGCGCCGCTGAGCTGTCCGACCACACGGTTGGCGTGGTGTCTCATCTAGCGTCGTCTGACATGTAGCAGGGTCGAGGCTGCGCTGTGTTCCCCAAAACTGTGTTCCCCAAAACTGTGTTCCGCCAACAATAAGTTGCACCAAAACTGTGCGCCACCAACCCGCATCAACCAGGAAGGACCCCCACCGTGGGAACTACCAAGGAGACCACTGACGCGACGTTCGACGCCGACGTTCTGATGAGTGACGTGCCGGTCATCGTCGACTTCTGGGCGCCCTGGTGCGGCCCGTGTCGCCTGGTGGCCCCCATCCTTGAGGAGCTGGCCACCGAGCACGCCGGCAAGGTGTCCGTCGTCAAGCTCAACACCGACGAGAATCCCGAGATCACCTCGCGTTACGGCATCACCGGGATCCCCACGATGAACGTCTACGTCAAGGGCCAGGTCGTCAAGACCCTCGTGGGTGCACTGCCCAAGCCCAAGCTGGTCCGTGAGCTGGCCGACTACCTCAGCTGAGAGCGCCTCCGCGCGACAAGGTGGCGCGCAACCCCAATTGGGGCTGCGCGCCGCCTTCTCTTTGCCGTTAGGCTCCATTCTTGCTGCCGTCCATGACGACACACCACCGGAAGGGGCCAGGTATGTCGAACCAACCCAAGGCGCTCTATCGCTTCGGCGACACGGGAGTCGCCGTGCGTTCCATTCGCACGCTGCTTCAGGCCACTGGCGACCTTGCCCCCTCGACCATCGAGGCCTCCGATGTCTACGACGAGGAGCTGGCTCGCGCAGTACGAGCCTTTCAGCAGCGTCGAGGACTGATCGTCGACGGTGTGGTCGGACCGCATACCCATACCGCCCTTGACGGGGCCCGCTGGAAGCTGGGCGACCGACTGCTCTCCCACATCCCTGGCCACATGCTGCAGGGCGATGACGTGGCCGAGCTGCAGGAGCGCCTGCTGTCCCTCGGGTTCACCCCCGACCGGGTCGATGGCATTTTCGGGACCAATACGGAGCAGTCGGTTCGAAGGTTCCAGGCCGGCGTCGGACTGGCCGTCGATGGCAGCGTCGGTCCGGAGACATTGCGTGCCTTCGCCGACCTGACCCGATCGGTGTCGGGAGGATCCCCGCACACCCTGCGCGAACGAGAGCTCGTGCGACGCTCGGGCCCGCGTCTGACCGGACGGATAGTGGTGTTGGACCCGGGCCACGGGGGCGTTGACAGCGGGATTGCCGCCCACGGCCTGATCGAGTCCGAGGTCATGCTTGACCTGGCCCGCCGGATCGAGGGTCGTCTCAGCGCCATCGGTGTGACGGTTCTGTTCACCCGATCGGCAACGACCGGCCCCGATGATCTCTCCCGGGCGATGATGGCCAACCAGGCCGGTGCGGACATCATGTTGTCGCTGCACTGCGACTCCACCGATCAGCTCCGGGCCAGTGGGGTTGCCACGTTCTTCTGGGGGCTGGAACGCTTCGGGGCATGGTCAGCCGTGGGAGAGCAGCTCGCCAACCTGATCCAGCGCGAGATCGTGGCCCGGACCAGCCTGCCCGACTGCCGTTCGCACGCCCGCGCATGGGTCCTGTTGCAGCGCACCCAGATGCCCACAGTGCGGATCGAGGCGGGCTACCTCAGCCACCCGGAAGACGCGGCGCGACTGGCCGACCCCTCCTTCCTGGACACCCTGGCTGAGGCGATTGTCATCGCCCTTCAGCGGATGTACCTCGGTGAGGACGACACCAACGCCACCGGCGTCCTGCGCCTGGGTGACCTGCGCGCCTACAACACCAAACAACGAGCCTCCCAGGACTAGAAGGCTGGGCGAGTTGAGCGCCGCCTCTGGCGCGCTCCGGTCACCCCGTGTTGTTCCGGTCACCCCGTGTTGTTGCGGCGAAACCACCGTTTCGGGCGCTGCAAGCGGCCAATTCGGTGGTTTCAGGGCAACAAGCTCGGGTGAATTCTTCTTCTCAGGCGCGTCGGCCGTGGCTCAGGCTCGGCGATCTGACCGAGGCAAGCAGTCGCTCCACGGCGGCCTCCATATCCTCGCGCCAGGTCAGGGCCGTCCGTAGGTCCAGCCTGAGCCGGGGGTAAGTGCGATGCTCGCGCACGGTCTTGAAACCCACGGCCGTCAGAAAATCGGCGGGGATCAGGCACGCCGCCTTCGGTGAGTCGAGATCCCCGCGATACCCGAACGCCTCGACGGCCCGGACCCCGCGACGCATCACGTCCTTGGCCGCGCCCTGGACGAGCACCCGCCCGAGCCCCTGACCGGAAAAGTCAGGGATCACTCGAGCCGTCATCAGCATCAGGGCGTCGGCAGAGACGGGGGCCGTCGGGAATGCCACCGCCCGTGGCACCAGATGCGGCGGGGCGTAGGTGATGTAGCCGGCGGGAGTCCCGTCGACATATGCGATCTGGCCCACGCTGCCCCATTCCAGCAACGCCGAGGACAGCCACGACTCCTTGTCCAGGCCAGGGTCACCGCCGGCAATCGATCCGGCAGCCAACGCTGGGTCAAGCTCCCAGAAGATGCATGTGACGCAGGGTTCCGGCAGGTCCTGGAGGCGATCAAGGGTCAGCGAAAACACCTCACGACCAACTCCTCTCATGACCGGACACCCCCGCGACGACGCAGGCCAGCCACGCGACGTCTCATGTGAAACCCGTCGCGATCACGAGGCAGTTCGCCAATAGAGGCAACCTGGCATGGGAGACTCCTACCACGCGCTGTACGGCACGGCATACCCAATGGTTCCACTTATCCCCTGCGGCAGGGAGAGAAGGCTGTTCATGACCCCCCCACAAGGTCAGCACGGGTCGCGACTCGACCCGTGGACACAGTCCTATGCCCAACGCACGGCTGGCATGACCGCCTCGGAGATCCGCGCGTTGTTCGCCGTCGCCTCGCGCCCCGAGGTCGTCTCCCTCGCCGGCGGTATGCCGTACCTCTCGGCGCTGCCGATGGACACGGTCGCCGCCACAGTGGCACAGATGTTGGCGACGCAGGGGCTGACGGCGTTGCAGTACGGCTCCGGGCAGGGCGACCCGACGCTGCGCGAGCAGATCCTGGAAGTGATGGCGCTCGAGGGGATCTCCGCCCACGCCGACGACATCGTGGTGACGACCGGGTCCCAGCAGGCCCTGGACCTGGTCACCCGCATCTTCATCGACCCCGGTGATGTAGTGCTCGCCGAGGCGCCGAGCTATGTCGGCGCCCTGGGAGTCTTCGCGGCCTACCAGGCGGAGGTCGCCCACGTCGCCTCCGATGACGACGGCCTCGTTCCGCACGCGTTGGAGGAGCGGATCCTCGGGCTCAAGGCCGCCGGCAAGCGGATAAAGTTCCTCTACAGCGTCCCGAACTTCCACAACCCCGCCGGCACCACGTTGTCCGTGCAGCGTCGGCCCCAGATCGTCGAGATCTGTCAGCGTCACGGCATCCTGGTACTCGAGGACAACCCCTACGGCCTGCTCGGCTTCGACCGCGAGCCGTATGCCGCGATGCGCACATTGTCCGAGGAAGGCGTCGTCTATCTCGGGTCCTTCTCCAAGACCTTCGCGCCCGGGCTTCGGGTGGGCTGGGCGTTGGCACCACACGCTGTGCGCGAGAAGCTGGTGCTCGCCAGCGAGTCGGCGATCCTGTGCCCGTCCGCCTATTCCCAGATGACCGTGTCGGCCTATCTGGCCACGTGTGACTGGAAAGCCCAGATCAAGGTCTACCGTGAGCTCTACAGAGAGCGTCGCGACGCCATGATCGAGTCCCTGGGCGCAATGTTGCCCCAGGCGTCCTGGACCCACCCCGACGGCGGCTTCTATGTCTGGCTCACCCTGCCCGAGGGTCTGAACGCCAAGGCGATGCTGCCGCGGGCGGTCACCGAGCGGGTGGCCTATGTGCCGGGGACCGCCTTCTTCGCCGATGGCACCGGCCATCGCAACGTCAGACTGTCCTACTGCTACCCCGATCCGGACCGCATCCGCGAGGGTGTGCGGCGGTTTGCCGGCGTGGTGCAGGCCGAGCTGGAGCTGCTGGAGACCTTCGGGCCGTATGACGCCAGCGCCGGTCGTCCCGGTCCATCCAGGGGCGTGCAATTCCCTGCTCCCGACCTCTCGTGATGCCCTGCGTGAGATTCCCTATGCGTTGGGTGAGATCCCCTACGCGCTCGGTGGCCCCCATTGTCAAAGCGTTGGTCTATGCCTGCGCCCCCTTCGTGGTGAGGATTTCAACATGAGGCACGTCCTGGTTCTGGCTGGAGGCCTCAGTCACGAACGTGACGTCTCATTGCGCTCGGGCCGGCGCGTGGCCGACGCGCTGACCCGCTCCGGCTCAGAGACCCACCTCCGTGACGTGGACCCAACGCTGCTCGAGGCGATCAAGAGCTCGCGTCCCGAGGTCATCTGGCCGGTGCTGCATGGTGCCACTGGTGAGGATGGGGCACTACGAGATGTGTTGGGGTCATTGGATATTGCGTACGTAGGCTCGCGCCCGGCTTCGTGCCGCCTGACCTGGGACAAGCCGGTCGCCAAGGCGTTGGTGGGTGCCGCCGGCATCTCGACCCCGGCCGGTCTGGCGCTCTCCCATGCCACTTTCCGGGAGCTGGGGGCGCCCGCTCTCCTGGAGACGGTGGTCGACTCGCTCGGCCTGCCACTGGCAGTGAAGCCATCGCGAGGCGGCTCCGCGCTGGGCCTGACCATCGTAAGGTCCGCCGCAGAACTCCCCTCGGCAATGGTCACCGCTTATGCATATGGTGAGATCGTCCTGATCGAGCGATTCATCGAGGGTGTCGAGGTCGCGCTCTCGATCGTCGAGGACGAACACGGCCAGGCCCAGGCGCTTCCCGCCGTCGAGATCGTGCCGGACGGAGGCGTCTACAGCTACGAGGCCCGCTACACCGCCGGAGCGACCGAGTTCTTCACCCCGGCCCGCCTGAGTAGTTCTGGGGCCGACTCAGCGGCGGACGTCAGCCTCGCCGCCTATCGCACGCTCGGCCACCAGCACCTGAGCCGGGTTGACCTGATCATCGACGCCGACGAGCGCCCCTGGTTCCTGGAGGCCAACGTCTCCCCCGGTATGACGGAGACGTCCTTGCTCCCGATGGCGGTGGAGGCAGCAGGCCTGGATGCCACCAGGGTCTATGCCGGGATCGTCGAACGCGCACTGTCAACGACCTGACGCTGGGGGCATCTTCACTGCCAAACCTGGGGACCGTGCACACGATTCACTGCCAAACCTGGGGACCGTGCACACGATTCACTGCCAACCTGGGGACCGTGCACGATTCACTGCCAAAGTTGGGTCTGACTAGGAACTAGGTCGTGGTTCCGCCGAGCATGTCAACGATGCGATCCAGGTCTTCGACCGAGGCGAACTCAAACACCAGCTTGCCCTTTCGCTGACCGAGGTCGATACGAACACGGGTATCGAAGCGGTCAGCAAGCCGGGCGGCCAGGTCGTCCAGCTGCGGATGGTGGGCGCCGGCGCGCGGCTTGCGAGCCTTAGGAGTGTCGTCCCCACCAAGCGTGACGATCTCCTCGACGCTACGTACTGACAGACCCTCAGCCACGATCCGTTGTGCCAGGCGCTCCATGGAGGAACGGTCCGCAAGTCCCAGCAGAGCTCGAGCGTGACCCGCGCTCAAAACACCTGCGGCAACGCGACGTTGCACCAGTGGAGGGAGCTTGAGCAGGCGCAAGGTGTTGGAGATCTGCGGGCGCGAGCGGCCTATCCGCGCCGCCAGCTCGTCGTGGGTGCAACCGAAGTCGTCCAGCAGCTGCTGGTAGGCCGCCGCCTCTTCCAGTGCGTTGAGCTCGCTGCGGTGAAGGTTCTCCAGGAGTGCGTCACGAAGCAGGTCGTCGTCGTGCGTGTCCTTGATGATGGCCGGAATGACGGCCAACCCGGCCGCCTGGGTGGCTCGCCAACGACGCTCACCCATGATCAGCTCAAACTGTGGTTGCTCGACCCCGTCAGGACACTGGCCTGCCGTCTTGTCCAGCTCCTCGACCGAAATAGGCCGGACCACCACCGGCTGCAACACCCCGATCTCGCGAATGGAGTGGACCAGCTCGGCCATGTCGTCATCGCCGAAAGCCTGGCGTGGCTGTTTCGGGTTCGGCCGAATGGTGCGCACTGAAAGCTCTGCATAACGAGCTCCGGGGACCGGAGCCAGGTCCAGCGATGCCAAGCCATGGGTGGTGTTCGGCCCCGGCGCCTGGTCCGAGTCGCCGACCCCTGTTTCACGTGAAACAGGAGGTGCGACATCAATGCGGGCGGCCGTGTTGCCCTTGAAGAACACATCCATCGGTCGGCTGCTGCCATTGCTCTCGACCGACGTCGGAATCAGTGCTCCGAGTCCACGACCCAATGCACGACGCTTCTGACTCATACCCATAGACCTCTCTGAAGCACATACGACCGATGCGAGGTACTCGCCCGGGCTGGATAGACGTTCCACCTCTGTGGTGACAATCTTCGGAACACTTGCTTCCAGGTGCTAGCCGACCCGCGCCTGAGCTAGCCTGCAGCGCCGCGGTCCGCGAGCTCACCGGCCGCCTCAAGGTAGGACAGTGCGCCACTGCTGGAGGGGTCGTACGTCATCACCGTCTGTCCGAAGCTGGGCGCCTCCGAGATCCGCACCGAACGAGGAACCGACGTGCGCAGTACCTGCGCCGGAAAGTGTGAACGCACCTCTTCGGCGACCTGAGCCGACAGACGGGTGCGGCCGTCATACATGGTCAACAAGATGGTGGACACGTGCAGGTCTGGGTTGAGATGGCTCTTGATCAGCTCGATGTTCTTGAGTAGCTGGGAGAGTCCCTCGAGGGCGTAGTACTCGCACTGGATGGGAATGAACACCTCATCGGCAGCAACGAACGCGTTGACGGTGAGCAGTCCCAGACTTGGTGGGCAGTCGATCAACACGTAGTCGAAGCGCTCCTCGCCGCGATCTGCCGCGCCATCGACATACGCCCGCAAGGCCCTTTGCATCCGGGTCTCACGGGCAACCAGGGAAACCAGCTCGATCTCGGCGCCGGCCAGGTCGATCGTGGCGGGGACACACCACAGGTTTGGCACGTCCACGCACTCCTGCACCACGTCGACGACGGCCTTTCCGTCCACCAACACGTCATAAATGCTGGGGACGTCAGCATGGTGGTCGATTCCCAGGGCGGTGCTGGCGTTCCCCTGGGGGTCGATGTCGACGACGAGCACCCGTAGTCCGGCTTGAGCCAGGGCTGCAGCAAGGTTCACCGTCGTCGTCGTCTTGCCTACTCCGCCCTTCTGGTTGGCCACAGTCAAGATGCGCGTGTGGTCAGGTCTGGGGAAGATCTTGCCGGTCAACGAGCGACGACGGCGGGCATCCACGGCGACCGCTCGAAACAAGGGGGTCTCCGCGCTGGGCTCCGGCAGGGACGCTGCCAGCTGATCACGCTCGGACACATGCTCCACGCCGCCAGAATTGACTGTTTCACGTGAAACGGCGTAGGTGGACGGCGCGTTTTCACTCATAGAGGTTACCCCCTCATCGGCATCCGACTCAGGGCCTGACTCATGACCTGACTCCGGGCCTGACTCCGGGCCTGACTCATGACCTGACTCCGAGCCTGACTCAGGGCCTGACTCATGACCTGACTCCGAGCCTGACTCAGGGCCTGACTCCCGACCTGACTCAACCCCTGAACGTGGCCACCCCAGCCCGGACGACTCGATGTCATCGTCCGCGGGTCCATCCGTTGGCCAGCCCAGCCCTGTGCGGGCCAATCCAGACGTCGACACGTGCCACCTCAATCTCTCGTCACAATCAGGGTGCTGACCGCCAAGTTCGTCCTACCGTAGCGGCTCACACCGACCCCGACGGTCAACCGCGGCGCTTCCCCTTCGACTTGTTTTTATTCACACCGCGCCGGACCGGGTGGTCGCCCAGGACCACACGAACCACCGTTGTCTCTTGATCCACAGCGCCACTACCAAAGCTCTCGATAACCTCATCGACAGCTCCCAAACGACGCAGAACCGCGCGGTCGGCCTCCAGTTCCTCGGCGACGCTCGATCCCTTGATCGCGAGCAGTGAACCGCCGGGCAGCAGTAACGGCAGGCACCACGTGGCCAGGTCACTCAGTCGGGCGACGGCACGTGCGGTCACCACGGGCGCGCTCAAGATGCCCCAGAACTGTTCGGCACGCCCACGGTGCACACTGACGTTCGTCAGCTCCAGCTCAGCAACCGCCATGGACAGCCAGCTGGTCCGCCTCAGCATCGGCTCGACGAGGTGAACTTCCAGATCGGGCCGCACGATGGCCAGCGCAAGGCCGGGCAGCCCGGCTCCCGACCCGACATCAATCACCATCTGGTCCATAGCTATTGCTTGGTGGATGACCGCACAGTTGAGCACGTGACGCTCCCACAGCCGTGGCACCTCACGCGGTCCGATTAGTCCGTGGGAGACGCCGCTGTCGGTGAGGATCGCCGTGAACCGCTCAGCCAAGACCAGGCGGTCACCAAAGACCTCAGCGGCACCGGCTGGCGGTGGCGGGGCCACTCGCTGGCCACCGCGGAGGGGCAGAACATCGTCCCCCTGCTCTGGCGCCGAGGTGTCGTTCATGCCGAGGTGTCGTTCATGCCGAACGTCGTTC
>DHJN01000068.1:0-1144 GCA_002404345.1 Actinobacteria bacterium UBA4719 | reverse complement strand
CGTTCATGCCGAACGTCGTTCATTGAGATGCCGTCGCTTGCAGCGGAGCGACACGTCGTAGTTCACACCTGTCGACAGCCGCTTCTCTGTCGGTTTCACGTGAAACACACCAGTACGGCACTCTGTCACGCGGGCAGGATCACCACGTGACGCTGCGGCTCAACGCCCTCGGACTCCGAAACCAGCCCGGCCGCCAGAACCTCATCGTGGACGACCTTCCGCTCGAATGCGGTCATCGAGTCCATCGCCACCCTCTCGCTGGTGGACTTCACTGTGGCGATGGCAGCCTTGGCGATGGTCACCACAGCAGCACGGCGCTCTGCCCGGTACCCGGCCACGTCGAGCATCAGTCGGCTCCGTTCGCCGGTTGCGGCCTGAACCGCAAGGCGAGTGAGCTCCTGCAACGCGTCCAGAACCTTGCCGTCGGCGCCCACCAGACGGCGGGAGACGGGGCCCTCCTCGGAGTCCACGATCGCCACCGCTGCACGGTCACCATCGACGTCCACGTCGATATCGCCATCCATGTCGGCAATATCCAGGAGTTGCTCGAGGAAGTCAGCGGCGACCTCACCCTCACGCTCAAGGGCCGATGCCGGGCTTGCCGGGCTTGCCGAGGTTGCCGAGGTTGCCGAGTTTGCCGAGGTTGCCGAGGTTGACTCGACGTCACCCGCCACCTCGCCTGCACTGCTATCGGCCACATCCTGCGCCGAGGTCTCGACGCCTGGCGCCGCGCCCTGCTCGACGACTGGCGACGGATCCTGCTCGACGACTGGCGAAGTGTCCTGCTCGGTCATTCTCGTCTCCTGATCGTGCTGTATGCCGGACCGGGTCGGTCCACGAAGTATGAGGTGCTCGCGGAACTCACGATGATCTCGAAAATGCCATCTTCACAGGTCAGTGGCCTACAGCTCACTGACCTTCAGTGTCACAGCTAAGAGTCGTCGCCCGCGGTTGCCGGCGGCTTGACGCCCGGCGATGTCGGGCCTGATGAGCCGTCGCCCTGACCTGTGGGCTTGGCCCGGTTCTTGCGCTTGGGCTGTTGGCGCTGACCCGACTTGGGCTTGGTCTCGGTGATCGGGGTGTCCTGGATTGGCTCGGTGTCGCTGTCATGGCTCAGACCGGGGATGGAGAACTTCTTGTGCTC
>DHJN01000180.1 GCA_002404345.1 Actinobacteria bacterium UBA4719 | reverse complement strand
CGGCCGCGCCCGGGTGGTCGGCGAGTTAAGCCAGCCGGTCGGGTGCGTAGGCCCCGAGAGTGCGCCTGACTGATGGGTTTCGGGCGATGATCATCGCGTAGAGCTCAGGCCAGTGGTCCGAGACGCGGGCGCGCCCGCGCATGTCCCCGCGAACAAAGCCAGCGGTTTTGAGAATCGGATTCTGCCGGAGTTCGCGCAGATAGATCGGGCTCTCGAGTGTGCAGACGCGCCGGATGTTCGCCATAAAGTCCTTGCCTTCGCGATAACCGGCCTTCACATGGCCAACGGCCGCGCCCGACCATCGCGAGCGACGCGAGCGGCTGCGTGCCCTCGGCTCAACCTTCGACTTGTAGTTCGAAATACGGAACGGGCCAGAGCCACGTCGGGCTCCGCGGGGAAGGGTTCGGCCGACCGACGCACGAGAACCACGAAACCACCGTTTCGTGTACGTGAAAGAGAGCAACAGTTTGTTCGCGAAGCGGTGGGCTCCGTAGACTCATTGGCGTTCGATTCTCGGGTCGAGCTACGCGGATTTCCGCGATCTCCCCCGACAGAAGCCAGTGCGGCGAGGTGCTGCGGTGGATGACGAGCGAGCCTGAGGCGCACAGATCGTCCGCCGGGTTCCACTGCGTGGCCTCGCCCCATCCGGCGATTACCCGTCGCGGGCCGAGGACGGCGAGACCGGATCCGGCGAGGAGCGATCGGATCCGCGGCTGCTCCGCGCCCAGTGCTTCCGCGAGCCGCACGCTCATCCGGTCCAGATCCGGCCCAACGTAGTCGTGGAAGGCCGAGATCACCCCGTCGACAAACGGCTTGAGCAGATGGACCGCCGACGCCGTCGCGTCGTGGGGTACCTGCAACCTAAGCCGGAGCTCGAAGGGCGCATCTGGAGTCCACCGACCGAACACGTGCGCGTCCGCGGTACGCATCGAAAGCTAGGCGACCGACGCCGTAGCCTGACGCGCGAAGGGCTCGCAGGGGACCGCGCTCCAACTGGCCAGGACCCCGCGCGAAGGATGCGCCGCCCCATGATCGACCGCGCCCGTGACGTAGCGGTGGTAGCAGTGAGCGCCGCTCAAGCCCTGGGGTACCCATCCCCACGCCCGCCGCTCGAAGCGCACTCCGTCACGACCTGACAACTGGAACGCGTCGAGACCGACGTTGTAGAGAAGGACGTTCTCGACATCGAAGAGGTGCCGCTCGTCTGTGGCGAACTCGGCCACCAGCATCTGCCCGTCCGTCGCGTGCAGATCGGCGAGGGCATCGCGGAGGCGTGACCGGAATGCCGGGAGCCACGGCCGCGCTGGAGCCTTGTTGGGCTCGAAGGGAAGCCGACTGGTGCTCCACGCTTCGACCGATGGGTGCTCTGGACGCACTCCTTCGACGCGGAATGCGCGGAGTTCATGGGTTGAGGTCACCGCGAAATAGTGCGCCAGCGTTAGGTCCCGTCGCTAGCTCCAGACAGCGGTGTAGCCTCGCCTCGTGCTCAACGATCTGAGCAACGCGCGCCAGACCTTCGCCGCGTTCGGGAGAGATGGGCGCGTGGTCCGCCGCCACGCAGTGATCCAGCCCATTCGCTCGGTGACGAAGGAGCTGTTCCGCGAGGGCACCGACGTGCTCGATCGGCAGACGCGCGAGTTCTCCCGCGTGGCGCCTCTGACCCCGGCCCCGACCGGCGTCGTCTTCGTTCACGGGATGGGGACTCAACCGCAGAGCGACACACTCCGCCATTTCGGCGGTCCACTGATCAAGTGGCTCACGGAGTGGCACACCGCCCGCGGGTACGTCCCCGACCAGCCCGGAGGGGGCTTGGGGGTCGATGAGGCGCATCTCGTGCTCGACGACGCCGGCGCACGACCCGCCTGGTTCCTCGTGGATCTGCCCGCGACGAGCTCCCCTGATCGCCCCGGGGCGGCGGCCACATGGCTGCTCGCAGAAGCCTGGTGGTCGTGATCGATCGTCGCACCCGGCTTCGTCGAGATGTGGAGCTGGAGTTGGCGGATCCTCGGCCGAGCGATCGCGAAGTTGGTTCTCGCAGCCTGGTCGGAGGTGACGTTGCGGTCCGGGATCCTTGGGGCGCTGGCTGGCCGGGTCGACGCGCAGCTCCAGCCCTGGCCCGACGGGCCGGTGGAGCGCGACCCGCATCCCTTCCAGCTCGCGATCGAGTCGCTCAGCGCCCTGCTGCTGGCAGTCGGCTACGCGGCCGCGGGGATTGCCGGCTACGTGCTCCTGGTCCCGCTTTTCATCGCCGCCCAAGTCCCGATCAAGGCGTGGCAGGACTTCATCGTCAACAAGGTGCTCAAGACCTTCTTGATCGACAGCGTCGGAGATGTCAAAACATATCTTGACGACTCGATCCAGGCGCTCAACATGCGCGACCGCGTCGAGCGGACGGTGGACTGGTTGGCCACGCATGGTGGTTGTACCGACATCGTGGTGATCGCCCACTCACAAGGCGCCGTCGTCGCCTTCGACGCCCTGTCTAGTGGGGGCATCGAGCACATCGGCAACGTTCGGAAGTTCATCACCGTGGGCGGCGCCCTGAACAAGGCGTGGGATCTGGACAAGGCCTGCCTTCGGATCCGCGGCACGCTGCCTGAGCACATCTTCTGGCTCGATATCTGGTCGCCGTACGACCCAGTCCCTGGCGAGCAGCTTGACCGTGCCGGTGGTCCCGGCTCACGACCGCTCGTCGAGCCGAACGCGACAACCCAGCAGCTATTCCACTGGGACGAGCAAGACGTGAGATCGGGCGTGACCACCAGTGCACCCCCGAGTGGCCCGCTACCGCGCCGCTTGTACAACCGCATGAATGTGCTCGTCGAGCATGACGGGTACTGGCAAAACGGGGAGCAGTTCCTCTCCCGCGTGGCCCAAGAGATCGACCAGGTCGGTGGCTACTACAAGGACTCGCGCTTTGCCTTCGCGGCTGCGGACCAACACGATCGCATCAGTCGGCGACGGCTGCGGTTGACCACCCTGGTCGGCTGGCGCCTGGCAGCGATGGCCCTCTTCGCCGCGGCGATGCTGGTCCGGGCCCGGGACGGCACACTGCTGGCGGACGGCCGACTCGCGCTGGGCGCGATCCGACCGCTCGGCCTCGGCACGATCTTCGACTCGGTCGGAGCGTCGGTGCACGACATCGTCACCACCCCGGTCCTCAACCCGCTGAGCATCCTTTGGATGGCCAGTCTCGGCCGGCTCCCGTGGGAGGCTTGGCTCTACGGCGTCATCGGGGTGGCCTTCTTCGGGCTCCTCTTCACGCTCGCATACCGCGGCCTCACCTGGCGGCTCTTCGACCCGTGGGACCGCGCCGAGTCGAAGGCCGCGATCGCCCGGACGCTACCGCCACACAACCCTCGGGTGCTGCTGCGCAGCATCGTCGTCGTCGGCTCGCTGATGGCGGCCTTTCTGCTCTTGATCTCGGTGCCGTGAGCGGTTCCGGACCTCGATGAAGCGACGCGGATTCATCGCCGTCGCCGCCGTTGCGCTGAGCGTCGGGCTGCTGACTGGACTGATCCCGACTGCGGAATTCGACGAGGACGCCGGGGGCGCCTGCGGGGTTGAGCGGTGGTCGGTGAAGACGGGCACGGACGCGGACGCGAGCGCGATTGACCTCGCTCATGTGGTGCCGACCACCATCGCGGACCTCACGAGCTTGGCCAAGCCGGCGTCGCTCCCGAGCAACAACCGGATCGCCCCGACCGAAACGACGGTGTACTCGATCAGCGCGACGCTGACCTTGTACAAGCACGAGACCGACGCCGACTACCACGTCGTGCTCAGCGACGGGGCCCGCACGATGATCGTCGAGAGCGCGGATCTTGGCTGTGTCGGGCCGGGCAGTCCGCTGGCGTCGGGGATCCAGAACGCACGCACAGAGCTCGACGCCCAGCTCACGCCGACCGGCAGCTTCAAGAGCGCCAACCTCCCGGTCACCGTCACCGGGGTCGGGTTCTTCGACTTCCTGCACGGCCAGACCGGTGTCGCCCCGAACGGCATCGAGCTGCATCCGCTCCTTGATGTGCGCTTCAACACGGTCACCTCGACCTGTCACAGCGCGACCGGCCCGGGGATCCCGCCACCGAGCGCAGTCCCGGCAGGACTCGACGGCTTCCACGCGGCCTGGTACGGGCAGAGCGGGTATCAGTCGCTGTGCCCAGGCAACACCGCAACCGGCGTGGTCGCGTACTACAACTCCGGGTCGCGGGGCTGGGTCGCGGGCCGACTCGGCGAGGTCGCCTACCTGGGCACCTGGAACCCGGTCCCTGGGCAGGACCAGCCAAGCCAGCTCGGTGGTGACGGCACCGCGGGCTCGCCGAGCACCGGATGGCCGCGCTACAACCGCGTCGCTGTCCAACCGGCCGACTACGTGGCCCCGGGGCAGGTGGCGTGGTTCCAATTCGCGGTCGTCGCGCCCGCGACACCGGGCACCTATCAGCTTGCGATCCGGCCGCTCATCGAGGGCGCGCAATGGATGGAGGACTACGGGGTCTTCTGGATCGTGACCGTCCTCAATCCGGACGGGTCCGCGCCGGCTCCCCCGCCTCCGCCGACCGCGGGGGTCAAGCACGCGGAAGTGGTAACAGCTCGGCTCGTTCAGGACGAGCTTGGGTGGCTCCGGCTGGCGGGTTAGTAAGGAGCGATCTCGTAAACCGCCGGGCTCCGTTGTTCCGGGGAAATTGCGAGTCACGCGACCCGCCCAGCAGCCGGACGGCTTCGTGTGCAGCAGTTGTGCAGCAACTGGGTTCAGCCTCCGAGCGCGACCGTCCACGGCGTCGGCGCGGCGCAGAGCGACCGGCTAGCACGGTCGGCCGCCGCCCAATCCGTCCATTCAAAGGCCGAGGTGCTGACTAGGTGCGCTCGCCCTCCCGGGCCGGCACCTCGTTTGCGGCTTGCACGACAACGCCCGTCTGCGGCGACTCGTTCACCACGAGTCGGAACACATCGGGGCGGCTGTAATGGCCGACGACGTCGAAGTCGAACCGTGCTCGCGTGAGCTCGTCCCGCTCGAGATCGGCCGTGAGAATCCCTTCTGCGTCGTACAGCGGTCCGGCGAGCACGTCGCCAAGCGGACCGACGATCGCGCTGCCGCCACGGCACAGGATCTCCGGGCCGTCGGGGAGTGGCTCCCAGTCGGCTGGCCACGGCGAGCGCGTGACGAACTGATTCGCGGCGAGCACGAAGCAGCGCCCCTCGCAGGCGATATGGCGGAGCGTCGCCTGCCACGAGTCGCGCGCGTCGGCAGTCGGCGCGAGGTAGATCTCGACGCCCTTGCCGTACATGGCCATCCGCGCGAGCGGCATGTAATTCTCCCAGCAGATGAGGCCGCCGATCGTGCCCAGCTCCGTGCGGAACGCGCTGAGCGTGCTGCCGTCCCCCTCGCCCCAGATCACGCGCTCGGCGGCCGTCGGCTTCAGCTTGCGATGTGTGCCCAGGAGCGCGCCGTCGGGGCCGAAGTAGAGGAGCGTGCAGTAGAGCGTTGCACCCCTCTCAGGACGCGCGCGCTCGATGACACCGATCGCGAGGTACACGCCGTGCCGCCGTGCCGCCGCGCCGAGGGCCTCGGTCGCGGGTCCGGGGACATCGACGGCCTGGTCCCAGTAGCGCTGATACGCCAAGCGCCCGGCCGCGGTGCGGCGGCCGATGACGGTGCCGAACGACAGCTCACGCGGATAGGCGGGGACGAAGGCTTCGGGGAAGAGCACGAGACGCGCGCCACCTGTGGCCGCTTCGTCCGTGAGGCGCACGGCCTTCGCGACCGTCGCATCACGATCGAGCAGGACTGGCGAGGCCTGGACGACCGCGACGCGCACGCTCGTCATGGGGTCATCGTAGTCGGCCGGACTCAAACACACGGATGTGGTAACTGCTCGGCTCGTTCGTGACGAGCGCGGGAGGCTCCGGCTGGCGGGTTAGAAGGAGCGAGGATCGCCCGCCGGACCGGCGATCGCGCTCGCCCGAGGGGTCCACCCAAAGGTCGTCCAGGAAGCGGTGGGCCACTCCACGATTGCCGTGACGTTGGACCTGTACTCGCATGTGGTGCCGAGTCTCCAGCGGGAAGCCGCGAAGGAGATGGGGGCGGCCCTCTTCGGTTAACGCTGGGCGGGCGATCAGATCGTCGATGCCTCTCCCAATTCTTCTGGATCATGCTGAACGCTGGTTCCTGCGGCCAGGCGAGGCAGGCGCGCGCCGATCCGCGCGGCGCCTCATGGTGCCGCTCGCGACTGCGCTCACCGAGGGAGAGCCGCGCAGCGCTGCAGCAGCGTATCGGTGCGCTCGCGCTCGAAGGACGTTTCCGGCGTGTCGTAGAACGCGCGGACCTCCTCGAGCAGTGGCCGTGCCTCGGCCGGGCGTCCGGTGTCGATGAGGAAGCGTGCGGAGTCCCGCTGGATGTCCATGTCCGTCACCCGGTAGCCGGTGCGCCCGATCCGTTCGCGCGCCTCTTGATAGAGCCGCCCGGCATCGTCGGGCCGTCCCTCGGCCGCGCAGACGACGGCGAGGGCCCACGCCGCGGTCGCGATGGTGTAGCTGTCGTCCGGCCCGACCTCGGCGCGCGCGAGCTCAGCCTGTCGCCGGGCCTCCCCAAGCTCGCCCAGCGTCACGAGCGTCCGGGCCAGCTGGGTTCGCGCTTCGGCCCGCCAGCCCAGCAATGCGGCGCTCTCGAGCGCGCGGACCGAAGCCTCGAGGGTCGCCCGCGCGCCGGCCAGGTCGCCCGCCGCCTCGAGCGCCTCAGCCACTGCCCACTGGTTGGTGCCGATCCACTCGGGCGAGCCCGCATCGACCGCAAGCTCGACGGACTGGCGCGCGA
>DHJN01000076.1:8245-20511 GCA_002404345.1 Actinobacteria bacterium UBA4719 | reverse complement strand
GCTCTGGGACGAGCTCACGCTCGAGCGGTATGGCGTGACGGATCCCTCCCAGCGCCGGTTCCGGTACGGCGTGCAGGTCAACTCGCTGGGCCTGACCGAGGCGCAGCCGGAGAACAACATCCAGCGAATTGTGCTGGAGATGCTGGCCGTCACGCTCTCCAAGGACGCACGCGCCAGGGCTGTCCAGCTGCCCGCGTGGAACGAGGCGCTGGGGCTGCCGAGACCGTGGGACCAGCAGTGGTCGCTTCGGATGCAGCAGGTGCTGGCGTTCGAGTCGGATCTGCTGGAGTACGACGACCTGTTTGCCGGATCCAAGGTTGTCGAGGACAAGGTGGCCGGGCTGCTGGCCGGGGCAAGGGCCGAGATCGACCGGGTCCAGGCGCACGGCGGGGCGGTCTCAGCGGTCGAGTCGGGCTACATGAAGTCGGCGCTGGTGGCTTCGCACTCGCTGCGGCGCCAACGGATCGAGGCTGGCCAGGACATCGTGGTCGGCGTCAACAAGTTCGTGACGACCGAGCCGAACCCACTCACCGCCGACCTCGATGCGGCGATCCAGACGGTGGACCACGACGTGGAGGCCAAGGCTGCCGCCGCGGTCGCCGCGTGGCGCCAGAACCGCGACTCTACCGACTCCGGCCGCGCTGCGGCCCAGTCGGCGCTCGCCCGACTGGCCGAGGACGCGAAGTCCGGCGTCAACCTGATGTCGGCATCCCTGGAAGCCGCTCGCGCCGGTGTCACCACGGGCGAGTGGGCCCAGGCGTTGCGGGACGTCTTCGGTGAGTACCGTGCGCCCACCGGGGTCTCCGGATCCGTAGGGGTCAGCGAGGCTGAGGTGGGCGGCGAGCTGTTGCAGGTGCGCGAGCGGGTCCGCGCCACGGGCAAGGAGATTGGCGCCCGACTGCGCATCCTCGTCGGCAAGCCCGGCCTCGACGGACACAGCAATGGTGCCGAGCAGGTGGCCGTTCGGGCGCGCGACGCCGGTTTCGAGGTCATCTACCAGGGCATCCGGCTCACCCCTGACCAGATCGTCGCTGCGGCCGTGGCCGAGGACGTTCACTGTGTGGGGCTCTCGATCCTGTCGGGCTCTCACATGCAGCTGGTTCCGCGCATTCTGGACGGGCTCAAGGCAGCCGGTGCCGGTGACCTGCCCGTCGTCGTCGGCGGAATCATCCCCGACCGGGACGCCGCAGCGCTGCGCGCGATGGGGGTCGCCGCCGTGTTCACCCCCAAGGACTTCGGGCTGACCCAGATCATGGGCGGCATCGTCGATGTGATCCGATCCTCGCGCGGCCTGACCCACGAGTAGGCTGCAGCCGATCATGAGCGATCTCCAGTGCCCTGCCACCCTGCTCATCGTCCCGTCAGGTCTGGACGAAGATGAGCTCTGTGGCGGCCGGCTGACGGACAAGGGCCGCGAGCAGGTGCGCCGCCTCGTCGAGCAGGTGCGTCCTCGCCGGATCGCCGGGGTCCACTGCAGCACCATGGACGCTGCGGTGCGGGCGGCCGAGCTGGCGGCATCCGAGCTGGGCGTGCGGCTTGTCGTCGCCGACGGGCTGCAGGAGCTCTCGGTCGGGGAGCCGGCTGAGAACGGTCACGCCGTCGTCGAGCGGTTCAAGGACGCCGCCGCGGAGATCGCCGACACTCACCGGGGCGAGACCGTGCTCGTGTTCACCCACCGATCGGTGATGTCGCTGGCGATCCCGAGGCTGTCCGTCAACGTGCGCAATGACCATGCCGCACAACGTCTCCTGCCCGACTGTGCCCCCGTAGAGGTCGAGGTGGACGCCGATGGGTGGCGCGTCATCTCCTGGCCAGGAGTCCCCGACACGTCGCCGGCGTCAGGACCCTCATCGCCTGGTGGCGCTCAGAACAGGCGTGAGCCCACATCGTCGATGCCCTTGAGTGCGTCGTAGTCCAGGGTCACGCACCGTATTCCGCGGTCTGTGGCCAGGGTGCGCGCCTGCGGCTTGATCTCCTGGGCGGCAAGGACCCCGACCACGGGCGCGAGATGGGGGTCACGGTTCATCAGCTCCAGGTAACGGGTGAGCTGCTCGACGCCGTCGATGTCCCCCCGGCGCTTGATCTCGACCGCAACCGATGCTCCTGAAGCGTCCCTGCACAGGATGTCGACGGGCCCGATGGCGGTCATGTGCTCCCGGCCGACCAGCGTGTAGCCGTCGCCCAGCGTGGTGATGTGCTCGGCCAGCAGTCGCTGCAGGTGGGTCTCCGCGCCATCCTTGACCAGACCGGGGTCCACGCCGAGCTCATGGGCGGAGTCGTGCAGCACCTCGTGCAGCCGCACCCGAAGGCGGTCATCCGACTTGGCGTGCTGGACCACCCAGATCGACTCGACGCCCTCGGCGATCTCGTGCTCCTGCGGGACGACCTCGGACATCGCACACGGAGGTGACATCCAGTTGAGTGGTTTGTAGGAGCCGCCATCGCTGTGGACCAGCACCGACCCGTCCGCCTTGACCAGCAGCAACCGGGTCGCCAACGGCAGGTGGGCCTGGAGCCGACCTTCGTAATCCACACTGCACCGCGCTATGACCAGTCGCACGGCGGGCAGCCTACCGAGCCCGGCGGGGACCCCGGCATACGCCCGTCCAGTTCGTCTGGAAGCAAGGCCGAGCGGCGAGTGTGATCATCGCCTCGCAGGGGTGGCGCCCAGGGACCTCGGGTTCTCTGGCAGACTCCTCGACATGTCTCGTGACTTTGCAACAGTTGGCGTAATAGGACTCGGCACCATGGGTGCGGGAATAGTGGAGGTGTTCGCTCGTAACGGCCTTGATGTCGTCGGGGTCGAGGTGTCCCCGGAGGCTGTCGAGAAGGGCCAAGCGGTCCTGCGGCACTCGACCGACCGGGCGCTCGCCCGTGGCAAGCTCACCGAGCAGTCGCAGACCGAGCTTCACGACCGGGTTCGCTTCACCACCGAGCTCGCCGACCTGGCCGAGTGTGACCTCGTGGTCGAGGCCGTGCCTGAGCACCTCAGTCTCAAGTGCGAGATCTTCGCCAAGCTGGACAAGATCGTGAACGCGGATGCCGTTCTTGCCACCAACACCTCAAGCCTGTCCGTCACCGAGATCTCGGTGGCCACCGCGAACCCACGCCGGGTCGTCGGGATGCACTTCTTCAACCCGGCGCCGGTGCAGATCCTCGTCGAGGTCGTCCGCACGGTTGTCACCGAGGAGGCCGTCGTCGAGGACATCAAGGCGCTCGCCGAACGTCTTGGCAAGACGGCCGTCGTCATCGATGACAAGGCCGGGTTCATCGCCAACGCCCTGCTGTTCGGTTACCTCAACCACGCCGTCGACATGTACGAGAGCCGTTATGCCACCCGCGAGGACATCGACGCGGCGATGCAGCTCGGCTGCGGACTGCCGATGGGCCCCCTGGCACTGATGGACCTCATCGGCCTCGACACGGCCTACGAGATCCTCGACACGATGTACAAGCAGGGACGCGACCGGCTGCACGCGCCGAGCCCCATCATCAAGCAGATGGTCACCGGCGGGCTGAAGGGTCGCAAGACCGGCCGCGGCTTCTACACCTACGACGAGGCCGGCAGCTCCACCGTCGTCCCCGACAACCTCACCCCGCTCGATGGCGGCTTCCAAGAGGGTGGCCTGCGAACCATCAGGACCGTTGGCGTCGTCGGCTCAGGCACCATGGCGACCGGGATCGTCGAGGTGTTCGCCAAGGCCGGGTATGACGTGACGTACGTGGCCCGCTCCGCGGCCAAGGTCGCTGCAGTCAAGGCGGCCATCGCCAAGAGCCTGGAGAAGGCGGTCCAGCGTGGCAAGCTCACGGAGGAGGACCGTGACGCGGCCACTGGGCGTCTGAACGGCACCACGAAGCTCGAGGACCTGGCACAGGTCGATCTGGTGGTCGAGGCCGTCGTGGAAGACCTCAGGGTCAAGCAGGCGCTCTTCGAGAACCTCGACGAGATCTGCAAGCCGGGTGCGATCCTGGCGACGACCACCTCCTCNNTCGCTGCCGGTCATCGAGTGCGCGGTAATGACCAAGCGCCCGCAGGACGTCGTGGGAATGCACTTCTTCAACCCTGCCCAGATCATGAAGCTCGTCGAGGTCGTCCACACAGTCTCAACCGCTGATGACGTGGTGGCCACGGTGCAGAACCTGTGCCGGGAGATCAGCAAGCATCCGGTGACCTGTGGGGACCGCTCAGGCTTCATCGTGAATGCTTTGCTCTTCCCCTACCTCAACGACGCGGTCAAGATGCTCGAGGAGCACTACGCCAGCGCCGATGACATCGACACCGCCATGAAGACCGGCTGTGGCTACCCGATGGGTCCGTTCGAGCTTCTCGACGCGGTCGGTCTCGACGTCTCCCTTGCCATCCAGCGTGAGCTGTACCTCGAGTTCCGGGAGCGCGGGTTCAGCCCAGCACCGCTGCTCGAGCAGCTCGTCACGGCCCGCTACCTCGGCCGCAAGGTGGGGCGAGGGTTCCGCACGTACGCCTGAAGTCGGCCTGCGACAATCGGTGCATGCCCCGACCCCACCGCCGACGCCGTGAGGACACGGAGCTCGATCTGAACCGAGCCATCGGTGGGGTCGAACGCCGTGAGTCCCACAGCGACGGCGAGTGGTTCGTCCGCCGGGTCAGCGGTGCCGGCTCGACCAAGTCCTACCGGTGCCCGGGCTGCCAGCAAGAGGTGGCGCCCGGGACACCGCATGTGGTGGCCTGGCCGGCCGAGGGCATGGGCGGCCTGGATGATCGCCGGCATTGGCACACCCCCTGCTGGACCGCTCGTGGCCGGCGCGCACCCAGAGGATCCTTTCGATGAATACGGACTCTTGATGAATACTGTTGGCACGCATACGATTCGCGCCAACACGGTGCTCCCGGCACGCCGACATGACATCGAGCTGCATACGGCCGATGGCCTGCGTCTGGTGGGGGAGCTGGCGCTGCCATTCGAGCGGGACCCGGTTGCCACCCTGGTGACCCTGCATCCGTTGCCCACCCACGGTGGCTTCATGGATAGTCATGTCTTCAAGAAGGCGTCCTATCGTCTCCCGGCGCTGGCCGACATCGCCGTCCTGCGGTTCAACACCCGTGGCACGACCTCGTCGAGGGGCACGTCCGAGGGCAGCTTCCACGAGGCCCGCGACGAACGCTTCGACGTCGCGGCGGCGATCGAGTTCGCCCAGCTTGCCCAGGCCCCCCCGCTGGTGAATCGGTGGCTGCTCGGGTGGTCCTTCGGATCCGACCTCGCCCTGATGTACGGCAACGACCCGGCGGTCGCTGGCGCCATCCTGCTCAGCCCGCCGCTGCGGTTCAGCGGCCCGGAGCACCTGCAGGGGTGGGCCGCTTCGGGCAAGCCGGTGGTCGCACTCGTGCCCGAGCTCGACGACTACCTGCGACCCGACGAGGCGTTGCGGCGGTTCAGCGCCATTCCCCAGGCACGGGTGGTTGGCGTCGAGGGCGCCAAGCATCTGTGGGTGGGGGAGAACTTCGTGCGCCGGGCGCTCGACGAGATCGTGGCCACCGTGAGCCCGGGTGCCGCGCCGCTGCCGACGACCTGGGACGGCGAGGTCTCCTTCCCCCAGGTCTGACGCTGGGTCAGGCGTCGCGGAAGCGGTTGATCGCGGGCAGGAGCGCTTCCCGCTTCTCCGGGTCCGTGACGCCGAGACCGGTCTGCGGGGCGAGGGCGAGCACGCCGACCTTGCCCTGGTGCAGGTTTCGGTGAACGTCGTACACCGCCTGACCGACCTCTTCCAGGGGGTAGGTCTTGCTCAGCGTCGGGTGGATGAGCCCGCGGGTGATCAAGTCGTTGGCCTCCCACGCCTCGCGATAGTTGGCGAAGTGGGAGCCGATGATGCGCTTGAGGTTCATCCACAGGTAGCGGTTGTCGAACTCGTGCATGAACCCGGAGGTCGATGCGCAGGTCACGATGGTGCCACCCCGACGCGCGACGAAGACGCTGGCGCCGAACGTCTCGCGGCCGGGGTGCTCGAAGACGATGTCGGGATCCTTGCCGCCGGTCAGCTCGCGGATCTTGGCGCCGAGGCGCTTCCACTCGCGCGGGTCCTGGGTGTTCTCGTCCGACCAGAACTTGTAACCCTCGCCCGTCTTCTGGCTGCGGTCGATGACCAGCTTGGCACCCATCTTGCGGCAGATTTCGGCCTTGTCAGGGCTGGAGACCATGCAGATCGGGGTGGCCCCGGAGGCGAGCGCCATCTGCGTGGCGTACGAGCCGAGTCCGCCGCTGGCCCCCCAGATGAGAATGACGTCGCCGAGCTTCATCCCGGCGCCGTTGCGCGAGACCAGCTGGCGGTATGCCGTGCTGTTCACCAGTCCGGGCGAGGCAGCCTCCTCCCAGGTCAGGTGACCGGCCTTGGGCATCAGCTGGTTGGTCTTGACCAGCGCGAGGTCGGCCAGACCGCCGAAGTTGGTCTCGAACCCCCAGATGCGCTGTTCGGGGTCCATCATCGTGTCGTTGTGACCGTCGGCGTGCTCGAGCTCCACGGACAGGCAGTGCGCCACGACCTCGTCGCCGGGGCTCCAGGCGTTGACACCGGGGCCCGTTCGCAGCACGACGCCGGACAGGTCGGAGCCGATCACGTGGTAGGGCAGGTCGTGCCTCTTGGTCAGTGGCGAGATCCGGCCGTAGCGCTCGAGGAAGCCGAAGGTCGACATGGGCTCGAAGATCGAGGTCCACACGGTGTTGTAGTTGATCGCGCTGGCCATCACGGCCACGATCGCCTCGCCCGGGCCGAGCTCGGGGACGTCGACCTCGTCGACGTGCAGGCTGCTGCGTGGGTCCTTGTCCCGACTGGCCAGGCCGGCGAACATGTCGGCCTCGTCCTTGTGCACCGTGACGGCGCGGTATTTCGCCGGGATCTCCAGCGCGGCAAAAGTCTCCGGCGATCGGTCGCCGGAGAGGATTGCCTCGCGAATGGCCTGCATCGTGTGTACTCCTCAGAAACGGACGGGAAAGTCAGAATGTACATGCATGGACCCAGACGTGTCTTGGCCAGTCCACGTCTGGGCTGGGGCATGTCTTGGCCAAACCTACTTGTGAGTAGGCCGGACTGGGAAGGCTATGAGACTCCCCCCACACGGTGACCTCGCTCACCGGTGAGCCCACAGAGCTCCGAGACGGTCGAGAAGGCGAACCCGTCGGCCAGCAGACCAGTGATGATTGCATCGAGATTGTCGATGGTCACGAGTCGGTTGCTTGGTCCGGTGTCGTGGCAGAGGATGATCGAGCCGGGCTGCGCGGCCTTGCGGACAGAGGCGACGATGCCGACAGGGTTGTCCTCGAAGCGATTCTCGTTCGTCTGGGTGCTCCACAGCACAGTGGTCAGCCTCTGCTCGGCTGCGGCCAACACGGAAGAGCCAGCCAGGTGCCCATATGGAGGTCGGAACAAGGTGGGGCGGGTCCCGTACACCTTCTGCATGATCGCCGAGGTGCGCTCGAGCTGGTCAATGCATTCGCCGTAGTCCAGCCGGGCGAGGTCGGGGTGGTCCCACGTGTGGTTACCCAGCTCGTGGGTGCCGACGGAGTCGCGGTGGATGGCTCCGTGACGTAGCACGTTGATGCCCTTGAGGAAGAAGGTCGCTGGGACATGGTGCCTGGCCAAGGCCGCAAGCACCCGGGGTGTCCAGTCCGGCAGCGGACCATCGTCGAACGTCAGCGCCACTCGCCGGCGGTTCGTCATGCCGGACCAGACCATGGAGCTTCCAGGCACCGAGGGCAGCGAGAGGTCCGGGTGGACCCCCGATGCGAACCCGCCATAGAACTGCAGGGGAGACGTGCGGTGAGCCGCGGCATACCCCTTCTCGGCGCCGAACATCCCGAGCCCTCCGAGGGCCGTGGCACCCATCCCGGTCAGAAAGTCCCGCCTGTTCAACGCCACGGGCCCAATCGTAGCCGCGCGTCTGCGCAGGCGTCGTGTCACACTGTGGCTCAAGGTGATGGGTGCGACGCCGACCTGCCCGGGGCGACGCTGACCGGGTCGACGCTGACCGGGGCAACAGGGAGAGATGTGCGGCGAGGTCTGGCTTGGTCTGCCGCGGTCCTGGGCACTGTGGCGGTGTTAGCCGCCCTGATCGCGGTCACGGCAACGGCGACGCCCGATGCTCAACCGAATCTCATCACCAGCCCCAGCTGGCGAGCCACCCAGGACATCCCCGGGCTGGATCCCCGGGGACCGATTGCCGATGCTGCGTGGCTGTCCCTGGGCTCGGTCCCCGGCAAGGGCACGCGCTGGGAGGCGATGGTTCGGACGGCGCTGCTCGACCTGCACCAGCTCTCCCGGCGGGGAGGTGCGGTGGCGGCAGGGGCGGGGGATCGGTGGAACTACGCGTGGCCACGCGACACCGCGTTCGTTGCCGTCGCGCTGGCCCGCACAGGCCATCATGCTGAAGCACTGAAGGCGTTGACCTTCCTGCAGCGCGTCCAGCTGGGGGACGGTGGTTTCGAGGCCCGGTACCTCCTTGACGGCAGTGGCCCGCCGGACGGTCGGGCCCGCCAGTCTGACGGCGCGGGCTGGGCGTTGTGGGCGGCTGGGGAGGTCAGTCGGTCCTCGGGGGACGCCGGTCTTCCGGCGGGACTGCGGTCGCTGCTCGACCGCGCCACCGGGTTCGCACTGGCGGTCACGCAGGACGGCCGGCAGCTCCCGCCCGCTTCGCCCGACTACTGGGAGGTGCGGGTCCGTCGTACGTCTCTGGGCACGGTGGCGCCGCTGCTGGCGGGTCTACAGGCCAGCCAGAGGATGTATGGCGAGCTCGGTGAGCCCGTGCTGGCCGAACGTTCCGGGGCCGCGGCCTCGCGACTGCAGACCATCGTCAGCGAACGGTTCGGCGACGGCTACGAGCGGTTCGGCGACGGACGGTTCGGCGACGGACGGTTCGGCTTACTGCGGTTGGGCGGCGGGGGTCTGGACGCGGCGGTCACCTTCCTCATGCCACCGTTCGCGGACTCACCGTCCACGCAGGTGGTGAACGCCTGGAGGCGCTACCAGTCCGACGCGTTACGACCCGCAGGGGGTCTGGCCCCCGGTTCGCAGTGGAAGCAGGACGGGATCTCGTGGACGCCGGAGACCGCACTGGTCGCCTACACCGCTGCGATGAGCGGGCGGCCCGGGGTGGCGGAGTACTGGATGGACTGGCTCAGCGCTCACCGCACCCAGTGGGGCAGCCTGCCCGAGAAGGTGCTGGCCAGCGGCGCCCCCGCCGGTCCGGCGCCGTTGGCCTGGACTTCGTCCCTGGTGATTCTGACCGCTGCTCAGCTCGACACCACGAGCGATCCCTGAGCCCAACCTGGCTTGTTGCGCCGAAACCACCGAATCGCGTTGGATGTCGGGGGGATTCGGTGGTTTGACGGCAAGAAGACGCAGCCGACTGACGAGGCGCAAGTTCTCCGATGTGCGCAAGTTCTCCGATGTGTCAGACGGAGGAGGTTTCCGGCTCGACGAGCTCGACCAAGATCCCGCCGGCGTCCTTGGGGTGGATGAAGTTGACCCGACTGTTCGCGGTACCGCGGCGCGGTACGTCATAGAGCAGGCGTAGTCCCCGCTCGCGCAACGTCGCGCAGACGGCGTCGAGGTCGACGACGCGGTAGGCGACCTGTTGAACTCCGGGGCCCGAACGATCCAGGAACCTGGCGATCGTCGACTCCGGTGAGAGCGGCGCGAGCAGCTGCATGCATGAACCGGAGGCGCCCACCGCCATCATCGCCTCACGGACGCCTTGCTCCTCGTTGACCTCCTCGTGCACGAGGGTCATCCCGTAGGTGTCGGCGTAAAAGGTGATCGCCGCGTCGAGGTCGCTCACGGCCACGCCAACGTGGTCGATCGCGGTGAATAGGTCGGCAGTCTGTTGGGTCATGTGGGCCAGCCTAGGCGTGTCCTCAACCGCCCTGGGCCGGCCCGGACAGGTGGGTGTGTTCATTGCCACGGTCCGCATTCCGTGTCGCGCGGTTAGAATGACGGCGAACCCGCCTTGTCCGGGTAATTCGGCTTGTCCGCAAGCCTGCAGAACGCCCAGTACTTACCCCTTGTCGTTGGAGGCACCGTTATGACCGAACGTCCCGTATCAGTGATCGTCGCCGGAGCGCGCACCCCGTTGGGCAAGATGCTCGGCTCCCTGAAGGACTTCTCCGGAGCAGACCTCGGGGGTGTGGCCATCAAGGGCGCCTTGGACCGGGCAGGTGTGCGAGGCGACCAGGTGGACTACGTGATCATGGGCCAGGTGCTGACCGCCGGCGCCGGCCAGATCCCCGCACGTCAGGCCGCAACCAAGGCCGGCATCCCGATGACCGTTCCCGCGCTGAGCATCAACAAGGTGTGTCTCTCAGGGATTGACGCCATCGCCCTGGCCGACCAGCTGATCCGCGCAGGTGAGTTTGAGATCGTCGTGGCCGGTGGCCAGGAGTCGATGACCAACGCTCCGCACATGCTGCAGAAGAGCCGCGAGGGCTACAAGTACGGCGATGTCACGATGAGCGATCACATGAACTCCGACGGTCTGTGGGACTCGTTCACCGACCAGGGGATGGGCTTGCTGACCGAGGATGGCAACGCCGATGACGTGGAGTTCACCCGCGCTGAGCAGGACGAGTTCTCGGCCCGCAGCCACCAGCTGGCCGCGCGAGCCTGGAAGGACGGGCTGTTCGACGACGAGGTCGTCGCGGTCTCGATTCCTCAGCGCAAGGGCGACGCGATCGAGTTCAAGGTCGACGAGAGCATCCGTGCGGACACCACCGCCGAGAGCCTGAGCAAGCTGCGCCCCGCGTTCCGCAAGGACGGCACCATCACGGCTGGCTCCTCGTCGCCGATCTCCGATGGAGCTGCAGCGGTCGTGGTGATGAGCAAGACCAAGGCCGAAGAGCTGGGCTTGACCTGGCTCGCCGAGATCGGAGCGCATGGCGTTGTCGCCGGTCCTGACTCCAGGCTGCAGAGTCAGCCGGCGCAGGCCATCGCCAAGGCCTGCCAGAAGGAGGGCATCAGCCCGGCCGATCTCGACCTGGTCGAGATCAACGAGGCATTCGCTGCTGTGGGGCTGGCGTCCACCAAGCTCCTCGGCATCGACGCCGACAAGGTCAACGTCAACGGTGGCGCGATCGCAGTAGGGCACCCGATCGGTATGTCGGGGGCCCGCATCACGCTGCACCTCGCCCTGGAGCTCAGCCGCCGTGGTGGCGGCGTGGGTGCGGCCGCTCTGTGCGGTGGCGGCGGGCAGGGTGACGCACTGATCGTTCGCGTTCCCAAGCAGTGACCCCAACAGCGACAGAGCGCTGAAGCTCCATTGATGGCAAGCAGATCCGTTGATGTCCCTGCCCTGGTCGTTGCGGCCAGGGCAGGGGCTCCGCGTGCCGTCGCCCGGCTGATCTCGTTGGTCGAGGACGGCCACCCGGCGCTGCGCGAGGTGATGGCAGCCCTGGCGCCGCACACGGGTCGCGCGCATATCTTCGGTATCACTGGCAGCCCCGGTGTGGGCAAGTCGACCTTGACGAACGCACTGGTCGGTGCCTTGCGGGCTCGGGGCAAACGAGTCGGCATCCTGGCAGTTGACCCCTCTTCGCCATTCTCCGGTGGCGCCTTGCTGGGTGACCGGATCCGCATGCAGGACCACGCGCTCGATCCCGAGGTCTACATCCGTTCGATGGCCAGTCGGGGTCACCTCGGTGGCCTGTCGTGGACGACTCCTCAGGCGCTGCGAGTCCTGGACGCCGCGGGCTGCGACGTCGTGGTGGTCGAGACGGTGGGCGTGGGCCAGAGCGAGGTCGAGGTGGCCGGTCTGGCCGATACCACCCTGGTGCTTCTCGCACCCGGGATGGGCGACGGAATCCAGGCAGCCAAGGCCGGAATCCTGGAGATCGGCGACATCTTCGTCGTGAACAAGGCGGACCGCGAGGGCGCTGACGCGACGGTTCGTGACATCCGGCACATGATCAGCCTGGGGGACCGCACCGAGCCCAACCTCTGGCGCCCGCCGGTGCTCAAAACCGTTGCGGCCAAGGGAGAGGGCATCGACGAGGTGATGACCTCGATCGACGATCATTTCGCCTGGATGGAAGCCTCCGGGGCGCTACGAGATCGCCGCGTGCGCCGAGCGGGCGACGAGATCGAGGCGATCGCCATACAGGCACTGCGTTCTCGGATAGGGGACCTGCGCCATGGGCAGGGCGTGGATGAGCTTGCCGGGGACGTTGTTGACGGCACCAGTGACCCCTATGCCGCGGCCGACCGGATCCTCGCCGCCGTGACCTGACGCGCTGTTGCCTCACGCGCTG
>DHJN01000076.1:943-8138 GCA_002404345.1 Actinobacteria bacterium UBA4719 | reverse complement strand
TCACGCGCTGTTGCCTCACGCGCGGCCGTTACCTAGCTCACAGGAGCACCAGCGGAGGTTGCTGCGTTCTCAAGCTCGAGCAGCGAGTCTTCTCGCCGCTCGGCCGCGAATGCCGCATGTCCGCCGCGGACCCCGAAAAGGCGCTTGGTGTAGACCAGATAGGCGATCGCGAAGAGGTTGACGACCAAGGCAGTGACGCGCAGCCAGGTGACCTTCTCGATCAGCTCGTAGATCTCGAGCGGGATGAAGATCGTCGTGGCCACCGCCGCGACATACTCGCCCCAGCGCTTTATCAACCACAGGCCCACGCTCTCCGTCAGCTCAATCATCCCGTAGAGCAGCACCCCGCCGGCCACCAGAAGCAGCGTGGAGTGCTTGGCCGTGAACGCCTGTTGGATCAGATGAACCGGGCCGCTCTCCTGGATGTCGATCGAGAGCTTGCTGGCCAGCGGCTTCAGCGCAGGCAGGTAGTCGTCGAACACGCGTTGGAGGGCCACTCGCGAGCCGTCGAACCTCCAGATGCCGTAGGCCAGGGCAACGAGAAGCAGACCCCGGATGCCCCGTTCCAGAGCCAGGAACCTCAAGATGAACGCGTCGCGAAGAGCCTTGCCACGCAACACGATCGGTGCGGCATTGGCGGGTCCCGAACCCTGAGGCGGACCCAGGACGTAGGCGCCACACCGCAGGCAGCGCCACGCGTGGCCCGACGGGGTGGTCGCCTGCAACTTTGCAGCAAGGACCTCTTCGGTGGGGGCGTAGGTGGCGTGGCCGTGCAGCCCGCACGAACGCGAGTTCCAGTCAAAGTTCTCCAGGGGACGCCAACTCATGTGCTGACCCTAGGTCTTACGATCGGGTACATGTTGATTGCCTTCTCCGTCGCCCCATCCGGTTCCGATGACCCGGACGGTAGGGGGTCGGTCAGTGCGGCCGTCGCTGCGGCAGTCAAGATTGTGCGGGACTCAGGTCTGCCCAACCAGACCGACTCGATGTTCACCACGGTCGAGGGGACCTGGGAGGAGTGCATGGACGTCGTGCGCCGAGCCTGCGAGGCCGTTGGAGCGTTTGGCCCGAGGGTCAGCCTGGTCCTCAAGGCCGACATCCGCCCCGGTTTTGAGGGGGAGCTCACCGCCAAGGTCGAGCGATTGGAGAAGGCCCTTGACCGCCAGAAGGGTTCATGAGCTGCCCTGCTCGGCGATGGTGGTTGCGCCTCGAGGTGGATGAACCCGAGTCCAGGGTCGCCGCGGCCATTGATGAGGTTGGCACGATCATCGGTCTGGCCACAGCCGGGGCCACTCGCGACGAAGACGCCCCGACGGACTGGGAGCTCTACTCCATCAATGTCATTGCCGAGCAGCAAGGCAGCGGGGTGGCTGACGACCTGTTGCGGGTCACCGTCGGCGACAATGCCACCACCGTGTGGGTCCTCACGGAGAACGCGCGCGCTCAAGGGTTCTACAGCCGACACGGCTTCCGGATCGAGGGCGCCACGACAGTGGATGAGGTCACCGGCGCTTCCGAGATACGAATGGTCCGCCGATCTGCGGCGGTTGAGCGCTAGCGTGTCGCCGTGGCCAAACCGCTTGCGCTCCCGTTCGACCCGATTCGTCGCGCCGCCGAGCTCTGGCGCTCTCGCTGGGGTGCGCGCTCGGAGTCGGTCGCGATGGCCTCGGCAACCTCGGTCATGCGCGTGCAGCAGCTGCTCCTGGGTGATTTCGACGCCACGGTGGGTCGACACGGGCTGACGTTCGCGCGATATGAGGCTCTGGTCCTGTTGGCGTTCAGCCGCGAAGGACGCCTGCCGATGAGCAAGATCGGGCAGCGGCTGATGGTCCATCCCACCAGCGTCACCAACATCATTCAGCGTCTGGCCGGTCACGGTCTGGTCGAACGGGCTCCCAACCCGGCAGATGGTCGCGGAATGCTCGCGACGATAACGCCCCAGGGTCGCGAGGTCATGGAGGCGGCCACCAAGGACCTGGTGGCCGCCGGGTTCAGTCTGGGCTCGTTGACCGCAGCCGAGCAGGAGCAGCTTTTCGCCCTGCTGCGCAAGGTGCGGGTCGCGGCTGGCGACTTCACCGGGTAGGACAGATCGGGATCAGCCGGTCAGCTGGTGGGTGGCAGCTGGTAGACGTCTGCACCCGGGGTGTGGAACTTCAGGTGCGCGAAGGGCTCGAGCGTCCGGGCATGAGGCCTGGTGAAGTCGACGTAGACCCATCGAACGCCCATGGCACTGAGCTTGGTGGCTGCCGCGGCGTCTGGTTTCGCGATGAAGCCGTCGTTGAGGGCGAGAAGCTCGGGCTTCCAGTAGGCGATGGTGATCGACTCTCGACCCACTGGCGCCAGATCTGTGGATCGTGGTGTCGCGGTCCAGCCCTCCAACAACATCTGCCGTTCGCTGAATGCCGCCACCACCCACCGACGGCTGTCGCAGCCGTTCGTGGGGGAAGCCGGCGTGACGCAGTGCCGGTTGGTCATGACCATGTCCTCTATGGAGGAGTGGTCACGGATCCACCGGGCCGCCACAATCTGGTCGCGGGACACCGCCAATGCCTCCTTGGAGGTGACGTGCGGCAGGGCAGCCGACAGGTGCGTCTTGGCCGTCGCCTCAACGACCGATATGACCCCGGCGGACAGGAGGGTGACCACCACGGCACCCAGGACTGCCGCCCGACGGGGCCTGGCCGTCAGGGCGGACAGAACGCCGGCCAGGACCAGCACTGCGCCGGCGATCGCGAGCAGCTTGATGGCCTGGGGGATTGACCCGGCCGGGGTCAGCACGCCGATGAGCGCAGTGGGTAGGAGGGCCATGATGGCTCCGCCGACCAGCCCGATCAGGACGGACCACTGGATCTTGGTCCCCATCTTGTTGACGAGGGACGCCAGGCCAACCGCAGATCCGAGTGCAAGGAGGGGTACGGCGCTGTCGGCGAAGTAGAACTGGCTGTTGCCGGGGTGGGTGAACACGGCCAAGGCGCCCGCGCCCGCCAGACTTCCGCCAGTCAGCACCCAGGTCAGAGGATCGCGGCGACCCTGCCGCGTTGCGAGTACGAGGAGCAGGCCGGTACCTCGGGCAAGTACAGCGAACATCACCGCAAGGTCGACGAGGGCAAAGTCGGCGTAGGTATTGACGGCATGGGGACCACCGAGCCTCTTGAAGAGGCCTGTGGCCTCAGGTGCGTGGCGGGGATCGAGTCGAAGGCCAGCTTCGGAACCGTGGAAGACCACCAGCATCGCGAATCCGAGGCAACCGACCACTATTGCGAGCTCGGGGATCAGCGTCCGTAGACGGGAGCGGTTGAACAGCAGGGCGGCTCCAACTGCGGTCCCGAGTCCGGCGACGACCAGGGGCAGGGTTGAGCCCTTTGTGCCTGCCGCAGCGATGCCGAGCACCGGGATCAGCAGGATGGCACCGGATCGCGCCTCGCCCCGCCAACGGCATGCGAGAACAACCACCAGGGACACGAGCATGGGCACCGACAGGCCCAGGCTGGGTGACAACGGCGCCAAGGCCCCCCTGACGGACGGCATGCCGAAGAGGTCGAGGTCACCTCCGGCGAGAGTAAGAACAGCCGCGACCGGGCCGCTCCAGGCCCTGCCGGTCAGACGCATGGCGGCTGTGGCAACGATGAGGACTACGGCAAGTGGGAGAAAGGCCGGCATGAACCGGAACAGCGTCTCGTCCAGCTCGACCCCGGAGACCACGGAGAGATTCGCGACCCAGGCATGGCTGAACCAGTGGTATGCCAGAGGCTCGCTGGCCACCCAGGGAAAGGTCACCGGGCCTCGATGGGCCAGCTCGGCCGATAGTGCGAGATGCAGGTAGGCGTCCACGTGCGGTCGCTGGTAACCAGAGGCCCAGGTCAGTGGGACCTGACGGAAGTACCCGAGCAGCTGCGGGATGGCGATCACGGTCGTCAGAGAGGTTAGTGACCCGAACCACCAGGGCAGCGGTGAGGTGTGTGCCTCGAGGATCCGGCGCCTGGACGCAGGCAGGCCGGCCAGCAGGATGACGATCCCGAGTGAGATACCCGTTGACAGCCACGGCATGCGGCCGGCGCTGGCCACGGTCTGGGCGCCGATCGCGATGACCGAGCCGATAGCGAAACCCATCGCCAGATCCTCGAGCCAGGAGCCGTCACGGGGCCGGACCAGACGCCAGATGAGGGCGCCCGGAAGCACCTGGGTCAGCAGCAGGGCGACAATTGCGCGCAGCGCACTGCTCAACGGGAGGTCCGCCGCGATGGCAAAGACCAACAAGCCGACGAGGGCGACCGCGGGAGCGAACCGACCGAGCACGTCGAGACCTGGGGCAAGTCGGGATCTCGTGGTGCTGTCGCTGAGCGACGTTTTGTCGGGACGGTCTGGACGGGTCTGACTCAAGGCTCTCCCTGTGGTGACACGGTGCCACCAAGGGGAGTGGACCGACACAGAGTCTATGACGGACGAGCTCAAAAGCCCGACTGCTAGGCTGCGAGGCGTTTCCTACCCATGATCGTCCTCTGGAGGTACCCACTGTCCGGCGAAACACCCCCCGCTTCTCAGGAAGCACCGGAATCTGGCGTTTACGTGCCTGGCTATTTCGAGACCCGCCTGGCGCCGAGCGCGAGCCGGAACAAGGTCTGGAAGCACCTCTGCACCTATCTCACCCGCTGGATCGCACCGGATGCCGACGTCCTGGAGCTCGGCGCCGGATGGTGTGACTTCGCCAACCACGTCAGCGGCGGACGGGTTGTGGCGATGGACCTCGACGCTACCGTCAAGCGCTCGGCGGCCGCACACGTCGAGTCGGTTGTGGGGGACTGCACCGATCTGCACCAGTTCGACGACGCGAGCTTCGATGTCGTGTTTGCCTCCAACCTGCTGGAGCATCTCGAGCGCGCCGACACGTCCAGACTGCTGGCTGAGGCCCGTCGGGTGTTGCGTCCGGGTGGCCGTCTGATCCTCATGCAGCCGAACTTCAGGCTTCAGCCGGGTCACTACTTCGACGACTTCACCCATGTCGCGATCTACACCGACAAGTCGCTTCCCGACTACCTCGTCGCCGAGGGCTGGACGATCGAGGCCGTCCATGCTCGCTTCCTGCCGCTGACGCTGAAGGCGCGCGGCTCCGGCCTGACCTTTCTCGTTCCGTGGTACCTGCGTTCACCGATCAAACCCTTGGCCGGACAGATGCTGGTCGTCGCGTCGCGATGACCTTGGCGCGGCCGGGTCATCGCGACCTGGCGCCAGCATTGTCAGCAGTTCCCGAACTTGAACCCCCTCGAAGGAGTAGCCCGTGTGGAACGACAGATCGATCTCGGTGGTCCTGCCGACGTACAACGAGAAAGACAGCATCGCGGAGTGTATTCGCGGGTTTGAGGCGCTGGGCTTCGTTGACGAGATCCTCGTAGTGAACAACAACGCCGCAGCCGGAACCTCCGAGGAGGTGGCCAAGACCGGGGCGCGTGAGCTGGTCGAGACCCGTCAGGGCTACGGCGCAGCAATCCGGGCGGGTCTGGCTGCCGTTGACACCGATCTGGTTGCCATCTGCGAGCCCGACGGGACGTTCAACCCTGCCGACCTCAGCAAGCTGCTTGCTTTCGCCGCCGAATGTGACTTCGTCGTCGGCTCGCGAACGGTCTCGAACTTCATCTGGGATGGCGCCAACATGGGGTGGTTCCTGCAGTGGGGGAACTGGGCGGTGGCCAAGCTCATCGAGGTTCTGTACAACACGTCATACCTCAGCGACGTGGGCTGCACCTTCCGGGTAATCACCCGCGAGCACGCGAAGAAGGTCCTTGCGAAGTCGTCGCTCGACGGCTCGGCGTACGGACTGGAGATGCTGCTCCTCGCGGTCATCACGCAGGCCAGGATCGTGCAGGTGCCGGTGAACTATCACCCGCGGGTCGGTGTGTCCTCGGTGACGGGTGACATGCGCAAGACGATCGATCTCGGACTGGAGATGATCAGGCTCGTGGTGTCGATGCGGTTGCGTCGAGGTCGGATTCGACGTCAACCTGCGGGTGTTCGCTGAACACGTGGGTGCGGTAGGCCCAAAAGCGGAACGTCGTCCCGAGCAGTAGCCCGACCATGTTGGCGGAGATGTTGTCGGCCAACGGCGAGGTGAAGCCGAGCACGTAGTGCGAGATCGCCAGGCAGGACACTGCCATGGCTGACCCGATGCTGCACGCCACCACGAAGAGGCCGAACTCGTGGTGCATGGCCGCTCGTCGGGAGTGACGGTATGTCCAGTAGCGATTGCCCAGCCAGGACGCCACCGTGGCCGCAGTGGTCGAGAGAACCTTGGCAGTCAGGGGTTGGTGGTAGAGCGGTCCTTCGCCACCGACAAAGCGCAACGCGTTGAATCCGCCGACGTCAACGAGCAGCCCGATCAGCCCGATCAGGCCAAATTTCGTCAGCTCGGGCAGGAGTCGCACGACAAGCTGTCGCAGGGAGGTCAGGGGGTGCATGATGCCCAGTTTAACGGCCGACGTTGGTCGATCCTGACCAACTTCATTCGTGACAGGCCGGTGACATTTACTAGGACGTCCTAGTAAATTGTCATCATGACCCAGGAGACGACCCCCAGCGCGCAGCCCACCGAAGTTCCCATGTCCGGTCAGTCCCGTTGGCAGCAACGGTATGACGCGGCGCTCGCCAAGGGCCTGGTGCGCGATGCGGACTTCACCACCCTGTCCGGTGTGGAGGTCGATCCTGTCTATGGGCCGACGGGCTCCGACGAGGAGGTGGCGGCGGCCATACCGGGTTTTGAGCGGATCGGCTGGCCGGGGGAGTTCCCCTTCACCCGGGGGCTGCACGCCACGGGACATCGCGGTCGCCCCTGGACGATCCGGCAGTTCGCCGGCTTCGGCAACGCCGAGCAGACCAACGAGCGGTACAAGATGATCCTGGCCCGCGGCGGCGGCGGCCTCAGCGTCGCCTTCGACATGCCGACCCTCATGGGCCGTGACTCCGATGAGACCCTCAGCCTGGGTGAGGTGGGTCACTGTGGAGTTGCCATCGACTCGGCCGCCGACATGGAGATCCTGTTCAAGGACATTCATCTGGGTGACGTGACGACGTCGATGACGATCAGCGGCCCGGCGGTCCCCGTCTTCTGCATGTACATCGTCGCGGCGGAACGACAGGGCATCGATCCCGGCGTCCTGAACGGCACCTTGCAGACGGACATCTTCAAGGAGTACATCGCCCAGAA
>DHJN01000076.1:507-872 GCA_002404345.1 Actinobacteria bacterium UBA4719 | reverse complement strand
CAGAAGGAGTGGCTGTTCGAGCCGGAGCCCCATCTGCGCCTCATCGGTGACCTGATGGAGTACTGCTCGGCCAACATCCCGGCATACAAGCCCCTGTCGGTCTCCGGCTACCACATCCGCGAGGCGGGAGCCACGGCCGCCCAGGAGCTCGCGTTCACCCTCGCCGACGGGTTCGGGTACGTGGAGCTGGGACTATCCCGAGGGATGGACGTCGACGTGTTCGCCCCCGGTCTGTCCTTCTTCTTCGACAGCCACCTCGACTTCTTCGAGGAGATCGCCAAGTTCCGCGCCGCCCGCAGGATCTGGGCGAGATGGATGCGTGACACGTATGGCGCCAAGACGGACAAGGCGCAGTGGCTGCGATT
>DHJN01000076.1:0-413 GCA_002404345.1 Actinobacteria bacterium UBA4719 | reverse complement strand
GCGCAGTGGCTGCGATTCCACACCCAGACCGCCGGTGTCTCGCTCACGGCCCAGCAGCCCATCAACAACGTCGTGCGCACCGCGGTTCAGGCGCTCGCGGCTGTGCTTGGTGGCACGAACTCGTTGCACACCAACGCTCTTGACGAGACCCTGGCCCTGCCGACCGAGCAGTCGGCTGAGGTGGCCCTGCGCACCCAGCAGGTGCTCATGGAGGAGACCGGCGTCGTCAACGTCGCCGACCCCCTCGGTGGTTCGTGGTACGTCGAGGCCCTCACCGACCGGATCGAGGCCGATGCGGAGGCGATCTTCGACAAGATCCGGGCCATGGGGGAGCTGGGCCGCCAACCGGGTCTGGAGGGCGCGGTCGCGCACCCGGTCGGTCCGATGACTTCGGGCATCCTGCGCGGCATCGA
>DHJN01000171.1:5224-10444 GCA_002404345.1 Actinobacteria bacterium UBA4719 | reverse complement strand
TGGCAAAGATGATCGAGGCCGAGCGGGTCACCGGCGGGGGCGCCGTCCCCACCATCTGGACCGCCCTGCTGCGCTACCTCGACGAGTTCCCGACCGACACCTCCAGCCTGCGCTCAGTCATCGTCGGTGGGTCGGCCTGCCCGCCGTCGCTGATGAAGGCCTACCAGGAGCGGCACGACATCCAGGTGATCCACGCGTGGGGGATGACGGAGATGTCGCCGCTGGGGTCCACCGCCGTGCCACCGGTCGGCCTGACTGGCGACGAGCACTGGTTCTACCGCAAGACCCAAGGTCGTATCGCCTCCTCCCTCGAGGCGCGACTGGTGGGCCCCGATGGCACCCAGATGCCCTGGGACGGCCAGAGCGTCGGGGAGCTCGAGGTCCGCGGTCCCTGGATCACCGGCAGCTACTACGACAACGGGACCAACACCGAAGCTGAGCGGGCCGACGCCGCCACCAAGTTCGACAACGGCTGGCTACGCACGGGCGACGTGGGTTCCCTGACCGCCAACGGCTTCCTCCAGCTCACCGACCGTGCCAAGGACGTGATCAAGTCCGGCGGTGAGTGGATCTCCTCCGTCGATCTAGAGAACGATCTGATGGCTCACCCCGACGTGCTCGAGGCCTGCGTGGTCGGCGTCCCGGACGACAAGTGGGGCGAGCGCCCACTGGCCACGGTGGTCCGTGTCGCCGGCTCCGCCATCGACTCTGCGGCGCTGAAAGAGTTCCTCGGCACCAGGGTCGCCGCGTGGCAGCTGCCCGAGCGCTGGGCGTTCATCGACGAGGTCCCCAAGACCAGCGTCGGCAAGTTCGACAAGAAGGTGCTGCGCAAGCGGTATGCCGAGGGCGAGCTGAGCGTCGACACCCTCCCCTGACACGCGGTCGACACCCCTCCCCTGACACGCGGTCGACACCCCTCCCTGACGCGACTGGGCTCTCCTGCCAGCGCCGGCACCAACCATTTGGCCGTGCCGAGCGGTGGAGGGATGAGCACCGCGGCAGGCACGTTCGACGCTGTCCCCAGCGGGGCTGAGTACACTACAGCACCGACATCTCCTGCCCGGGCCTTGGCGCGAGCTGACAAGACAAGAAAGGTGCACAGGTGACGGAGTCGGGATCAGGCGACGAGCAGGCAGCCGCTGACCCCGAAGCCGACCCCGAGCACGTCACATCACGCCGGGAGAGACAGCAGGCCCTGCGACGGGCTCACCCGCATCTGCGACAGGCTCACCGCCATCCCTGGCTGCGGCGCGGCACGATTGCTGTGGCGGCGGTTCTGGCGTTGGTGCTGGTCCTGACTGTCATCGCCGTCGTCAAGATCAACGGCAACATCACCAAGTTCGACGTCTCGAAGCTGCTGGGCCAGCGCCCGCACAACAACGCCGTCGCTGACTCGCTCACCAACCTGAAGCCGGTCAACATCCTGGTGATGGGCTCGGACACCCGTGATCTGGGCACCAAGACCTTCGGGACGAGCCTGGGGGCCCGCTCGGACACCACCCTGATTCTGCACCTGTCCGGTGATCGAAAGTCTGCGGTGGTGATCAGTGTCCCTCGTGACTCGATGACCCACGCGCCGCGCGACTGCAAGGACCCGAGCAGCAAGGTTGCGGACGGCCCGATCCGGCAGTGGAACGCCAACTTCGAGCTTGGTGGTCCCGCCTGCCTCATCCGCACGGTCGAGGGCAACACGGGCGTTTTCATCGACCACTTCATGGTGCTGAACTTCCTCGGATTCCGGTCGATGGTCGACGCCCTCGGCTCGGTCGAGGTCTGTGTGCCTCAGGCCGTCGACGACGCCCAGAGCAAGCTGCATCTGCCGGCCGGCCGAAGCAGGGTCACCGGCGATCAGGCGCTGGCCTTCGTCCGGGTGCGCCACAACATCGGGCACGACGCGTCGGACCTCGGCCGGATCAACCGGCAGCAGGCGTTCCTGTCCGCGATGGTCCAGGAGGCCACGAGCAGCAACCTGCTCTTGCGGCCGGACAAGCTCTTCCGTTTCCTCGACGCGGCCACCAAGTCCCTGACCACCGACCCCGCGCTGGGCAACTTGAACGCGCTTCGTGAGGTGGCCCAGAGCGTGGTCGGACTCAAGCCCTCCCAGATCCGGTTCGTGACGGTGCCGATCGAGAACTACCCCCCGGACCCGAACCGCGTGCAGTGGTCCTCGGCTGCCGACGGCTTGTGGAAGGCGATCCGTGACGACACCCCTTTGCCTGGCACCAAACCGGCGCCGGGCTCCACACCAACGGGCACGTCGACAGCACCGCCGGTGCTGAAGATCAGACCGGACAAGATCACCGTGCAGATCAGCAACGCCTCGGGCGTCACCGGCCGCGCCCGGCAGGCTGCCGAGGACCTGCGCATCCAGGGTTTCAGGATCATCGGTTCATCGACGGGCACCGACCTCACGAAGGGCGTCACCGTTGCCTACTCGAGCGCTGCCTTTCAGGAGGCCCGGACCGTTGCGGCGGCCTTCCCCGGCGCTGTTCTGGTGAAGGATGACACCGCGGGCGATGTCATCCGGGTCACCCTGGGTTCTGGCAGCCCGTATGTCGTCCAGGTGCCCAACCGGGTCGGTACCACGCCGTTGCCCACGCACACGGCCACCACCGGCCCCGAGTCGTCCGCGCCTGCGATCAAGGCCCGGAGTGCATCCAGCGACATCTGCTCACCGAACTGAGTCGGGTCCCGACTGCGTCCAGACCGCGGGTAGTTTTGTGAAACAGCACCCGTCGCCGGTAGCCTGTGCAGGCTCCCGAACTGGTCGCCACTGAAGGCGATCGACAAGGTGGCATGGAGGCGTCGCCTAGCCCGGTTTATGGCGCCCGCCTGCTAAGCGGGTTTGGGTTAATCCCCATCGCGAGTTCAAATCTCGCCGCCTCCGCCAAAGTGAAGGGCCCCCACCTGAGGTTGGGGGCCCTTCATGCATCCGGTGCGTCGGCCGGGCTGACATGCATCCGGTGCGTGGGCCGGTCTACGTTGTCGTTCATGGACTTTGGATACAGCCCGACGGTCGAACAGTGGCGCGAGCGCGTGCAGGCCTTCCTCGACGAGGTCATCGTTCCCAGCGAGCGGACCTTCCACGACGAGGTCCGGGCCCAAGCCGCCACCAACCCGTGGGGACGTCCGCCGATCATGGCGGAGCTCAAGGCCCAGGCTCGCGAACGCGGCTTGTGGAACCTCTTCCTGCCCGGCACCGAGCATGGAGCCGGACTGACCAACCTGGAGTACGCCCCTCTCGCCGAGCTCTCCGGGCGCTCGCCGATGCTCGCGCCCGAGGCGATGAACTGCGCGGCGCCGGACACCGGGAACATGGAGGTCCTTGCGCACTTCGCCACTCCTGCGCTTCAGGAGCGGTGGTTGAAACCATTGCTGGACGGGACGATTCGATCCGCGTACTCGATGACCGAGCCAGAGGTCGCATCCTCGGACGCCAACAACATCGCCACCCGCATCGAGCTCGACGAGAGCTCTGACGAGCTGGTGGTGACAGGGCGCAAGTGGTGGTCCAGTGGTGCGATGGCGCCGGAGTGCAAGGTGTCGGTGGTCATGGGCTTGTCTGCCCCGCTGGGTGAGCGCCACCGGCGTCACTCGATGGTGGCCGTCCCGCTGGACACGCCGGGCGTGCACGTGGTGCGATCCACGCACGTCCTTGGCTACGCAGACGGTCCACACGGCGGTCATGCCGAGATCCTGTATGACGCGGTGCGGGTGCCGCGTGACCACCTCCTGGGCGAGTGGAACCGTGGGTTCGTCATCGGCCAGGCGCGACTCGGTCCCGGCCGGATCCATCACTGCATGCGTTTGATCGGCATGGCCGAGCGTGCCTACGATCTGATGTGCGTGCGGGTGCAGGAGCGCGTCGCGTTTGGCAAGCCGCTGGCCGCGCAGGGTGTCGTTCAGGAGTGGATCGCGCAGAGCCGGATCCGGATCGAACAGGCTCGGCTGCTGGTCCTCAAGGCCGCCTGGCTGATGGATACGGTCGGCAACCGCGGTGCTGCCGTGGAGATCTCGGCGATCAAGGTCGCTGTCCCCGAGATGGCCACCTGGGTTATCGACCGGGCCATGCAGGCACATGGAGGTCTTGGCGTCTGCCAGGACACGCCGTTGCCAGAGCTTTACGCCCAGGCCCGGATGCTGCATCTGGCCGACGGTCCGGACGAGGTCCACAAGATGGCTCTGGCCCGACGCGAGCTGAAGCGCTACGCGAGTCCGCAAACCTAGGGTTTGTGCGACTGGGTGGTCCACAAACCTGGGGATTGTGCGACTGGGTGGTCCACAAACCTGGGGATTGTGCGACTGGGTGGTCCACAAACCTGGGATTGTGCGACCTCACGAACAACGAACGGCCCGGCCCGCGAAAGGGGCCGGGCCGTTCGTTGAGAGCCTTGCTTACTTCAGGCCGAGGCGGGCCTTGAGGCTGTCGAGCTCGGTCAGCAGTGTCGCCGGCAGGGTGTCGCCGAACTTGTCGAACCACTCCTGGATCTGGGGCACCTCTGCAGCCCATTCCTCGGTGGAGACGTTGAGCGCCGCCTGGATCTGTTCGGGCGTCATGTCGAGACCATCGGTGTCGAGGGACTCCGGGGTCGGCACGTAGCCGATCGGGGTCTCGGCGGCGTCGGCGCGGCCCTCGATGCGCTCGATGACCCACTTGAGCACGCGGGAGTTCTCGCCGAAGCCCGGCCACAGGAAGCCACCGTCGGCGTCGCGGCGGAACCAGTTGACGTAGAAGATCTTCGGCAGCTTGGTCGCGTCAGCACTCTTGCCGACGTTGAGCCAGTGGTTGACATAGTCACCGGCGTCGTAGCCGATGAAGGGCAGCATCGCCATCGGGTCGCGGCGGACCACCCCGACCTTGCCGGTCGCGGCGGCGGTCGTCTCGGAGGAGAGGGTCGCGCCCATAAACGTGCCGTTCACCCAGTCGCGGGACTCGGTGACCAGCGGGATGGTCGTGTTGCGTCGACCACCGAAGAGGATCGCCGAGATCGGCACCCCCTCCGGGTCGTTGTACTCCGGCGCGAGGATCGGGCACTGCTCGATCGGCGTGCAGTAGCGGGAGTTCGGGTGGCTGGACAGGACGCCGTTCTTGCCGTCCTCGGGCGTCCAGTCATTGCCCTTCCAGTCGATGGCGTGGGCCGGGGTGTTCTCCATGCCCTCCCACCAGACGTCGCCGTCGTCGGTCAGGGCGACGTTCGTGAAGACCGAGTTGCCCTTCTC
>DHJN01000171.1:3221-5128 GCA_002404345.1 Actinobacteria bacterium UBA4719 | reverse complement strand
GAGGTGAGCTTGAGGATCAGCATGTGCTCGGCGAGCCAGCCCTCGTCGCGGGCGATCACGGACGCGATACGAAGGCTGTAGCACTTCTTGCCCAGCAGGGCGTTGCCGCCGTAGCCCGATCCGTAGGACCAGATCATCCGCTCCTCGGGGAACTGCACGATGTACTTGGTGTCGTTGCACGGCCAGGGAATATCCGTCTCGCCGGCATTGAGCGGGGCGCCGACCGAGTGCAGCGCCGGGACGAAGTCCGCGTCGAGCTCCTCGATCTTCTTCAGGACGCTCGCGCCGCTGAGGGCCATCACGCGCATGGATGCCACGACGTATGCCGAGTCGGTGATCTCCACGCCGAACATGGGCTTCTCGGCGTTGAGGCGTCCCATGACGAACGGGATGACGTACATCGTGCGACCGGTCATGGAGCCCCGGTAGAGGTCGCTCATGAGCGCCTTCATCTTGTCCGGCGCCATCCAGTTGTTGGTGGGGCCGCAGTCCTTCTCGTCCACGGAGCAGATGTAGGTGCGATCCTCGACCCGCGCGACGTCCGAGGGGTTGGAGGCGCAGTGGAAGGAGTTGGGCTTGATGTCCTCGTTGAGGCGGGTGAAGGTGCCGGAGGAGATGAGCTTGTCGGTCAGCGTCGTCCACTCCTCGTCGGAGCCGGTAACCCAGGAGATGCGGTCGGGCGTGGTCAGTGCAGCGACCTCGGCGACCCAGGCGGCAAGCCGGCCGTGGCTGGTGGCACCGTCACTCTGGATCTGCGGTTTTGCGGTGGTCGTCATGAGATTCGGCCATCCCTTTCGCGGGGCGCCCCTTCGGGCTACCTGTCGTCGATTGTTTCCATAGCGTCCGTGACCATCCGATGTACGCATGGTGAACGCGCTTCTTGGGTCACGCTACGCCGGGCGGCCAGTGGGAGGGAATGGGCGAACCTCCACCGCTCGTGAATCAACTCACAAATTCCATCGGCTTTGTCGGGTTTGTGATCACGACGTTGCGAAGTAGACGGAATTCACTGAAAACCAACAGAACCCGTCCCGCGTCGGTCGTCCTCGACCCCGTCGTAGCTCCGGTGCCGGCTTCGTCTCCGGTGCCGGGCGTCGCCTCGGTGACGGGCACGGAATACGGGCCTGGTAAAGCCTGTTGTCATGGATGTAATCATGTAACCATGTAATTCCGCTAGGTAGGGAGACAGCCATGAAGCAGGAACACGACAACCCTTCAGGTCCACGTGGCCGACGTGGCGCAGGTGGGCCCCGACGAGGTGGCCCCTTCGGTCGCCCCGGCGGTTGGCAACAGGGCGATTTGCCCGACGCCACGGACGCGGCCGACTGGTTCGCCGGGCGCATCCCGGACGAATGGTTCACCGGGGACCTGCGTGTCACGGTCGACCGCGACGAGATCACGGTGATGGGTGAGCTGCCCGCGCCCGAGAGCGGCGAGGCCGCGGCGGCCGAGGGTCGGATCACCCGTTGGCGCGAGGACACCCGCGGGCAACGGATGAAGATCGCTGACGAGGCCCAGGCCAAGTACGGCCGAAGCGTCGCCTGGGGCGCGAGGATCGGCGACACCGGCCGGCTCTTCACGCACCTGGCAGTTCCGGCCATGACACGACTGCGGCAGAGTGAGCGCCAGGTGCTCGACACGCTCGTGGATGCCGGCGTGGCCCGGTCCCGTTCCGAGGCGCTGGCCTGGTGTGTGCGGTTGGTGGGGCAGCACACCGACGAATGGCTCGGCGGACTGCGCGAGGCCATGTCCGAGGTCGAGCGGCTGCGTGCCGAGGGCCCCTCCCTGTAGTCCCTTGCCTGACGGCGGGCGCGGATTTCCGTCCCAGGGCGGTCAGCCGGTAGTCTTTCGCGACGTTGCGGACGGCGATCCCGGACGCGACGCCTGCGCCCGTAGCTCAACGGATA
>DHJN01000171.1:0-3184 GCA_002404345.1 Actinobacteria bacterium UBA4719 | reverse complement strand
TACGGATCAGAAGGTTGGGGGTTCGAATCCCTCCGGGCGCGCTCTGTGTTGAGACAGACGACCAGGCCCCTGACCAGCGGAAACGCGGCGGGGGCCTTGCTCACTATCGGATTCATGATCTACCAAGTCTACCGATTCAGCTATTCGCACTCAGTAGGCCTGGTCCTGCTGACTTTGTTCGATGCTGTGATCGTCTACCTGACGGTCGTCGAGTATCGCAAACGCAAGAGCCATCAAGCAGCGGGTTCAGCATGAGAGCATCGCGACGAGTCATGTCAAGGTCGGCGGCCTCACCCGGCGCGGCCACGGCTAACGGTCAGGAATTAGGCCTACGGTCGGTGGGCAACAGCTGGTGTGAAGCTGGCTGCGGATCCGTGAAGGGGTGGCCGCGGTGACAATGACAAAGCATCGATGGCGTCGACGGGTGGTTTGGTTGCTCGCCGCGGTGGTGGTCGCGCCCATCTTGGCAGTCGCCGCTCTGTGGCCCTTGACGCCGAGTGTGGATAGCGCTGGCCAGCTGGTGCGGGCAAATCTGGCCACTCATCACAGCCCGGAGCTCGCGGCGTTGCCTCGCCCGGATCGGGTAGCCCAGGCGCTGATCGCCACCGAGAACAGCCGCTTCTACCAAATGCCGGGAATCGACCTGGTCAGTGTGGTCAGGGTGGCCTTCGCCACCCTCACCGGGAACCGCGACACCGGCGGCGCCACTTTGGAGCAGCAGCTTGCCAAGAACCTGTACTTTCCCCAGGACGACGGGATCCTCACAAAGGTGCAGGAAGCCGAGCTGGCTCAGAAACTGGACACGAGCTATACCAAGGACGAGGTCTTGCGGTTGTACCTTGCCGACGCATACTTCGGCCAAGGCTTCTACGGTCTGCCGGCCGCAGCTGATGGCTACTTCGCCAAGTCCTCGGCCCAGCTGAGCTGGTCCCAAGCCAGCATGCTTGCCGGTCTGGTCCAGGCACCCTCGGCGTACGACCCGATGATCCACCTGTCCGCTGGACGCCTTCGCCAGCGTCACGTGCTGAACCGGCTGGTCGCTTCCGGCGTCCTGTCCGCGGCACAGGCCGACGCGGCTTTTGCTGCGCCTCTGGGCTTGCGATGAGCCGCGAAGGTCAGCGTGCGACCAACGAGTGCGTGCGCCTATCCGTTGTGGATTCGAGCCAAACCTTGGGCCACCTCCTGGGAGCAGGATGAGTGCCTTGAACAAGGCGCGGGAGAAGTCTTCATCGTCATCCGCCCAGCCGACAGCCCGAGCCGGCGCACGCGCGGTGTTGGCCGCCGTGGCGCTGGTTACGGTGGCTGTGCCCTTTGCGCTGACGCTGTTGCTGGTGGCGATCAGGTGGGCGCCGCTGCGGTCGGCCGATCAGGGTGCCCGCGACAGCTTGCACCGATATGCGGTCTCCCATGCGGGTTTCGTTACCGCGATGCAGCTGATCAGCGACTCCGGATCGGCACTGGCATGGCTGGTTGTGCTGGCTGTTGTCGTGGTCACGTTCTTCTGGCGCGGTCTGCCCCGGCTGGCCCTGTTCGTGATGGTCACGGCGGTCGGGTCATCGCTGTTGAACACTCTGGTCAAGGCGGCGGTTCATCGACCACGCCCAGAGCTGATCAACCCGGTTGCCCATGAGTTCGGGCTGAGCTTTCCCAGTGGCCACGCTCAGGCGGCGATGGTCGGCTACGCGATCCTGTTGTTTGTATTCCTGCCCATACTGCGTGGATGGTGGCGCAGAACCGCCGTGATGTTCGCGGTGTTCATGGTTCTGGCGATCGGTTTCTCCCGCATTGCGCTGGGAGTCCACTATCTGTCCGACGTGGTTGGCGGCGTCGTCTTGGGTGCTGCGTGGGTTGCCGCTATGGCGGCTGCGTTCAACGTGACGCGCGTCGATCATGGGCACCGCTCAGAAGTGAAGGGGGCGCCGGAGCCACAGCAGGAATCGCGCCTGGGAGGTCAACATAGCGGCGGCGAGGGGATCGACAGCCCCGAGTAGAGAACGTTCGGGCGCAGACTCGCCTGGATGCCTATCGGGTGTTGCCGGTGTGCCCGAGTGAGAATGCGCCCGGTTGTGGCCACACCAGCAGGCCGTGCGGACCTGCGTTGACCTTGATCCGCTTGATGAGAGCTCCGCTCGTGGTGTTCAGGACGTAGACCTCGGCGTGATATCGGCCCGATAGCCACAGTTGCGTGCCGTCCGCGGTGACCCCGCCCATATCCGGCGACCCTCCGCCGGGGATCCTCCAGGTGGCGGTGATGGCCAGCGACGAGGCGTCAAGAACCGAGATGGAGCCCTCACCGCGGTTGCTGACGAAGATCCGTCTGCCCTCGCGGTCGGGGTAGATGCCGTGAGCCCCCTTGCCCGTGGGGATGAAGCGTTCGACCCTCTGGGTCTTCGCATTGATGACCCAGATCCCGCTGCGCAACATGTCCGCCACCAGGAACCGTGCGCCATCAGGGGTGAGGCGCACGTCCTGTGGCATCGCTGAGGCGCCCGGCTGCAGGTTGCCTGTGGGCCCGCCCATGCGCATTGCCTTTTTGGCGCTGAGGGCACCAGGTGCCTTGGTGCTGTTGAGGTTGATGACTTTGGTCAGCCGGGTGGCATCGCGGTTGATCACCAGAAGCTTGCCGCTGAATTCACAGCTGGCCACGAAGAAGGACAGATCCCCGCTGTAGTCGGCGTGGTTGACACCATGGCAAGGCACCGACAGCGAGCGTTCGAGAGCCATCGTCCGCGGGTTCCGCACATCGATGCGGCGCATCCGCTCCGCCATCACCAGGGCGTGCGCGCCGTCGGGGGTGAAGTACAGATTGTAGGGGTCCTCGACCTGGACCCGCTTGCCGGGCATGCCAGTTATGGGGTCCATCGGCACCATGTCGTTGCCGATGTCGTCGTTGACCCACAGCGTCTTCAGGTCCCAGCTGGGCACGACATGTTGGGGTTCGCGGCCGGTGGGATAGGTACCGATCACGGTGAACGTCTTCGGATCGATCACCTGTACGGTATCTGCCTGGGAGTTGGGGACATAGACCAGGCTCTTGGCCCGCTTCGCTGTCGCGGACAGCTTCCCTGCACCGGCACCTGCATAGATGTTGGCTGGTCCTGGCGCTGCCGGGATGGGAGCTGAAGACGCATGAGACTCAGGCAACATCGGTGGGTCTGGGGTCAGGGGTCCGGACATGGAGTGA
>DHJN01000265.1 GCA_002404345.1 Actinobacteria bacterium UBA4719 | reverse complement strand
CTACGACAAGTCGAAAACGATCCCGCACAGCCAGACCCCTGCACCGGCCTATTTGCGCGCGCTCTTAGTGTCCTGTCCTCCGATGTCCACGACAGTGCACGTGCCCGGAAACAGGTGCACCGCACCTCTGCCGTGACAGGAGATCTCGGTCGTCTGGGCGTCACCGAAAGTCACGTTGTATCGGCCGTAGCCGGTCCCGACGATGAAGCTGACACCCTCCTTGTGGAGGTTGCCCTGCTTCAACGCCATCTCGTAGGCGGTCTCGGCCGCGAGCGCCACGTGTGCACCGGTAGGGACGAGCGCTCGACCCACAATCTGCAGGTCCTTGTCGATGATCACTGCCTTGGTCTGGGTCGAACCAACGTCGACCCCTGCGGCATACGTCATCTGTGACCTCCTCTGGCCCTCAGGCTCTGCCCTGGTGCAGCAGCGTTCGAGATGCGCCGCTGACTCCGCACTGCGAGCCCCTCGAAGAAGGCGTCCACCCGGTTCTTCAGCTGAGCCTCTGACACCACTCGCTTGTCCATGTGGTCTGACTCCATGAACAAGGTCGCCACATCGGTTGCCTCCATCACGGCCCGGCGGTTGTCGGCAAGGCCGGTCGAGACCGTGCGGCACGACTTGACCGAGTGGTAGACGACGCCGTCGATACCGTATGGCTCTACCATCTCGATAAGGCTCCTGTCGGAGAAGAACATCGAGTCCATCGACTCCCGGACGGTCACCAGCAGGCCTTCTGCCAGGCTCTCGAGCGGGTGGTCAAGGTCGTACTGGTAACCCAGATTTGCCCCGCCGGAGGCGTACCAGAGATAGCTGGAGCCAACAAACGAGCCGCCCCACTCGGTGAACATCTCACTGAAGCCCCTGAAGATCGGATAGCACGGGATGCCAACGAACGCCAGGCGGTACTTCTCCTCGAAGGCGGTACCGATGCCGTTGGCCGCCTTGTACTCCATCTCCTCCACGAGATCAGTGAAGTATTCCGCGCCCTCGGGACGTCCGCGGTAGCCGTTCATCACGCCGAGGAATACTGTGCCGTCAGTCATCGCGTTGTAGACCGCCGGCGAGCTCTTGTTGAGCTCGATCAGGCGCTTCCACTTCCGGCTCATGGTGTTGGTGTGTGTCATTGCCTCGCGCAGCTTGTCGAGGTCGAGCTTCTTGTCCGTAATCTGCTCGCAGAGGTGGATTACCTCGTTGATCTGGCCCGCGACATACTTGCGGTCGTTCTCAAAGTCGACTTGTCCCGGCCAGGTCTGCCGGCCCGCAGCGCGGGTCCCGGGGATGTCGAGGGTGAAGATCGGGACCTTGTACATCCGCTCCCAGATCTCGGCCCACTTGATATAGGTGTTGCAGGCGTTTGTGTGGACAGACAGCGACGGCGGCGGAATCTTTCCCATGGGGTGCTCGCCCCCCCGGAGCTGGAGCCCGACGTCGGCCTTGAGATACCCACAGACGTCGGCTGAGAAGCCGTAGTCCTCGGCGAGGCCGATGTCATCGCCGGAGACGCGGCGCACGGCCTGCTGGAGCCCGTTGATCTCCGGAAATACCGTGTGGATACCGAAGCTGCGCATGATCTCGGTGAGGCTTCCCATCACGAATACATAGGCGGAGTGCTCGTTTCGCTCAGCGGCGGTCCCGAGTTCCTGGTACCACTCCTGGAAGAGGCGGTTGCCGTCTCTCTTGCCGCGGCCGACAATTGAAGAACCTCCCTTGTCGAACGAGGAACCTCCCTTGTCGACAGGTGAATCCCTGGTTGACTCCGAAGCGCTGGACATCGTGGTCTCCGTTCACGTAAAGAGCAGGTTCTCGATGAAGGTCTCGAGCTGGATCTGAAGGCTGTCGAAGTTCGTCATCCGCTCTTCGAACTCACTGACGAAGTAGGGGATACCCTCGTCGTCGAGAGCCTTGGTGTAGGCCACCACTTCGTCCAGACCCGGGTCGCACATCTTCGCGGCGATGATGATCGCGGCACCCGCATTCGTGGCCTTGATCTGATCGACGAGCATCTTCTCCTTGGGCCTGCGCAGGTCGTGCTGCACGGGGCTGCAGGAGGAGCGCTCCAGGTAGGACTCGGCCAGGTCGGCCAGAGGATCCGCACCGACCGGAATGTCCTCGGTGATCCACCTCAGCCCGATCAGCAGGTCGTCGTCGACGACATAGGAGAACTGTGCGATGGTGTGCAGCAGGTCGAGCGGCGGCTGCTCGCAGAAACCGCCGGTGAGGACCAGACGCATCCGGTCCTGGGGTAGGGCGGTTCCCCGACGGATCTTTGGAAGCACCCAGGCCAGAAGCTCGTTGTGCTCCTCGCGCGGGATCATCGCGCCAACGGCGAGCAGCGAGTATGCCTCGTCCGCAGGCAGCAGCCAGGGTGTCTCGCGCTTGATCTCGCCGAGTTCCCTGAGCAGGCGCCGGTTCTCGTTGAACACGCCGAGGGAGGCCCGGAGCTGATCCTCGGTGATCCGGTGCCCGGCAATCTTCTCGATCTCGCGGGTCAGACGGGCGTACTCACCCCGCAGGTATGTCGCCGCGTGAACCGAGTTCGCGTTCTGCGGCAGGTAGAGGATCTCGCAGGGGTACTCGAAGTTCCTGCCCCAGACTGCGGCAAGGTTGCGGGCTGAGTCACAGATGGGGTGCGAGACGAACAGGTCGAGGGTGACCCGGCCGCTCAACGCGAGCTCAAGCGACGTCTTCAGGATCGAGCAGAGGTAGGAGCCGAAGTGGGCCCCCGCCTGGCGTGCCTCCACCGGAGCTCCACGCACCTTGAACGGCAACATGCCCGCGGCATGCGCGATCTCCTCGGGGAAGTAGACCTGGAAGTGGCCGACAACCTTCCCGCCGGCCTCGCGCCACCGCTGGACGGTCGGGAAGTCGGGATCCTCAACCAGCTCCCTGCACATCCTGATCGCCTCATCAGCGGACCTGGACTCGTAGTCATCGAGAAGACGCGGCATCCTCATCAGGTGGGTCTCAGCCGGCCATGGTGAGGCCGCCGCTGACGCTGATCACTTGGCCAGTGATGAACGACGCTGCATCGGAGGCGAAGAACAGGACGGCCCCTGCGACTTCCTGCGGTTGCGCGAGCCTGCGGAACGGGATCGCCTTGATCAGCGCTTCCTTCAGCTTTTCGGGCTGCGCCTGGAACAGCGGGGTGTCGGTCGGTCCGGGGCAGACACAGTTGACGTTGATCTGGTAACGGGCCATCTCGCGCGCGAGCGACTTGGTCAGTGCGATGACCCCGCCCTTGGCGCCGGCGTAGATGCTCTCGCCACTGCTACCGACCCGACCGGCGTCGCTGGCGATGTTGACGACCCGTCCGCCGTCGCCGGACTCGACCATGCCGGGCAGGAAGGCGCTGCACATGTGCACCGGGCCGAGGTAGTTGATGGCGACGACCTTCTCTGCGAACTCGGTCGACGCGTTCAGGAACGTGTCGGTGCGGTCCCAGCCCGCCGCGTTTACCAGAATATTTGGTATGCCGACCCTTTCGTGAGCTTCGCTGCGCAGCGCGTCGACCTGCGCCCGGTCGGCGACGTCCACCTTCATCGCGTGGATGAGCCCGGGGTAGTCCTGCGCGGTTGTCCTGGCTGAGTCAAGATCGAGGTCGGCGGCGATCACCGTGGCACCCTGGGCTGCGAAGCCGAGCGCGATTCCCCTGCCGATACCGGAGCCGGCTCCGGTGACCACCGCTATGTCGTCGTTCATTCCTGCTTTCCCTCTCTGTTCCGACGTACTGCTCTCATGTTCCGACGTACTGACGGAAGTCGGGCTGGCGCTTCTCGGCGAATGCGGCTGCGCCTTCGAGTCCCTCGGGTGACTTCGTGAAGAGGTCGAGCGCCGACATCGCCAGGTTGCTTTGGCCGGCCTGGTGGTCGGTGTCGGCATTGAAGGACTGCTTCAGGAACCGGATGGCGGTCGGACTCTTCTCGGCGATCTCACTCGCCAATGCCCTGGCCTCGTCGAGGAGCCTCTCGGCGGGGACCACCCAGTTGACCAGGCCCCAGCGCTCGGCCGTGGCGGCGTCATACTGGCGGCACAGATACCACATCTCACGTGCCCGCTTTTCCCCGACAACTCGCGCCAGGTAGGCGGAGCCGAAGCCAGCGTCGAAGGAACCCACGCGTGGACCGACCTGACCGAACTTCGCGGTATCGCTGGCGATCGTCAGGTCACAGATCACTTGCAGCACCTGGCCGCCGCCGATGGCAAGACCGTTCACCGCAGCGATGACCGGTTTGGGGACGTCACGGATGACCTTGTGCAGGTTGCCGATCTCGAACATTCCGCTCTCGGTCGGGCCGTAGTCGCCGGTCTCGGCGCGCTGCTTGACGTCGCCGCCGGTGCAGAAGGCCTTGTCGCCAGAGCCAGTGAGGATGATCGCCTGCACGCGGCTGTCCGCCCAGGCGGCACGGAACGCCTTGATCAGCTCCTCGACCGTCTTGCCGCGAAAGGCGTTGTATCGGTGCGGCCGACTGATCGTGATGATCGCCGTCGGCCCCTCGACCTCATAGGTGATGTCCCGGTAGCTGGTGTCCATGGTGCTGGTGTCCATGGTGCTGGTGTCCATGGTGCTGCTGTCCTCGTAGTCCGTCATTGCGCTCCTCGAAGTTGTCTGAAACTGGTCTCGACGAGAGCCCGGACCGACGCTCTTGTGCTGATTCACCCGAAGATAACAGCGCCTGAGTTACCACTGGGGGGATGTTCAGCGGTCGATACGGAGCGAGGTCGGTCGCTGCGAGGCTTATGCCCTTAGCCGAGGGGATCGGCCAGGTTCCAGCTGCTTCCGACGAGCGTATGGACGGCCGCGAGTGCCAGCCCCAGCCTCACCTGCTGTAACCCATGAATCTCGACCCAGGTGCCGGCTGCGCTTCAAGCACTTCCCTGAAACGCGCCGTCAGCGACTCGCGTAGATGCTCTCCGTCGCGGATCCCGTCCTGAACAAACGGGATGTCGCAGTCGGTGAGGAGGTAGAGGTCAGGAACCCGCTCCTTGTGGGGACCACGCCCTGATCACTCGAGTTACATCGAGAACGGCCACCTTCCCAGGCCCGGCAACGTAATATCTGCGACGCTTCCTCCGCGCCCTCTGTATCCGATGCCACCCCGCGTGTATCCGATGTCTACCCCCGACGGATGGTGCCCTCTTCCGGTGGGCGAGACCATGGCCCGGATGCGTGCGCTGCTGTTGTTGTTCAAGTGCAGGTTCGGTGTGCGCCCTGCAGGCTTTCGGCGACGTGACGAGGGGGTCAAGGATGGCGAACCGGATCCTTGGCCTTCGCGCAGCGGATCGGCCGGCACGCGACGCTGGTTCCTCCGCCTCGTGGTCGTCGGCATGGGCATCCTGGTCGGCGTCGGGGTCTTCACCTTCGGCTACGCGGATGGCGCGGCCTATCTCTCGAGTGACCCGGCCGTGTGCACCAACTGCCATGTGATGCGCGAGAACTATGACGGCTGGGTGAAGTCGAGCCACGGCAAGGTCGCCGTCTGCAATGACTGCCACGCGCCGCACGACGCGATAGGCAAGTGGACGACCAAGGCGGTCAACGGCTGGAACCACTCTCTCGCCTTCACCACCGGGCGGTTGGCGAATTCAGGCGGTCGTCGCCCCTTCCCTGGACAAGGTTCCGTCTTAAGCGACGCTGGGAGGATCGGGCTTAGCGGATCTGTGGACGGACGGCTCGCAGGAGTAGGGATGTGGACAAGTGCCCGTCGTACGCGGTGCAAAGGTCATCTTGGGTCCGGGTGAAGACATCCTTCATCGCATGGGTGAAGGAGCCATTGGCGTTCCAGCCGAGCCGGATCAGCTTCTGCTTGGTGTTCCGGGGGAGCAGGTGGCGGGTTCGAGAAGCAGCAGGACCGCGAGCGGGACGAGACTGGACTGAATGTCCGCGGGTGATGGAACGTGTCGTTGTTCTCAAACCCAATCGCGACGGACACGACGTAGGCGGGCCAGCGGCTGCCGGCTGGCGACGAGGAGGAGATGGCCGCCACACGAATGCCCGGACAAGGCACAGCTCACGGTCGAGTCACAGTCGGCGAGCGACCCGCGACGATCGCTGGCTACCGATCCAAACCGGAGCCCTTCTTTCGGCCTCGCTCCGCCTGCGGCCAAATCTCGATGGTTTGCTTCGTCGTCGATGGGATTGCTCCGCGCCCACCGGGAAAACCGGGCGACGAGGCGGCACGCGCGGCTTCTGACAGTGCGGCGGTGCCGTGCTCGGCCATCTCGGCGCTGAGCATCAGGTCATGGACTTGGGTCTGTGAGTCCGTGACGCCTGCGCATGCGGCCGTTAGGTTGCTGGTCGCAGCCTCGCCGGCGACTGCGACCGCCAGTGAACTCGCGGACCGGTTCTGCACGTTGACCGACCCGTAGAACTAGGGTTCGAGGTGGCCGCGGGCGCGGGCGAGGCGGGTCTGGGCTTCCTCCACTGCGGGCCGGGCCTGGTCGAGGCCGGCGCTTAGTCCCTCGATCCGCGCGTCGAGGAACCGTAGCTGACCTTGCTCGGCCTCGAGCGTCGGCCGCAACTCGTCGAGGTGGCTCCGTGGCTCGGCGGCGACGTCCAGCCCTTGGGCCTCACGTCGCCAAAGCTTTCGGATCGAAGTTCTGTGCAACATCTCGTGCAGCATCTCGCGGCGAATCGGGGTATCTGCCGGTCAATCGCGGCCACTGACAGTTCGCTAACACAGCCTTGAGAATGACAAAACCGCAGGTCAGAAGCCTCCTGACCTGCGGTTATAGTGGTGGCCAGGGGCGGGGTCGAACCGCCGACCTTCCGATTTTCAGGCATAGACAGACGTGCAGGTGAGGCCGCTGCAACGGTAGGCGTGCCCCCAGTCGTGACCCCAAGCCGCTCTGTCCCCCGTTCAGATCGAGCGGGGGAGACGAGCGCTATTGGTGTCCGCTGCCATTTTCGAAAGCGCCTGTGCGACCTCAGCGTCCCGTCCCTCAATAGCGTGCATGTATCGCAGGGCAGCCACTGACGACGAGTGACCTAGCCGCTTCTTAAGGTCCGCGAGGGAGGCACCGGCGGCCGCTGCCAGGCTCTGACCGGTGTGCCTCAGGTCGTGGAAGGTGATGGACAGCCCGACCAATTTGCGGGCGCGAACAAACGCCTGATAGACGGCATTGCCAGTCATCCGCTGTCCATCGCGGCCGACACAGAAGAACTCTGGACCGGCCCACTCGGCAGCATGCGCAGCGACGATATGCAGGACGTGGGGCGGCACAACGACGGTCCTCTTGCCCGCCTCGCTCTTGGGCTCCTTCTCGTACTTGTCCGGTGACTCCAGCAGCTCGACCCAGTTTGTCCTCACCCTGACCGTGCCAGCGGCGAGATCCACGTCGGCCGTCCTTAATGCGCACACCTCACCCCGGCGAAACCCGCACCAGGCGGCCAGCACTACCGGAGCGCGGTAGCGGGGGGTGATGCGATCGATTAGTTCTTGCACCTGCGCCGAGGTGGCGATCGAGCGTTCGGGTGCGTTCCTTCCACCCGCGCTCGGAATCTGGCACGGATTCCGCGGGATCGCCTCGTCCTGCACCGCGACGCTCATCACCGACCGCAAGAACCGGTAGGACTGTGCGATGGACGTTCGACCCCCTTTGCCCCGCAAGGCCTTTGCGTGCCAGGCCCGGACCAATGGAGGGGTGATCGAAGCAACAGGCATGTCCAGCAGGCTCACCATGTGCAGTCGCATGTTGCGCCTGCAGGTCTCTGCCCATCGACGGCCGATCCTTGGGTTCTCGTCTAGGTAGGCCTCGGCGCACTGCCTGAACGTGCGCTGGCCGAGCTGGTCATCAACCCACCGGCCACGGCGAAGATCGTCCTCCACCCGGTTCAACCACCGCTGGGCATCCTGACGGGTGCGGAACGTGTTTGGCGCGCTTTGCCGCCTCCCGTCCGGCCCCATGAAGGACGCCTGAAACCGCCCGGACGGCAGCGTCCGGATCTTCCCGAACCGTCGGGAAATAGTCATCAGGCCACCCGTCCAGCGCGCCAGGTCAAGACAATCGGCTCTACCGTGTTCTCGCGCAAGAAGTCATCCACCGCCGAGGCTGGGATGCGTACATGTCGTCCGACCCGCACGAATCTAATTCGACGCTCCGCGATCAGCCGTCGCGGGAATCTGCTACTCGTGCCAAGCGCGGTGGCGGCTTCGTCGACGTTCATTAGCTTTTCCATTGGGGTCCCCTGCCGGTCAGGCCGCGCTTGGCGCGGTCGGTGTTGTGGTTGCCGAACGGTTGTCCACAGGTGGTCCGTTGCGTTCGTGGGTGGCTTGTTTGGCGGTGTCGTATTGGGCGCGCCAGCGGCGGCGTTCCATGACCGAGGCCACGAGTACTTCGGTGTAGTCGGCCCCGGTTACCGGGATGTCGTCCCAGACGAAACGGGGTTGGCCGTCTTCGTGCAGAACGTCGACGGAGAGCCGGTCTGCTTCGGGTGCGTCGACTCCTGCGGCTTGGAGGACTTGGCGGACGACGGCGGCCCGGTCGGCGCGGTGCTGGGTGAGGGTCTTGCCGGACCATTTCCGGGAGACCAGGACACGGCGCCCGCCGAGACCGAGGTGTTCGCGGTCGTGGGCCTTGCTCGCGCAGTAGCCGGGGATCAGGCCGGGGCCGGGGTTCTTGGGCTGGACCTTGTAGCGCAGCCAGTTCGCGCACTCCGGAGAACACGGCAGGTAGGCCAGCTCGTCGTGCATCCGGTCAATGTGCGCCTCGTAGGCGGGGTCGACGTGTTCGCCTTCGGGGTCGGTGTAGGTCTCGGTGACGGCCTTGGTCAGGTACTTGGTCAGGTAGCGCACGGCCCGGTCGGCGTCGGGGCTGCCACCGTCGATGCCCTTGATGTCGACCTGAGAGCCGAACCGCATCGCATGCACCGGGGCGGCATGCTGGTCGGCGTCGAGCCGGTCGAGTGCTTGGCGCCAGGTCGGCAGCGGCAGGCCGGTGTCCGGGTCCCGGTAGCACTCGTGCTCGCGGTCCCAGATCGGGAGCCGGTCGACGTAGACCGCCTGGTCGAAGGGTGGCCACCACAGGTGCAGGTAGGTGCCCTTGGTGACCGCCTTGACGATCTGGCGCGGGATCGCACCGCGCAGGGCGGTATGCAGGTGCGGGGCGAGGCGGCGTTGGGGTTCGACGCAGGAAAAGTGTTGGACCTTGTACCCGGCGCCCCGACGCAGGTTCTGCACCCACCGGTCCACCAGCTTGGGGAAGTGCAGCGCGTCCAATGCGGCACGCCGATAGTCATACCGGCCCGGGTGGACCGGGACCCCGCGTCCGGGGATGACCTTGCCGTAGGACGGCAGGGTCAGGGTGACGAACATCGACGGCCGGTACTTCACCCCCGACGGCGCGGTGAAGGTGCGGCCTACCGTGTGGTTCTGGATCGGGACCCGGGGCAGGTCGGAGACGTCCCGGCGGCGACGGGTCGAGCGCACCCGCCGCTGTTCCTCATTGGCAGTGTCCTCGCTGTCGTCGTCCTGGTCGTCGTCGTCCTCGAGCTGCTCCTCGTCGTCTTGCTCGGTTTCCTCGAGGTCGGGTTCTTCGGGTTCGTCGTCGCGGTGCCAGCCCTCGGCGCACTGGGTCATCCGCAACCAGCGGGCCTTCTTCGCGCAGGTCGGGCAGCGGGACTCCCGGGTCGACCCGCACGCAATCGCCACGGTCGTGCTGTTCCCGGTGGCCCGGTCGGTGACCCGGCGCAGCACCGGCCGCACGCATACGGACTCGTTGATCGCCAGGGTCCGGACCATCTCGGTGGTGATACTCAACGGCACCCGAGTCGTCACGCGGCACCACCAAGACCGGCCAGGCCGGGCAGGGTTTCTGCGGCCCACCCCGGACCGGCGAAGACGTTGGGGGCGTCGGGGTCGCGGTGACTGCCTGCCCAAAACCCGGCCGTGACCTTCTCACTGGTGGCGTACCCGGCGCAGTCGGAGCGGACGGTGCAGTCCTGGCAGAGGGCACCCATAGCGAGCAGATCCCATGCCGTGGTGTGTTCGGGATCGGCGATCCAAGGTAGGTCGCCCCGATTCAGGCATGCCCCGCCTGCCATCCAGGCAATGTCGCCGGGTCGGTGGCCCCGCGCGGTGGTTGCATTCATGAGGCCACGTCCTGCACTGGGTCGACGACAGGCGTTCCGGCCACAGCAATGGGCGGTACGGGTGCGTAGCGCTGGGTCAACGCTGCGATGTGGGAGTCGGTGACGTGGGTGAACCGGACCCTGATCGGTTCGGCCATCCCGTCTTGGCCGATGTAGGCCACGCCGGGGGCGCCTTCATCGATCAGGTCGGCCCGGGCTCCGCGGTCCCTCGCCCCTTGGCCCAGGGTGAGGGCGACATGTTCGGGTTCGGTGACCCGCAGCAGGATCCGGGTCGGGAACAGGTCGCGCATGGACACGACGTCCTTGCGGGGATCCTGGACCGCACCCACCACGGACACCCCTACCGCCCGGCCCTGGGACAGCAGCAGGGACAGGGCTGCGGTGATCCGTTTCTTGGCGTCCCGGTCGATCACGTACGCCGTGAGGGAGGCGAGTTCGTCGATGACGACGACGATCAGCGGCTCCGCCCTGGTGGGGGTGTGCAGGCGGGTCAGGCCGCGTAGGGCGGCTTGGCGTCGGCGCATCACGAAGACCGCGTCTTCCAGGACGTGGGCGAAGTCCAGTTCGTACAGGGCACCGCCGTCGGGGTCGCCGTAGACGAACCGGGTGAAAAGTGCCTGGCCGGGTGCGAGTTCCATCCCGCCCTTGGGGTCGACCGCCCAGACCTGGACCAGCCCGTCCCGGATACCCGGTGCCAACGCGGCGACCAGCGACCAGATGACCGAGCCCTTGCCGGCACCGGTCGCGCCCACGACCAGCAGGTGAGCGCCCAATAAGCGCAGCTGGCAGACCTGGCCGTCCTCGCCCATCGCCACCGGCAGCGCCGTCAGGTCCAGCCCGTCGCAGCTGATCTGTGGGGCGAACGGGGGAACCGGGTCGGTGAGTGGGTCGCAGCTGAGGAACCACAGCGCCAGGTCTTGGACCCGGTTCGGGACGGAGCGGACCCGGCAATCGATCGCGCCGAAGGTCTGCGCCAGCCGCGGCGCGTTGGCCGCCCAGTCAGTTAGGGTCTGGCCGGGCAGCATCCGGACCCTGACCACATCCACAGTCCCGGTGGACCGGACGCAGACAAGCCGGGGCACGTACTGGGTGCCGTCGACCCGGACGGCAAGGCCGGTGGTGACCATCGCGGGCTGCCACATGTACCGGTAACAGGTCGTGGCCAGCCACATCCCACGAGCCCGGCACGCCAACACGGTCGTGAATGAGGTCGGGTGCAGTCGACGCCAGGCCAGCAGAACCACCGTGACCACACTGGACAAGGCCAGGGCCGGGAGCGGGCCACGGGTGAGGGTGACCCACCACATCGCCAGGAAAACCAGGGCCGCGACCACGGCCAGGGGGTGCCGGATCAGCCACCACCCGCTAGCCACGAACCGTCGACCCGCCCACGCGGCCAGGACCGCTGTGAGGGGGACGTGGACCTTGGCCGTATTCAACCGAACCGGGGCCTGCTGTCCGTGAGGGGTGCCGCCCATGCGGTTCACAGCGCGTTCACCTTCGCCCAGATCCAGGACCCGCCCGAGGTCAGGCCCTGGTTGACCACGGGACCGGCCGAGGTCGCACCAAGCGCCAGCCCGAGGACCACGCAGACCAGGGCGGAACCGGCGTTGAGGGCTCTGGTCTTCACCAGGAGCACCACCAGGGCGAACAGGACCACGGCGACCGCGGCCACGCTCATGACGCCAACCCAGGCAGGGTCGCGTGCTGGTGTGCGGGGCCGAAGAGGCTGACGTAAACCCCGGGCTGCCGGTGACCGCCACGGGAATAGAGGTCGTCGCCGTAACTGACAGCGCCCTCACCCAGGTCGAGCAGGTCCGCGACCTGGTCCACGCCGTGGGCGCTGCCCAGGTGCACCGACACCGTGACCACGGCCGAGGCCGATTCGAACGAGTAGGCTTTCCGGCTGCCCAGGCTGATCACCGGGACCTTGGCCCCGTCCAGGATCAGCGCCACCGCGTGCGAAGCCGCCGACAGGTCCAGCGGCCCAACCCCGGCCATCACGCGGCCTTGGTGGACGACGAGGAAACCTCGGACTTACCCGAAACCGTCACAGGGTCGGGCTTGCCAGATGCAGTCGTTGCCGCCGACTTGCTGGGAGCGGACATCGCCTCTGCCTTGAACGACCACACGATCCGGGAGAACTTGCCCGCATCGTCGATGTACGGCAACGCCGTCAGGCCCTGGAACACCACCGGGCGAAACGGCAACCCCGGCAACGCCTCCGGTGGCACCGGCTGCACCCTGGCCGCGATCTTGACTGTGACCGTCTTGGACTTCTTGCCCGCCTCCGGGTCCGCGTCCAGCACCTCCACCGACCACAACGGCAACCCGCTGTCCTTGTCGACCTGCTGCACCTTCGCGTCCTTGCTCGACTTCTCGAAGTCGAACACCGGACCCACCTCAGCGACCAGGTACGCCCCGAACGGGAACACCTCGTCGTGACTGATCTTGAACCGCCGCGCAATAGCCATTTCAAACCTTTCGGTCACTTGGCCAGCCTGCCTAGCCAGGTAGGAACCTACACAGGCTGACTAGTCAGGTCAACACATGGCTAGGCAGGTTGTGCCGCCTCGGGGATACTGGGGCGCATGACGTTGGACGCTGATGACCCCCGCCCGCCCTACTTGCAGGTGGCGTCGTCCCTGCGCGCCGGAATCCTGACCCGGCGTTTCACGCCCGGGGAGAAGCTGCCGTCGGGTGCCGCCCTGGCGGAGCACTATGGCGTCGCGCGAATGACCGTCCAGCAGGCAGTGCGTGTCTTGCGAGACGAGGGCTTGGTCGTCTCACGCACAGGCAGCGGGGTATTCGTGCGAGAGCGCACCGAGCGACCGGTGGGACTTCGCCCCCACATCGAGCGAGCTTTCGACGCCGAAGACGTCACGCTCGACTTCTTCGGATTCTCGGGCGAGACGCTGCAAGGCGCCATGCAAGAGCCCTTGGACAAGATCCGCACGGGGCGACATACCCCGCGCAGCATCAGGGTTCGCGCTCTCGTCCCGGATGGCGGGAAGCCTTGGACACTGCCCTGCGACGTCAGGACCAGGGAGGATGATCCAGCCTTCCGGGCACGAGTTCACGGAATCATGCGGCGACACATGGAGCCACTGGTGCATTCCGTTACCGAGCTCGCTGAACTCGGACTCGTCGAATCGGCCACAGCAGAGGTTCGATCGCAGCCAGCCGCGCCGCTGTTCAAGCTCTACATCGTCAATGGACGCGAGGCCTTCCACGGCTTCTACCCGGTGCGCGAGCACGCAGTGAAGATCGAGGGAACTACCCACAAGGTCTTTGACCTCATGGGCAAGGACACCACGCTGTTTCATCAAGAAGCATCCGATGACCCCGAGGCGCTTGGATCGCAGTTCGTCAGCCAGGCCACCACCTGGTTTGATTCGATCTGGACCAACATCAGCACCGAAATCACCCTGTGAACTCAGCTGCCGATCTTGTTGCCCAAGCGCGGGCGGTCCTTCTCGACTTCGACGGACCCATCTGCTCAGTCTTCGCCGGCTATCCCGCAGTGCGCGCGGTCAGTGCGGCGCTTCGAGCACTAGAAGCAGGTGGATTCGACGTTCGACCTGAGTGGCTGAACCTTGAAGATCCTCACCGACTTCTCGTCGAAGTGGGGACTGATATGCCCGGAGCGATCGGCATCGTAGAGGACGCCCTGACGCGCTCAGAGGTTCACGCCGTCGACTCCGCGCAAATCACGTCCGGAGTTATAGCCCTGATCGACCAGGTCGTCGGCGCCGGATGCCGGTGGGCCGTAGTCAGCAACAACTCGCAAGAGTCGATCGACAGATTCTTCGCCAGAGAAGATTTTGCCCGGACGCCGAGCCTTGTCGTGGGTCGCCCCCAGGGTGAGCCATACCTGATGAAGCCCAACCCTTTCGCCCTTCATCGTGCGCTGGAACTACTGAGGATCCGACCAGAGGACGCGGTATTCATCGGCGACTCAGTCTCCGACATCGAGGCAGGTAGAAGTGTTGGGATACCAACGATTGGATACGCCAACAAGCCCGCCAAGCCCGAACTACTCGGATCGGCCTTGGCCGACGTAGTCATCACGAGCATGGATGACCTACTCAGCCAAGACGGTTGACCTACGCGCACCCCGCTCGTGTCTCTGTTGAGCTGGCAATCGCCGCCAGGGGAGGGGATGGTCGGTCTCCCCGTGTGTCGATACATGGCACCGATAGGGGAGTGGGGCCTCAAGTGTGAGGGTCAGCCGGTGGAATTGATTCTGCAGGGGGGTCGACAGCGTAGACAAAGACGCGATTACCGTCATGTGTGCCGTATCGGTGGAACCTTCCGCTCGACACGAGATCTATTACGACCTTAGCTTCTTCACCCACATCATTTTCCTCCACGACCCAGTTCACAGTTGCCCTAGCCCCGGTGACAGTTGGGAACGTCCGGTGTGTGTGGACGTTCTGATGAACAGAACCAGACCAGGACAATTCTCTCCCCTGAGGATCTGTCCCTCTACAGGTAAAAAACACGACGTCGCCGACTTTTAATCTGATCCCAGTTCTATTTATTGAGTCCGTCTCGTTACCAAACCCATCAACCATGGATTCGATGACGGGGTAGAGCTGCATGTCAGGACCTCGCTCGCTTCGGTAGATTGCCATCATGTTCAATAGTTCGCCAACGATTCCTGACAGTAAGTCGCGTTCAAACGGCAATAACACGCGGCTGTGCATTGGCGCGTTACGCAAACTATTGAGTCGCTCGATGTAGACCTTGGGATATTTCTGCTTGCCAAAAGCCGGTGCGAAGTCTCCCCAGTTGTCGAGCATCATCTGGCCCAGTTGCGTGAACTCGGTGTAGTCAAGCAGGTTCATGCTGACTACGGCACCGCGTCGTTTGGCCTGCTCATCCTGAAGTTTCGCTTCCAGGCGTGGTACGTCCACGTTGCTCTTGGCAATCCAGTCATTGCCCCAGACAAGGCGAACTAATTCCCGGAACGCAACCTCCAACGCATTGATGGCTTCTGTCGGTTCCATGGCTTCTTTCAGGAGGAGGGCTGGTGGTCGCGCGGGCTCGGGGCGTAATCATATGCAGCTGGCCTTGTACCATTCCTCCATCGCGGCGTTGACGACATCGCCCTCGTAACAAGTCCTGTCAGGGGTCAAGTGCATCATGGCCTTGTTCGCGTCGGTGAGGTTGTAGTGGAATACCGAATCCATCATGATGGGTTTCGCTCCAGGAGCAGCGCTACCTCGCGAGGCGAGTTTGGCGGCGGCGTTGACGACATCGCCCATGTACACAACGTCGTTGATGCCGCTGCCGCTGTAGCCAGCCTTGATCATGAGTGCTCGCCCATACGACATGCCCAGGCCGACCCGGACGGGTGTCGTGTAGGTCTTCTTGAGGAGCTTATAATTGAGGACTTTCACCAGCGAGTGGGCTTGTGCCGCAGTGCTGAAAACCAGGTTCATCTCCGCTTTCGTCGAGGTATTGTAGATGCCCCATACGCAGTCACCCACAATGTTGATTTCTCGGGCGCAGTCTAGACTGTTGAAGATAGCAACCAGTTCGGAGATGTACGCTCGATAGAGCTTCGCCAAGGCCGGTCTATTATACAGCTCTGGTAACTTGGATGATTCGCGAATGTCGATGAACAAGGCCGAGCAGTAGGCGTAGTAGCCGTTTGTAAAGGTAAGCTTGTCTCGGTCCGGAAGCGCCTGGACCTCCTCATAGTTACCTGCCGGCTGAGCCAAGATGTCGTCGAGACGGGAGAAGGACGCCACGTGGTCGTATACCTTGTGATTGCTGTCCATGCTTCCCCTAGAGTGAGCGCTTGGCGATGATGAGGGTGACAACTCCTAGAGCGCCGAGCGCGAGCATGAGAGCTCGGAGAGCCCATCCCGACCACATGAACTTCTTATGGGCAACCTGGGCGTTCGCATACACCTGCCCAGCAATCTCTTTGATGAGGATGTCGGTATCCACCGTGAGCAATTTCATCGTCTCGTGGTAGGACGCCTGCGTCTCGTGCTGTCTGGCGATGTGGCTGAAGTACAGTGCACTGGTCGGGTCTTCCTTGTGGCCCAGGCGCGGCCAGAGTGAGATGGCCGCCAATACACCCGTGGCAAGCAGGGCCCCGGCATAGTCGTAG
>DHJN01000141.1 GCA_002404345.1 Actinobacteria bacterium UBA4719 | reverse complement strand
ACCCGAGCCTGACACGTAGGGGGATCCTGAGCCCGGTCTTGCTGGTGGTCGCGGCGATCGTCTCGACGACCACCTCGTGGGTTTCTAGGGGTCGACCGCGCCAGTTCATCGTGATCGCGGAGAACATCCGGTGCTCGATCTGGGGTGAAATACGTTCGGGCTCACCGGGACTGGGGCACACGGGTATCACTGTCGGTCCCCCGGGTGGCGGTGGGTCGCGGTTATTGTGCGGCTCTATGCGGTTTGCGCGGTCTGTGTGAGCTCGACCGTGTAGCCGAGTCGCTCGAGCTGGCTGACGAGGCGTCGGGTGCGGTGCTCGGGGTCTTGCCGGGTGGTGAAGTAGTCCACGCCTGGGTCGGTGAACAGTTCGCCGGTGCTCAGTGCGTGCCAGATGACGTCGAGCAGGCTGTGCGCGACCGCCACCGCGGCCTTGTTCGGACCTCGGCGTCTGGCGATCTGGTGGCACTGGGCGCCGAAGTAGCTGCCCTTGGTTCGTGCAGCGGCACGCGCCGACTCGATCAGGGTCCGTCGCAGCCACGGGTTGCCCGGGGTGGTGCCCACCTTGCGGCGTTTACCGGCGGACTCATGGTTACCGGGGCACAGGCCGGCCCACGAGGCAAGCTGGCCCGGGCTGGGGAAGCAGCTCATGTCCGCGCCGGTCTCGGCGATGATGACCTCGACGCTGGTGTGGTCCAGCCCGGGGATCGGCAGCAGCAGGTCCAGCGCCGGCTGGTAACCCTCCGCGACTCGGGCGGCGATCTGGCGGCTGAGCTGGGCGATCGTGTCATCCAGGAAGTCCAGGTGGGCCAGGACGCGTTCGGCGACCAACGCGTGATGGGCGCCGAAGTGGCCGGTCAGCGCGGCGGTCAACTCGGGGATCTTCGGTCGCAACTTGCCCTTGGCCAGCTCAGCGAGCGCCCCTGGGTCGCCCTCACCGTCGATCAGTGCCTGAATCATTGCACGGCCCGACTGGGTCAACACCTTGGAGGCCACCGAGGTGAGCTTGATCCCGGCATCTTGCAGCACCTTTTCCAGGCGGGCGAGCTCGGCTGCCCGGGTATCAACCTGTTTCTTGCGGTATCGGGTCAACTCGCGTAGCTCCCGGATCGGAACCGGCGGGACAAAACTGGGCCGGACCATTCCGTGCGCGGCCACGTCAGCGAGCCAGTCAGCATCGGACATGTCTGTCTTACGTCCCGGCACATTCTTGACGTGATACGCGTTGCACAGCCACACCCGGAACCGGTCCTCCAAGCCGTAGTAGACCGGCTTCCAGTACACGCCGGTCGCCTCCATCGCCACCAGCTGGACCGCCCGTTCACCACACCAGTCGGCCATCTCGGCCAAGCCCGCCGTGGTCGTCTTAAACCGTGCCTTCTCCTTATGCGTACCGCCTCGGGGCCCCGGCGTTCGGGCACACACCGTCACTTGGTCGCGGTGAACATCGCACCCGGCGACCCGCTCGTAGATCTGTTCCATGGCCTCCTCCTTCGCTCGCGCGCACCCTGCGCGCGAGCTGCCGGGGAGGACCTCGTAACCAACCGAATCTGGGGTTCGTGCACGCAGCAACAATCAAAGGTCCCGCGGGTCCCGCACCAAACTTGTTACGGACACTCGGCGTTCCACTATCGAGACGGCGACCACGCCCGGCAGCCCTGCCAGCATTTCATCCCTCCGGAGTGGCCACCCCGGTCATGCCAACTTGTTCCATTTGGAGGTGCCCGGTGGCAGGTGGCACACGGTGATCTTCAGGCCGGTCTCGGCGGCCAGCTCACCCAGCTGGGTCTTCCACAACCGCAGCCGAGCGCCGTTGGAACCGCCGCCGTCGGCGGTGATCAGCAGCTCCTTGGCCTGCGGGTAGGCCAGGGCGCCGATCTTGGTCCACCAGCGGCGGATCGACTCGACCGCAAACGCGCCGGTGTCAGCATCGGTACCGACGTTGACCCACCCGGTGTTCGCGGCGACGTCATAGACCCCGTAGCGCCACCTTGCCCGCCTCACCGATGAAGTCGTAGGTGTTGGTCGCCTCCGGCTCGCCCTTGGGCGCGTACTCCGCGCCCCCGTTGGAGTAGGTCCCGACGTTCTCTTTCTTCTTGGAATCGACAGAGATCACCGGTTCACCAGCGTCCAGGAACGCGCTGACCTGGGCGTTCAGGTAGCCGAACTGGGCGTCACGGTCAGGGTGCTGGGCCCCCTCGAGCTTCTTGGCGTTGGCCTGCAGGCTGTAACCATGGTCCTTCAACAACCTGGCCACGGTCTTGGGCCCCACCGCGTGACCCTGGCCGGTGAGTGCATCGGCCAGCTTCACCGTCGACTTCGTCGTCCACCGAAGCGGCGACATCGGATCCCCCCGGGTCAGCGGATCCACCAGTGCCTCCAACGCCGACCAGACCTGAGGATTCTTGCGCTCCGCCGCCGGACGCCCCGCGCCCTTGACCCGTACCCGCCCATCAGCGACCAGCCCCGCCTCCAACTCCGCCACCCCCTTGGCGACAGTGTCCGCCGAGGCCCCTATCGCCGACGCCACCACCTCGATCCCACCCCGGCCCAGCTGGCGAGCCCCCGCACCGGCTAACACCCGCCGCGCCCGCTCATCCAAAACCGGCGCCGCCTCCGCTAACACCCCCGCCAACGCGGCAGCAAACGCTGCACCGAAACCTGCCGACTTCCTTGCCACCGCAACAGCATCCTTGATCTCCGCCATAGCAGAAGACTAGAGACAATTCACGCACAAACACAGTTAATTCTCGCGTGAGCCCTTAGCTACGGCGCCTTCGCCTTCTTGCCACGGTGGCGACACGTAGCCT
>DHJN01000198.1 GCA_002404345.1 Actinobacteria bacterium UBA4719 | reverse complement strand
CCGGCCGCAGCCTGCTGCCGCAACGGTTTCCAGCTCATCGCCCCGCTGTCCATGGCCTGCAGTCCCTCGAGCAAAATATCTCGACCTTCGCGACCGCGACTGCTCTCATCGATGGAGCGCATGATGAAACTGAGGCCCTCGAGGTAGTCCAGCGCCTGCTCCAAGTCCGTCGTCTTGATCTTCGCGTCTGGCTTCATATCGCGCCCCTGCAGAGCAGAGAGCCGAACTTGGCGGCCGACTCGACCTGCATGCCAGCCATGACGATCTGCTCTACCACCTGAGCGCTGGCCACAATGTCGTGTTGCGCCCCCCGAGTGCTCAGTTGCGAGGTGAAGTTGACCACGCCTGCCGGGTCGGGCCGCCGGTAGAACTCGGTATGCCCCAGGAGGGCGTCCAACTGCTCGGTGGCCCACTCTCTATTCATCTGAGCATCATCCTCGATTCCGGGGTGGACCGCGCCGGCACCATAGGCAGTCCCGTATGCCGAACGGTGACCGGTCACCGGCCCATGCCCGCGTCACTCTGCTGAGAACGATGTAGCGTCTGCCTCGTGCGGATTCTCGAGGCGACCACCGTCGAGCAGGTTGAGGCTTCGGCTCCGTTATACGACGGCCCGCCTGTCCGCCCAGCCACCAACGCCTTCCTTGCGGACCCACGTCACCACCTGCTCGTCGCCCTCGATGATGACGGGCGGACCGTCGGTTTCATCAGCGGTGTCGAGATGACCCATCCAGACAAGGGCACCGAGATGTTCCTGTACGAGTTGGCTGTCGCCGAGGACAGCCGAAAACAAGGCATCGGGCTGACCCTCACCGCGAGCCTTGCGGACCTCGCCCGCTGCCGGGGGTGTTACGGCATGTGGGTCGGCGTCGACACCGACAACGCTGCCGCCCACGCCACCTACCGCGCGGCCGGAGGCAACAAACCCGAACCGTGCGACATCATCACTTGGACGTTCTGACCAGCCTCTTCAGCGTTGCCCGGCACCGGCCGACAACCTTCGATCCTTCAGTTCAGCGTCCCACTCACCGATCCGCCAGGGGGACTGTTCCGATCCGCAGGCGCCATCGTTGTGAATCACCCGGGCCGTCCCGGCTGACGATCGGCAATGGACACCTTCAGGCGCACCCCTCCCGACTTGCCCTTGATCAGTCCGCTGATCAACATCAAGGCGGCTCCGCCCAGCGGCGCTGGTCCCGGGTCAGTGCTCAGTGGCGGTCAAGTATGCCTTGGAGCGGGCCGTGCTGAGCACGACGGGCAGCGCGGCGGCCGCCAGAATGGCGAACCCGACCAGGTGTCCTGGGGTCAGGCCTCCGCCGATCAGGTCCAGGCTCTGCCCGACGGTGCCGATGAGAAGGAACACCCGCAGCGGCCACAGGATCCACCGGTAGTCGCGCCCGGCTGCTGCCTGGGCGGCGCCGAAAAGCAGGTAGCCCGCCCCTGCTGCTGTGAACAGGATGATCCCGAGCACGCCGCGGAGCTCGAAGCGGTCGTGGGCGACTCCGCCAATGTTGCCGGTACCACTGAGTATCTGGTAGCACGTCATCGCGGACACGAACAGGAGCACGCCGGCGTACAAGCCTGCGAGTATGGCTGCGTACGTGACGCGCAGCGGTCGCCGGTTTTCGATGGCCGACATGTGCCCTATCGTGCCTGGCCTCGCAAATCCGACAACGGCCGGCACTGCCTGCGGCTACGAGGCTGGCACCCGCGGGCACAGACCTTTTCCCACTCCGCGACCACCTCAGAACCAGTGCGGATGTCACCTTCTCGGCAATCCAGTCGCATTTCGTCGAACGTCCACCTTTGCGTGAGCGGAACGCCAACTGGCGATAGGCGGACCCCCGGCCCGCCGGGGTCTATGGGCGCTTCAGCCGGCGACGGAGCTCAAGGATTGGTGGGGGCTTGGCATAGCTCAGGTTCCCGTGCAGTCGCTTCCATGCGACCACCGTGTAGCCGATGCATGCAACCGCACTGCCGGACGCTCCAAGCCACTCCATGTTCGCGAACAGGAACGTGGCGCCCGTTCCAAAAAGGATGACCGGAAGCAAGTAAAGAACGTTAGGCCGTACAGGGGCGCAGCGAAGCAGCCATCTCTTCGGAGACTCTGAGTTCTCCGACCCGCCACGAGCGGCCGTCTGGGCTTCATCGTCACGTCGATCAGCCGCGTCTTGGCGGTCGGATCTGTCACCCACATGGATGAGTATGTGTCCCGGCCGAGTGTGGCAAGGCCCCGCCCTGCAGAACCACCTTCGCCGGGAAGCAGCATTACCGACCACGGATAAGGCGTGCCCTGATGACTGGACGCCAACTCATGCAGTACGACCGATTGCCCCGCGGCGGTAAATCCGGTCGATGGCGGTTGGCTCAGTGCGAGCGAGATGCGTTGCGGCGTCCCCGCAGCCACCAGTTGGCCGGACCCGTGCTGAGCACGATCAAGGCGGGGAAGACCAAACTCCAGCGCCAGCCTGTTGGAACCCAATACACGCTGGCCAGCAGTGCGAGCACGGTCGCGGCCGCTGAAATGCCGATCGCAGCAGCCAGACTGTTAGCTTCGCCCGCGCTCCTCAGTGGCTTCATGGCGTAAGTATCACGTGGGGGCCGAGCCCCGCGCGATTCGACGGATCCGCACACGGTCAATCAGATCCGGTAGTTTCTTGTCGACCGTCCGCCGTCCCGATGGCGGAAGGTGCCGCGGGACGGGGTCGGGGAACTAGGCGAAGTTTCGTCCGTCCTTCGGTCGGCATCTTCACGGTAGGAAGGGGAT
>DHJN01000250.1 GCA_002404345.1 Actinobacteria bacterium UBA4719 | reverse complement strand
CGTCGGCAGCGTCAGATGTGTATAAGAGACAGGCGCCTATCTGCGCGCGCTCTAAGCTCCAGCGACTTGGCAAAGGTGAGGTCGTCTCGGCACAAGAGACGTGGTGTGCCAAGAGCACTGCGCCTTGGCCGAGACGGAAGGCTAGAGCAGGACGAGGTCGTCGCGGTGCACAACCTCACGCTCGTAGGTTGGTCCGAGCTCGCGAGCCAGGTCGTGCGTGGTGCGGCCCAGCAGCCCCGGCAGCTCGATGGAGTCGTAGTTGACCAGGCCCCGGGCGACGGCGCGACCGACGGTGTCGCACAGGTCCACGGGATCGCCGTCGCCGAACCGGCCCTCGACCCGCAGGATGCCAGCCGGAAGCAGCGACTTGCGGCGGTCGACGACGGCTGCCACCGCTCCGTCGTCAAGGATCAACCGGCCGCGGGCAGTCGTCGCATGCGCCAGCCAGAGCAGTCGGCTGGCCCTGCGCGAGCCTGTGGGCGCGAAAAGGGTGCCGACGTCCTCGCCGGCCATGGCCTGGGCGGCCTGCTCCGTCGAGGTCAGCATGGTGGTGATGCCAGCGGCGGTGGCAATGGCCGCAGCCTCGACCTTGGTGGTCATCCCGCCAGTGCCAACGCCCGCGCCAGAGCCACGTATCTTGACGCTGTTGAGGTCAACAGCCCCGCGCACCAACGGAATTCGCGACGTGCCCGCGCGGGAGGGGGGGCCGTCATACAGCGCATCAACGTCTGAGAGCAGAACCAGCGCATCCGCATGCACGAGATGGGCAACCAGCGCCGCGAGGCGGTCGTTGTCCCCGAACCGGATCTCATGCGTGGCGACCGTGTCGTTCTCGTTTACCACCGGGACGACGCCGAGGTCGAGCAGTCGGTCCAGGGTGCGTCTGGCGTTGGCGTAGTGCGAACGGCGCGTGACGTCGTCAGCCGTCAGCAGGACCTGACCGACGGTGAGGTCATACACCCCGAACGCGAGGCTGTACGCCGCGACGAGGGCCCCCTGACCGACGCTGGCTGCGGCCTGCTGGGTGGCCAGATCGCGCGGGCGACGGAGCAGACCCAGCGGGGTGATGCCCGCCGCAATGGCACCGGAGGAGACGAGGACGATCTGAGTGCCCCGGCTTCGGCGTGCGGCGATCACGTCGACCAGCGCGCGGAGCCGGGTGTGATCGAGTGCGCCGTCAGGGGTGGTCAGCGAGCTGGAGCCGACCTTGACGACAAGTCGCCGGGCGGTCCGCAGGTCAGCGTGACGGGGCGTGGGCACAGGCGAAAGTCTAGTGAGACCAGTTCATGACTCAGTCAGTCGCCCGTTTGGTCTCATTGTCGCCATCGTCGTCGTCGGCGGGGACGGCCGCCGTGGCCCAGTGCCCAGCCTTGCGCTCGGCCTGGAGCTGGTCGCGGGCTGCAGTCTTGGCCGCCCGGCGGTCCGCGTAGGTGGACCGTTTCTCCTCGCGGGTGGGGCGGTGCAGGTTGTCCAGGCGCACGTCGCTGCCCCGGGGGCCGGTGAGCAGCTCGGCACCGGCGCCCATGGTGGGCTCCCAGTCGAAGACCACGGCGTTGTCGGCTGCACCGATGACCACGGTGGCGCCGGCCACGGCACCCGCCTTGAACAGGGCCTGTTCGACGCCTGCCCGAGCCAGCCGGTCCGCGAGGTAACCGACGGCCTCGTCGTTGGAGAAGTCCGTCTGATCGACCCAACGCCTGGTCCGGTCACCGATCACCCGGAAGATCTCGCCGTCAGTGGTGTTCTCGCGCTTGACGAGGAAACCGCTGTCGTCCACAGCCTTGGGGCGCAGGATGGTCCGAGGGATCTCGATCCCGGAAAGTGCCTCACGAGCCGCAAGGACGTGTCGTGACATGGCGAACGTCAGCTCCTTGAGCCCGGTGCGAGCGACGGCGGAGACGATGAAGACCTCGATACCCCGGGCCTCCAGGTCGGGCCTGACCATCTCGGCAAGCTCGCGAGCCTCGGGCACGTCGGCCTTGTTCAGCACGACGATGCGGGTGCGCTCGGACAGCGGACGCCCACCCAGGGACTCGTCGGCGACATACTGCGAAAGCTCCTGCTCGATGACGTCGAGGTCACTCAGGGGATCACGGTCGGGTTCCAGGGTCGCGCAGTCGATGACGTGGACAAGGACCGAACAGCGCTCCACGTGCCGCAGGAACTCAAGGCCAAGGCCCTTGCCCTCGCTCGCGCCCGGGATCAGACCGGGCACGTCGGCCACGGTGAACCGCTGGTCGCCGGCGATCACCACACCGAGGTTCGGAGCCAACGTGGTGAACGGGTAGTCGGCGATCTTTGGCCGCGCCGCACTCAGGACCGAGACGATGCTGGACTTGCCGGCCGACGGGTAACCAATCAGTGCGACATCGGCCAGGGACTTCAGCTCCAGGACGATGTCGAGACTGTCGCCGGACTCGCCGAGCAGGGCGAATCCGGGAGCCTTGCGGGCCCGTGAGGACAACGCCCGGTTGCCCAGCCCGCCACGACCGCCACGGGCAACCATGTAGGTCTCGCCGGACGCCACCATGTCGACGATGACCTCGCCGTCGACGCCCTTGACCACAGTGCCCGCGGGCACCGGAAGGATCAGGTCACCTCCGTCGGCGCCGTTGCAGTCGTCACCGCCGCCCGGCTGACCTTTCGTGGCCCTGCGGTGCGGGCTGTGATGGTAGTCCAGCAGGGTCGTCGACTGAGGGTCGACGGACAGGATGATGTCGCCACCGCGCCCGCCGTTTCCGCCGTCAGGGCCGCCGAGCGGCTTGAACTTCTCACGGCTCACGGAGGCGACGCCGTTGCCTCCGTCGCCTGCGGCAACGTGCAGGACGACGCGGTCAACGAAGTTCGCCATGGTCTCTCCATCCGCGGCACAGTGGGCCGGGCACTAGTCAGGTCGTGCAAAAAAAATATGCGAGGGGATGGGCCATCCGGCCCACCCCCTCGCACCGAAGTTCATGTCACGCGAGGTTCATGTCTCGTGCGGTTCGTCTCTCGTGCGGTCGTGCAGTCGTGCGGTGGCTGCTGTCAGGCCGATTCAGTCACGGCAACCGGCTCAGGAACAGCAGCCGACTCAGTAACAGCAGCCGGCTCGATGATGTTCACCGTCTTGCGTCCACGCTTCTTGCCGAACTTCACCGCACCGGCGACGAGCGCGAAAAGCGTGTCATCGTTGCCACGACCAACGCCGTCACCGGGGTGGAAGTGCGTGCCACGCTGGCGGACGAGGATCTCGCCGGCGTTGACGGCCTGGCCGCCGAAGCGCTTGACGCCAAGGTACTGGGCGTTCGAGTCGCGCCCGTTGCGCGTCGAGGATGCACCCTTTTTGTGTGCCATGTCAGTGCCTGCCTTAGGTTCTGGGGCTTGTCAGATTCGAGTACGACCGAGGTGAGCGAGGCTCAGACCTCGATCGCGGTGACCTTGATCTGGGTCGAGTGCTGACGGTGACCCTGACGCTTGCGGTAGCCAGTCTTGTTCTTGAACTTCATGATCGTGATCTTGGGACCCTTGGTGGGCTTGACCACCTCGGCCGTGACCTTGACCTTGGCGAGCTCGCTGGCGTCGCTGGTCACAGTGGATCCATCAACGAGCAGGAGCGGCGTGAGATCGATGCTGTCGCCCGTCTCGCCCTTCACCTTGTCGATGATGAGGACGTCGCCGACGGACACCTTCTCCTGACGGCCGCCTGCGCGAACGATCGCGTACACGTTGGACTCACTCTCTTACGTTTGTTCGGGGTCAGGTGGCCACTGGCAACCGGCACATAGTCTCCATGAAGAAAACAGACTGAAGACACGAGCACGGTGGGCGCACCGAAGGGTCAGACTACTTGCTCAACGGCCTATGAGCCAAACTCACCGCGGGCGGTCTCGGCTTGGCCGGCGACGTGAGGAGGCCCGGCGGGTGCCATCACGCGAGGACGCTTGCGTCGGCCGCGCGTCGAAGGCGCTGTCACCTCGGTCTTTTCGGCAACCTTGGCCACGTCGGCAGCTTCGGCAACCGGGGCGGGCTCGGCTGCAGTCGCCGGTGGTTCGAAGGACTGTGGCTGCTCAATCACGGGCACGGCGGTTGGAGCCACCGAGAATGCAGGCGACTTGGCGGACCGTGACGATCGGCGCCTCGACTTCGCCGGTGCAGCCGTCTCGACGGGAACGTCCTGTGGCTGGTCCACCGTTTGCGTGATGGACGGCACAGCCTCGTGAGACGGCTCAGCCTCGCTGGACGGCGCGACCGTCTCCCCATGCGATTCCGCCTCATCGTGAGATGTCGGCTCCCCATGCGATG
>DHJN01000236.1:484-6771 GCA_002404345.1 Actinobacteria bacterium UBA4719 | reverse complement strand
AGACGGCGACCAAGAAGACGGCGGCGAAAAAGACTTCAACCAAGAATGCGGCGAGCAAGACCGTCTGACCTCACAGCCAGATGATACCCGTTGGCTGGATGGACTTCGTGAGAGCGCAGAAAGCGGCCTCTCAGGCTTCGTCACGCGGCGCTTTGTGCACTCTCACGCCTTGGACTCCGGAGGGACCGTCGCCCAGCTGGCGAGCTGGGCGGCCACCTCTGAATAGGTGAGTCGGCCTTCGGTGACCCCGACGACCAGGTCGTATGCCGGATCCACCGGGGCGCGCAGGGCAACGCCGTTGATGCCGTAGAAGACCACCACGGCCACCCAGGAAAGGCGTTTGTTGCCGTCGATCAGTGGGTGATTGCGGGCGATCGACTCAAGGAGGACGGCCGCCTTGGTGTCCAGATCGGGGTAGGCATCGTCGCCGAACACCGTTGACTGCGGTCGGTGGGCGGCTGAGTCGAGCAGACCGAAATCTCGCACCTGCAGCTGGCCAAGCTCCTCGACGAGAACGAGCAGGTCGTCCGTCGTCAGGTGGGCCGTCACGTCATTGGGCTAGACGGTCGAGCAGCGGCCCATAGTCCTTGATCGCGTCCCGAGCCAGCGCGCGAACGTCCTTGTCGCGGGATAGTCGGGACCCTCGATCGAGAATGGCGCGGTTGATCTCTTCGTTCTTGCTGACGCCGTCCTCCTCAGCCAGGGCCGTGAGCACGCGCTCGGCCTCCTCGGTCAGTCGTACGTTTATCGCCATAGTTGTCATGGTACCAATCTCGCACCAGGCACAGACAGCGGCGAGACACCTACAGTGGCGAGAGGCGTCGGGCTCCACGGCATACTCCCGTAGCCGGGATCCGGCGGCATTCCCGGGTAAGATGCGCGATCTTGTGACGGCCATCAACCGAGCATTGGAGAAGGAAATGTCTGGAACCAAGTTGACCAAAGAAGAGCAGCAGGAGCTGTTCGGCGACGGCTTCAGTGACGACTACGCGCAGGAGGCCGAGCAGCGCTGGGGCGGCACCGAGGAGTACCGGGAGTCGCAGCGTCGCGTTGCTCAGTACACCAAGGAGCAGTGGCAGCAGATCAAGGCCGAGGGAGACGCCAACCACGGCGAGTTTGCTGCGGCCATGAACGACGGTGAGCCCGCCACGAGCGAGCGTGCCATGGCTGCGGCGGAGCAGCATCGGCTGCTGATCGAGAAGTGGTTCAACCCGGTGCCCTACCCGATGCACACGGGCATGTCCGACCTCTACGTCACGGACCCTCGGTTCACCACGTCGTACGAGGACATCGCCGCGGGGCTGGCTCAGTACGTCCGCGACGCGATTCACGCGAACGCCGACAGGGCGGCGCGAGCCGCGGCCGAGCAGCCCTAGCAAGCGCGAATGACGTGCCCCGCACCACCGGGTCGGGGCACTGCTGGGTTCCTACAGTGTGAAGCCACCCGGCTCAGATCACGATGCCGGATCCGCGGAGCCGCCGCAGGGCCTCAACGGATTCCTGGTCCCCGCCAGCCGCTCCACGCTCGTACCAACCTAAGGCCTCGTTCGTCTGCTTGCGCGATTCTGCCAAAGCACCGAGAGTGCCCATGGCTCGTTTCTCGCCAGCCTCCGCGGCGGCGACCATTGCCGCTTCAGCTCCGGCATAGTCGCCGTGGTCTGCCAGGGTGAGGCCGAGGCCGAACAGCGCCGGGCCGTGATGTAGCGCTGCGCCGACCCCATACCAGTACTCCGCCTGCTCGGGCTCATGCGCTTGACGGGCGATATCCCCCAAAAGCACCATCGCTCGCGGGTCGTGTGCGTTTGCTGCACGCCACAAGCTGCGGACGGCCTGTTCATGCCTTCCCTGGTCCTGCTGAACCAGGGCAAGACTGTAGGTCAGCTCGACGCGACCCGACTCGACAGCCTGCTGAAACCACCGTTCGGCCGAAGCCAGGTCGTCGCGTGCCAAGGCGATGGCAGCGAGACTCTCCATCGCCCTGACGTGCCCGCTCCGGGCGGCAGCCTCATACCAGCGCTCTGCCTCGGAGGCGTATCCGCGATCACCTGCTTCGACCCCCAGGTTGAACACAGCTTCGCTGCTGCCTTGGTCAGCTGCCTGCTGGTACCACCGAGAGGCGTCCTCGGCGGACCCCGCGGAATCGGCAACCAGGCCCAGGCCGAAAGTTGCTGCGGCGTAGCCACTCTTGGAGGCTTCGGTCAGCAGTGCGACGGCCTCATCGGTCTGCCCATCTTTGGCGAGAATGAGCGCACGGTCGGTGATGCCGGCAAGATCCTGCGCCGCGGCGCTGTTGTCGTCGTTCACTTCGTTCTCCGCTCTGGCCGGTTGGACGGCAGGTCTACGTGCCCCCTTACCCCACTCGCATATCGCTTGAGGACCTCGGTCCAGCGTGCTTGAACCTCAGCGTTTTCGCTCCATTTGGGCATGGTGATGCCACGGTCCTCGATGAGTCCCTCAAGAGTGGTCTTGCTCGAACCTGCACCCTCGGCGACCTCTTCATACACAAGCTTGTTGACGGCCTGTTCGACGTGTTCCTTGATTGGCCCGAGGGTCTCGCCGATCAGCTTGGCCACAAATTCGGCGGCGAACTCGTTGAGTATGCCGTTCAGGATGCGGTTCTGCGCGGCGATCAGTGCGGGCAGGGCCGCCTCGGCCACTCCGACGGTCGCCACGGCCGCCGCTTGGACAGCGACGACCTCGGCCACGGCAATGCCCAAATGTTGCCGTGGCCCTGGTTCGACCAGGCCTGCGCCAGCGCGGCATACGACTGTCCGTCGTAGTGCTCCCCAAGGTCAGCGATCTGCCGACCGTGAGCAGCGGAGGCCTGGGAGGAATGTTCTGCGTACTCACGCAGATGGCGCCCCGCCTCGCCCAGCTGATCCTCGTCGATCTCGGGCCAGAGGAATCCCAGGACGTCGACGATCTCGACCAACCAGTGCGGCAGGTTGATAGACACTGACGCCCCTCTTGCATGATCCGAAGTGAACTGGCGCGACACCCCACGGCGCCAAGAGTCAAGATACAGGCTCCACCTGGGGCCCGGGTGTGTCGGCGGCCTGGCATAGGCTCGCAGGCGTGACCCAGCCGGAGCCCTCGCCGTCCTCGCGCGGCCTGTTCATTGCTCTCGAGGGTGGCGACGGAGCGGGCAAGTCCACGCAGGGTCGGCTGCTGTGCGCGTGGCTCGAGGAGCTCGGTCACGCGGTGGTCGTGACCCGCGAGCCGGGCGGCACGGCGTTCGGTCGCACCGTTCGTGAGCTCGTGCTGCACGGCGACCACGTGTCCCCGCGGGCGGAGGCCCTGCTGTTCGCGGCGGACCGGGCCCATCACGTCGAGACCCTGATCCGGCCGGCGCTGCAGCGCGGTGAGGTGGTCATCACCGACCGTTATCTGGACTCTTCAATCGCCTACCAGGGCGCCGGGCGTGACCTCGGCGTCGACGAGGTGCGTGAGCTCAACGTGTGGGCCACCGGAGGCCTGGTGCCCAAGCTCACCGTCTTGCTCGACCTGCCGGCTGAGGTCGGCCGGATTCGGCGCGGCGGGGTTCACGACCGGCTCGAATCCGAGTCCGACGACTTTCACCGCGCCGTCCGCGAGCACTTCCTGACTCTCGCCCGTGCCGACCCCGATCGATACCTCGTCGTCGATGGCCAGCTGCGAGCCGAGCAGATCCACGAGCTCGTCAGAGCCCGGGTCGCGCTGTTGCCTCTGTTGTCGCTGTTGCCCAGGGTGGCGCGGTGAGCGTCTGGGACGACGTTGTTGGTCAGGAGCCAGCCGTCGCCATGCTCCATCGAGCGGTCACCGACCCGGGCGCGATGACCCATGCCTGGCTACTCACAGGCCCTCCCGGATCGGGGAGATCCGTTGCGGCCAAAGCGTTTGCGGCTGCACTGCAGTGCCCCACCGGCGGTTGTGGCACCTGCCGCGAGTGCCGCACCGCACTCAAGGGCACCCACGCCGACGTCGACGTGATCGCCACGGAGGGCCTCACACTCAAGGTGGAGCTTGCGCGCGACCTTGTCCAGCTGGCTGCGCGGCGTCCTTCCATCGGGCGCTGGCGGGTGATCGTCATCGAGGATGCCGACCGGCTGCATGAGCGGGCCGCGGACGCATTGCTCAAGGCGCTGGAGGAGCCGGCCGCCCGCACCGTCTGGATCCTGTGCGCTCCTTCGCTCGAGGACGTGATCATCACGATCCGCTCGCGCTCGCGCCACGTTCGGCTGCGGACGCCGCCGGTCGAGGCGGTCGCGGCGCTGCTCGTGCGTCGCGACGGCATCGATCCCGCCATGGCCACGTTTGCTGCTCGTGCGGCCCAGTGTCACGTGGGGCTCGCCCGCCGGCTGGCCCGCGACGAGGGCGCCAAGATCAGACGCCGCGACGTCATCGCTCTAGCAGGGAAGATCCGCACCGTAGGCGACGCAGTCGGCGCCGCAGCCGACCTCGATGCCATCGCCAAGGAGGAGGCGGCCGCGTCCTCGACCGAACGCGACATCGCCGAGAGGGGCCGGCTGATGGAGACGCTGGGCGCCGACCCCAGCGCACGCACCCAACCGCCACACGTGCGCTCACAGGTATCGGCGTTGGAGAAAGAGCAGAAGACCCGGGCGACCCGGTTCTCCCGGGACGTCATCGACCGGTCGCTGATCGATCTGCTCTCGATCTACCGCGACGCCCTGGTTGTGCACACCGGCGCCTCGATCGGGCTGGTCAACCAGGACATGATCGAGCAGGTCCAGCATCTGGCACGCGTCCTGTCACCCGAGCGGCTGCTGGGCTGCATGGATGCCATTGGCACCGCCCGCGAACGCATCGACGCCAACGTCCACCCACTACTGGCACTGGAGGCGATGACGATCTCGTTGCAGCTTCCTCGTTGACCCAACTGCTCTCAGGGTTTCGAGCTACCGTCAGAACGCCAGGCTGCACGACGACGGGAGCACGGACGTGACATCCACGGGGGCCAGCCACTCCATCCGCGTACCCCGCGCGCGACGCTTGGTCTCGCTACTGGCCGGCGCACTGGTTGTCGCGTTGACCAACTCCGCGTGTGTCGTCATGCCCAACCGGGAGAGCCAGGCCAACCCACCCAGCCCTGCGCAGAAGTCGGCGGCACAGGTGCCCCCCTCCGGCCGGGCAACTCTCACGAGGTTCTACAAACAGGATCTCGCGTGGTCAGACTGCGGCCCCAACCAGTGCGCCAGGCTGACCGTGCCGATCGACTACTCCCACCCCCACGGCGAAACTCTCCAGCTAGCTTTGCTCAGGGTCCCGGCCACGAGCCCCGCGAGGCGGATCGGCTCTCTCGTGGTCAATCCAGGCGGCCCTGGTGGGTCCGGCGTTGACTATGTCAGCGCAGCCGTCTTCACCAAGCAGGTCAGTGCGGTATACGACATCGTGGGCTTCGACCCCCGAGGCGTCGGACGCTCGTCGCCGGTCAAGTGCCTGAACGACCGCGAGGTCGACAGCTTCCTCGGCGCTGACCCGACGCCCGACGACAAGACTGAGGAGCAGCAGCTCGCGGTCTCGGCCAAGGCCTTTGCCGACAAGTGCAAGGCAAACGGTGGCGCTCTGCTCGGCCACGTCTCCACGATCGAAGCGGCAAAGGACATGGACGTCCTACGCGCGGCGTTGAGCGAGACAAAGCTGGACTACCTCGGCAAGTCCTATGGCACGTTCCTTGGTGCCACATATGCCGACCTGTTCCCTGCCAAGGTGGGCAAGTTCGTCCTTGACGGCGTTTTGGGCCCCAACCTCACCCTGGCCCAGGTCAACGAAGGCCAGGCACTCGGGTTCGAGACCGCCACCCGGGCCTATGTTCAGAACTGCGTCGACAGGGGTGACTGCCCGCTCGGTGACTCCCTCGACTCCGGGATGCAGAGGCTGCGTGACTTCCTTAAGCAGCTGGACGCCAAGCCGCTGCCCTTGGACGACCCCTACGTCAAACAGCTCACCGAGGGGTGGGCATCGCTCGGGATCGCCGAACCGATGTATGACCCAGGAGCTTGGAGTCGGCTGACCGACGCACTTCGTGATGCCTTCGCCGGCAAGGGCGACCCGTTGATGAAGTTTGCTGAGAACTATGCCGACCGCACCAGCCAGGGTGCCTATGCCGGCAACCTGATGCAGGCTCTCTATGCGGTGGATTGCCTGGACCGATCCGAACCCAGGGGCCTGGCTCACTATGAGTCTGAAGCGCGCACGTTGAGCGACAAAGCGCCGACCTGGGGTCCGTTCCTGGCTTGGAGCACAGTGCCATGTGGCTACTGGCCGGTGCCGGCCAACAATGCTCC
>DHJN01000236.1:0-331 GCA_002404345.1 Actinobacteria bacterium UBA4719 | reverse complement strand
GGCCCGATCGTGGTCGTGGGGACGACGCGGGATCCTGCAACGCCGTACACATGGGCGCAGGGCCTTGCCGCCGAGCTCGAGAACGGACATCTCATCACGTTCGACGGCGACGGTCACACGGCGTACATGCGGTCCAACTCGTGCGTCAACGACGCTGTCGATGCCTATTTGGTCAAGGGTGTCGTGCCGGCGGCCGGGCTCAAATGCTGATCCGGCGTTCGTCGTCCCGGGGACCTGGGGGCGCCGGGACGAGGCTGGTTCGGAGATCAGTGCGATCATCCGTATACTCGTGCAGCGTGTCCACGGGGCCTGCCGCCTTAGCTCAGTCGGC
>DHJN01000100.1:15541-31772 GCA_002404345.1 Actinobacteria bacterium UBA4719 | reverse complement strand
TTCCGGCGTCGCATCGGGGCAACTGTTCTAACCTACCCGCCAGGCGGCCGTTCGCATAATCGGCCCCGATCCGTGGATCGGTGCGTTGTGCAGAGCCTTGGCGGGTACCCACTGTAACAGGCCGAAGCCTGTCCCACGATCCCCTTGCGGGCATCAGGTGACACCGGAGACCCGGTACCTTTTCTGTGGTCCATCCGTGTTACCGGCATGGATCCAACCCATCTTACCGGTGTTGGTCCAACCGCGTCAACGGTGTGGTTCCAGCCCGTGGGACCGGCCACTTCGCACGGCGCTTGCGCACCTGCTGCAGTGGTGTCCGTTGCTCCCTGTCGGGCTGACCTGCAGAACTTTAGGACCTCACCCCCGAAAAACACAAATCCGCTGGTCAGGAGCTTGCCGGGCAGTCGTCCAGTCGGTCCGGCACCCCCGCGATCAGGGCGACCTGCGGGCGGCGGCCAGGGACTTCCGCCCCCGACGCACCAGCGCGACCTGACCCTGGAGGAAGTCGCCCTCGGTCAGCACAGCCTCAGGATCACTGACCTTGACGTTGTTGACGGATGCGCCACCGTCACCGATGACCCGTCGGGCGGCGTTGCGGCTCTCCACCAGGCCAGTGGCGACCAGGGCATCCACCAGGGAGTCCCCGGGTGCAACCTCTCCCCCGGGCAGCTCGGCGGTCGCGTCATGCAACGTGCGGGCGTCCAGGGCCGCTGGGTCACCCTTGCCGAACAGCGCCTCGCTGGCGGCCTGCACTGCCACCGTGGCCTGCGCCCCATGCACCAACGTCGTCACGTCAGCGGCCAAAGCCTTCTGTGCCTCTCGTTTGAAAGGTGTCTGGGCCAGCGACGCCTCCAGCACGTCGATCTCGCCCCTGGTGCGGTCGGTGAAGATCTTGAGATAGCCGATCACCGAGGCGTCCTCGACATTGATCCAGAACTGGTAGAACGCGTAGGGCGACGTCATGTCGGGGTCGAGCCAAACGGCGTTCCCTTCGGTCTTGCCGAACTTCGTCCCATCCGCCTTGGTGACCAGCGGCGTGGTGAGGACGTGCACCGAGGCGTGCTCGGCTCGATGGATCAGGTCGACGCCAGCCATCAGGTTGCCCCACTGGTCGATGCCGCCCGTCTGCAGCGTGCAGCCGTATTGGCGGTACAGCTCGAGGAAGTCGAGGCCCTGAAGGATCTGGTAGCTGAACTCGGTGTAGCTGATCCCTTGGTCGCTGTTCAGGCGTGCCGCGACAGCATCCTTCTTGATCATCGCGTTGACCCGGAAGTGCTTGCCGATGTCGCGCAGGAAGTCCAGCGCAGACATCGGCGCCGTCCAGTCGAGGTTGTTGACCATGATCGCCGGATTGTCGCCGTCGAAGGCGAGAAACGGACGCACCTGCGACTGGATCCGCGCGACCCATTCGGCCACGGTCTCCTTGGAGTTGAGGGAGCGCTCAGCCGTGGGCTTCGGGTCGCCGATCAACCCGGTGGACCCGCCCACCAGGCACAGGACCCGGTGACCTGCCCGTTGCAGATGTCGCATCGTGATCAGCTGGACGAGGTGCCCGAAGTGGAGGCTGGGCGCTGTGGGGTCGAACCCGCAGTACAACGTGATCTGCCCGTCGGCGAGTGCCTCGCGCAGCGCCGCCTCGTCGGTGGTCTGCGCCACCAAGCCTCGCCACTGCAGTTCGTCGAGGATGTCGCTCACGGCGGTTCGTTCCCTTCGCTGGCCCACACGGTCACGACACAGCCTGCCCTACGGGTCGCGGGACGGGACGGGCGGTTTCGGTGGCCGGACCGTGCCGCGCCGGTATGCCGAGACAGTCGCCTCGCCGTCGAGCCAGAACCGCCAGGGGTATGCCGTGGCTTCCCCACCGGGACCGCTCACCCCGACGCGGGGTCCCGTGACCACGGCACCGGGCAAGCCGGACGAGCCGGACAAGCCGGACACGGGTCCGGGCCGGGCCGCCCGCACCACCAGGGGGCTGTCCGTCGCAACGGTGTCGATGCCGTTCTGGTCGCGCCCGAGCGCCAGCGTCATCGTCAGGCGCGCTGGACCACGAGCGAGATCCCGGTCGATCACGCCTGCTCGACGCGAATGCGCCACCTCGAGCCCCTCAACCACCTCGCCCGCGCGCAGGAGCACAGCGCTGGCGGCACCCACCGAATCGCAGACCAGGTTCGCGCACCAATGCATCCCGTAGGTGAAGTAGACGTAAAGCCCGCCCGGCTCGCCGAACATCACCCGCGTGCGCCGCGTCGGGCCTCTGAAGGCATGCGAGCCGGGGTCGTTCGACCCGTCGTACGCCTCGACCTCGGTGAGACGCACCGTGACACCCGCGTACGAGACGGTGCACCCGAGCAGCTCGGGGGCCACCTCCAGAACGGGACGGGCAAAGAACGCGCGAGTCAGTCGGCCCTGCCTCGGATCCTTTTGCCCAGCCATACCAACGGATGATAGTGATCACGGCGGGCCGTATCCTCGATGTTCGTGGAGTCATACCCTTCGTCAGTGCGCCCGGTCGGCGCGGGCCGACTGAGCCCTGAGAATCACATCGCCTACCAGGGCGAGCCCGGAGCCAACTCCGACGCGGCCTGCCGGGAGATGTTCCCCGAGCTCGAGCCACTCCCCTGTCCCACTTTCGAGGACACTTTCGACGCGGTCGAGACCGGGCTCGCCGATCTGGCGATGATTCCGGTCGACAACTCGATCGCAGGCCGGGTGGCCGACATCCACAGGCTGCTGCCCGAGTCGGGACTTCACATCGTCGGCGAGCTCTTCCTGCCGATCCACTTCCAGTTGATGGCCCTGCCCGGCACTCGGCTCGAGGACATCCGCGCGGTGCGCAGCCACATCCACGCGCTTGGCCAGTGCCGCCGGATCCTGCGCGAGCACGGCTGGGCCCCGGCCATCGCCGACGACACCGCTGGTGCCGCCCGTGAGGTCGCCGAGCTCGCCGACCCAACCGTCGCGGCGTTCGCCCCAAGGCTGGCCGCGGAGCTCTACGGCCTGCAGATCCTCGTCGAGGACGTCGAGGACGCCCACCGCAACACGACGCGCTTCCTGGTGCTGGCGCGCAAGCCCCGGGCGTACTCCCCGGACGACGGGCCGATGATCTCGACCTTCGTGTTCCGGGTACGGAACGTGCCGGCCGCCCTCTACAAAGCGATGGGCGGCTTCGCCACGAATGGCGTCAACATGACCAAGCTCGAGAGCTATCAGCTTGGTGGCACGTTCTTCGCCACCCAGTTCTACGCCGACGTTGAGGGCCATCCCACGGACTCCGCCCTCGCGCTCGCCCTCGAGGAGCTCGCCTTCTTCTCGGTGCACCTCAAGATGCTCGGCACGTATCCGGCCCACCCGTTCCGGGCTCAGATAGCCGAACCCCCGGAGAACCGCCAGCTGCGCCCGACCCGCCAGGCGGACGACCTCTGACCCAGCAAGAGCACCAGTTGCCGGCCCACCTGCTGGGCCCGCCGACTGTCGCGGCGCAGGGTTCGTGCGAAGGGCCCTATAACCTCGAGGGCCCTATGCCCTCGCAGTGAATGACCTTGCCTCGGTGACGCGCTGACGGACGAGCTCAAGCTGCTCACGAACACGTACCGGCGCCGTACCCCCTTTGGAGTCACGGGACTCCAGTGATCCGCGCACACTGAGCACGCCGCGAACGGCCGGCGTGAGGTGCTCCGAGATCGCGGCGAGGTCTTCGTCGGAAAGGTCCCACAACTCGATACCACGGCCCTCACACTCGCGCACGCAGGTACCAGCGACCTCGTGGGCGACGCGGAACGACACCCCCTGGCGGACCAGCCACTCCGCGATGTCAGTGGCGAGCGAAAACCCTTGCGGCGCAAGCGACTCGAGTCGTTCGGTGTTGAACCGCATGGTCGCGATCATTCCGGAGAACGCGGGTAGCAGGACCTCGAGGGTGTCGACGCCATCGAAGACCGGCTCCTTGTCCTCCTGCAGATCCCTGTTGTAGGCCAGGGGCAGCGCCTTGAGGGTGGTGAGCAGGCCGGTGAGGTCCCCCACCAGCCGTCCGGCCTTGCCGCGGGCAAGCTCGGCCACGTCGGGGTTCTTCTTCTGTGGCATGATGCTCGACCCCGTGGAGTAGGCGTCATCCAGAGCGATGAAAGAGAACTCCTTGGTGGCCCAGAGGACGACCTCCTCGGCGAGCCGGGAGATGTCCACCGCAGCCATGGCGCTGACAAAGGCGAACTCCGCAACGAAGTCGCGGCTGGACGTGCCGTCGATGGAGTTCTCCACCGCACCGGTGAAGCCGAGGTCAGCAGCCACCATCTCGGGGTCCAGTCCCAAGGAGCTGCCGGCCAGTGCGCCCGAGCCGTAAGGCGAGAAAGCCGTACGGCGATCCCAGTCCTGCCAGCGCTCCACATCGCGCAACAGAGCCCACGCGTGGGCCAACAGGTGATGGGCCAGCAGCACCGGCTGGGCGTGCTGGAGGTGGGTGCGGCCGGGCATCGCGACATCGATGTGCTGCCGCGACTGCTCCACCAGTGCGTCCACGACGTCGAGCACCAGCGCGCTCACGCTGCGGGCGTGGTCGCGCAGGTACATCCGGAACAGGGTGGCGACCTGGTCGTTGCGCGAGCGGCCAGCGCGCAGCCGACCGCCGACGTCGGCACCAACGCGCTCGATCAGGCCACGTTCGAGCGCCGTGTGAACGTCCTCGTCGGCCTCGTCAGGACCGAACAGTCCCGACTGCACATCGGCCAGGAGCTGCCCGAGCCCGACGAGCATCGTCGCCAGGCTCGCGTCGTCGAGCAGGCCGGCCCGATGCAGCACCCGGGCATGAGCCTGGGACCCGGCGATGTCGTAGGGCGCCAGCCTCCAGTCGAAATGGGTGGACTTCGAAAGAGCTGCGAGCGCGTCAGAAGCATTTCCGGCAAAACGTCCGCCCCACAGACTGACCTTGTCCACCTGCTCCGTGCCCGTCGTGCCCGTCGTGCCCGTCATGTCGGTCATGTCGGTCATGTCGGTCATGTCGGTCATGTCACTGCTCGTCATACCGCTGGGGTTGTCCTGGCTCACGTGCCCAGCCGCAGGTCGCGACCCGCGGCGATCTTGCTGGACAGACCATGCAGCTCGATGAAGCCCTTGGCCTGGCTCTGGTCGAAGGTGTCCAGGGCGTCGTAGGTGGCGAGCCCGAAGTCGTACAGGCTGGACTCGGAACGACGACCGGTGACGACGGCGCGGCCACTGTGCAGCGTCATCCGGATGTCACCGGAGACGTGTTCCTGGGTGGATGCCACGAACGCGTCGAGCGAGCGCTTCAGCGGGCTGAACCACAGACCGTCATAGGTGAGCTCGCCCCACTTCTGCTCGACGCCCCGCTTGTAGCGCCCGAGCTCGCGCTCCACCGTGACGTTCTCGAGCTCCTGGTGGGCGGTGATCAGGGCCATCGCGCCGGGGGCCTCGTAGACCTCGCGGCTCTTGATGCCGACCAGACGGTCCTCGACCATGTCGAGACGGCCGACACCGGCATTGCCAGCTCGGGTGTTGAGCTGCTGGATGGCCTGCAGGACGCTGACCTTCTCGCCGTCGATGGCGACCGGGACACCCGCCTCGAAGGTGATGACGACCTCATCGGCCTCGTGCTGTCGGGCGGGGTCCTTGGTGTAGGTGTAGAGGTCCTCGATCGGGGCGTTCCAGATGTCCTCGAGGAAGCCGGTCTCGACCGCGCGGCCGAAGACGTTCTGGTCGATCGAGTACGGGTTCTTCTTGGTGGTCTCGATCGGCAGGTTGTGCTGCTCGGCGTAGTCGATCGCCTTGTCGCGGGTCAGCGCGAGGTCACGGACCGGGGCGATGCAGGCGAGGTCGGGCGCCAGGGATGAGATGCCGACCTCGAACCGGACCTGGTCGTTGCCCTTGCCGGTGCAGCCGTGGCCGACGACGGTGGCGCCGTGCTGCCTGGCGGCCTGTACGAGATGCTTGACGATCACGGGACGGCTCAGGGCCGAGACCAGCGGGTAGCGGTCCATGTACAGGGCGTTCGCCTGGATCGCCGGCAGGCAGTACTCGTTGGCGAACTCGTCGCGCGCGTCCGCAACGTACGCCTCGACGGCGCCGCACTCGAGCGCGCGCTGGCGGATGATGTCAAGGTCCTCCCCGCCCTGGCCCAGGTCGACGGCGACGGCGATGACCTCGGCGCCGATGGCGTCGCCGATCCAGCCGATGGCGACGGAGGTGTCGAGACCTCCGGAATATGCGAGAACGACGCGGTCAGTCACGAGCACTCCTTGTTGATGTCAGATGCATGTTGATCGATCCCTAGGTTTGTCGGGTCGGATGGTGCATCATCCCTAGGTTTGTCGGGTCGGATGGTGCATCATCCCTAGGTTTGTCGGTTGGTGGCTCGGGTCAATCCTCTCGCGACCCGGCCAGAGCCAGCAGCCGGTCCGCCAGGGCCCGGCTCTGCCGTACTCCACTGGTGATGATCATGATGGTGTCGTCGCCGGCGAGGGTGCCCAGGATGTCCGTCTCGTCCGCGTGGTCGATAGCCGATGCCAGGTAGTTGGCGGCTCCCGGCGGCGTGCGCACTACCACGAGGTTGGCCGAGACCCGTGCGGTGACGAGCAGCTCCTCGCACTGTCGCCGCAAGCGCGAGCTCACCTCCTCCAGGCCCGGAGCCACCCTGGCCGTGCGATCGCCGCCCTGCCCGGGCACGGCATACACGAGGGCCTTGCCCTCGCGCACCTTGACCGCGCCCAGCTCGACGAGGTCACGCGACAAGGTTGCCTGAGCGACGTCAAAACCGTTGAGCGACAGGATCTCCAGGAGCTCGCCCTGGGATCGCATGCTCTGGCGCCGGAGGATGTCGAGGATGAGCTGGCGGCGGCCAGCCCGGGTCTGCGGTATCACTTGAACCCAGCAGTGGAGGCCGCCGTGGATGACCCCTTTGTGGCCGCCGTGGATGACCCCTTTGTGGCCGCCTGCTCCACTAGCCAGGACAACAGGGCCTTCTGGGCATGCAGACGGTTCTCGGCCTCGTCGAAGACCACTGACTGCGGCCCGTCCATGACCGATGCCGCGATCTCGGCGCCCCGATAGGCCGGCAGACAGTGAAGCACGATCGCGTCATCGGCCGCCATCGCCATGGCTGAGTCGTCAACGGAGTACCCGGCGAACCGGCTTGCAGCGCCGGACGAGCTCGAGTCGGTCGCCTTGTTCACCTCTTGGCCCATGGACACCCAGGAGTCGGTGGCCACCACGTCGGCACCCGCCAGGGCAGCGGCCAGGTCCTGGGTCACCAACACCGAGCCACCATTGCGGACCGCCAGCTTCTCGGCCCGGGACACCACGTCCGCATCGGGCAGGCGACTGGCGGGCGTCCCGATTCGCACGTGGATCCCGGCCACGGCACACCCGAGCAGGTAGGAGTGCGCCATATTGTTGGCGCCGTCCCCCACGTAGGCCAGCGTCAGACCTGAGAGCTCACCCTTGTGTTCCTTGACGGTGACCAGGTCAGCAAGGATCTGGCAGGGATGGAAGTCTTCGGTGAGACCGTTGACCACCGGCACGGAGCTCGCGGCCGCCATCTCCTCAACGTTGGACTGGGCCAAGGTACGCCAGACAATCGCCGAACACTGCCGGTCAAGCACCCGCGCGGTGTCCGCGATCGGCTCACCGCGACCGAGCTGGCTGGAGCCGGAGTCGATCAAGAGCGGGTATCCCCCCAGCTGGGCGATACCCACCGAGAACGACACCCGGGTGCGGGTAGAGGGCATGTCAAAGATGACCGCGACAGCTTGGGGACCGGCCAGGACCTGGTGGCCAAAAGGGTTGGCCTTCAAGGTGATTGCCCGGTCGATAAGGGCAGCCTGCTCATCGTGGGAGAGGTCGTCGTCGCGCAGGAAGTGGCGGGTCATGAGGTCGGCTCCAGTCCGTCGAGAAGGGTCGGCAAGGCGGTCACAAACGAGTCGACCTGTACGGTCGTGATCACCAGCGGGGGCGCAAGCCTGAGCACATCGGGAGTGGGTGCGTTGATGATGAAGCCAGCTGCCAGAGCGCGGTCGGCAACCACGGACGCCACGTCCGCGGACAGCGTGATAGCGCGCAGCAGACCAGCCCCGCGAACCCCTGTGATCAACGGATGGTCGAGCGCCGCAACCGAGTCGACCAGATGGTTGCCCACTGACGTGGCATGCGCGAGCAGTCCGTCCGCCTCGATCGTGGCCAGGACGGCCAGCCCGGCGGCGGATGCCAGTGGGTTGCCGCCGAACGTCGTACCGTGCTGACCAGCCGTGAGCAGCCCGCTGACGTGCGGGCCGAAGGTCACGAGGGCACCAATCGGCACGCCTGCCCCAAGCCCCTTGGCCAACGTGATGGCGTCGGGGACGATGCCGGCCTGCTGGAAGGCGAACCACGTCCCGGTGCGGCCGACGCCGGTCTGGATCTCATCGATGATGAGCAACGCCCCAGCCGCAGTGGTCAGCTCACGAGCCAGCCGCAGGTATGCCGGGTCGGCGGCGATGACCCCGGCCTCGCCCTGAAGGGGCTCAAGGAACAGTGCTCCTGTGTCACTGCCGACCGCGGCGCGCAAAGCCGCCTCGTCGTTCAGCGGGACATGGGCCACTGAGGGGATGAGCGGCGCGAACGGCTCGCGATAGGCCTGCTTGTGGGTCAGTGCCAACGCCCCGGTGGTGCGCCCGTGGAAGGCTGCCTCCGCCGCGACCAGCCCGGTGCGACCCGTCCGGCGGCTCAGCTTGATCGCGGCCTCGATCGCCTCGGTGCCCGAGTTGGCAAAGAAAACGGCCGAGCCCTCCGGAGCGCCGGCGACCGCGAGCAGCCGCTCGGCCAGCTCGATCTGCGGCGGGGTGGCGAAGAAGTTGGACACATGGATCAGGGACGCGGCTTGCCGGCAGAGCGCGCCAACCACAGCCGGGTGTCCGTGGCCGAGCACGTTGACGGCGATCCCGGCGAGCAGGTCGAGATAGCGGTTTCCGTCGGCATCCCAGACGTAGCAACCGTCACCTCGGGTCAGGACCGCCTTCGGGCGACCGAACACACCCATCACCGACTGCGCGTAACGGTCAAGGTACGTCGCGTTGTCCATTGCCGGCATCAGGCGTCCTCCCCATGGGCGTCGTCATCGGAACCTGGATCGGCATCGGTATCGGTATCGGTATCGGTATCGGGAACGATCATCGTGCCGATGCCCTCGCTGGTGAAGACCTCCAGCAGCAGCGAGTGCGACTGCCGGCCGTCGATGATGTGTGCCTGCGGCACGCCTTCCGTCACGGCTCGCACGCACGCCTCGAGCTTGGGCACCATGCCGGCATCGACCCGGGTCAACAGATCGGCTGCAGCGCTGACGGAAAGCTGCGTGAGCAGGGAGCTCTTGTCCGGCCAGTTGGCGTAGACCCCATCGACATCGGTGAGCACCACGAGCTTGTGCGCCTTGAGGGCGACCGCCAGGGCGGATGCAGCCGTGTCCGCGTTGACGTTGAGGACCTGCCCGTCGACGTCGAGGTCCGGGGCCACGGTGGAGACCACCGGGATCCGCCCGGCGTCCAGGATGTCCATGACCGCGGAGGGGTTCACGCTCTCGACGTCGCCGACCAGACCAAGGTCCACCGAGACGCCATCGATAACCAGAGCCCTCTTGCGGGCCCCGAACAGATGGGCGTCCTCGCCGGACAGTCCCACCGCCACCGGTCCGTGCTGGTTGAGCAGCCCGACCAGCTCGCGGCCCACCTGGCCGGTCAGGACCATGCGGACGACCTCCATGACCTCGGGAGTGGTCACCCGCAGACCGCCCCTGAACTCACTGGTCAACCCGACCCGCTCCAGCATGGCCGCGATCTGCGGGCCGCCACCGTGGACGACGACCGGACGCAGGCCGGCATAGCGCAAGAACACGATGTCCTGGGCGAAGGCCGCCTTGAGCTCGTCATCGACCATGGCGTTGCCGCCGTACTTGATGACGACAAGCGCCCCCCGGAACCGCTCGAGCCACGGCAACGCCTCGACCAGGGTCTGCGCCTTGGAGGCCGCCGCTGCCAGACGGCTCTGGCCATCCGTTGTCCGGACGTTGTCGCTGGCCTTTCTCACGTCGATGCCCATTGACGTGACTCCGCGCTCGCTCCGGTCCTCACTGCGTCGCGATCCTCACTAGCGCTCATCACGTCGAGTACGCCGAGTTCTCGTGGACGTAGTCGTGGGTCAGGTCATTGGTCCAGATGGTCGCCGTCTGGGCCCCTGCGTGCAGGTCCACCACGACGTGTACCTGCCGAGCGCTCATGTCGATCAACGCACGGTCCTCGCCGACGCCCCCCGCGCGGCATACCTGTATGCCGTTGATGGATACGTCCAGCGTGGCGGGATCGAACGCGGCTTGGGTGGTACCCACCGCCGCGAGGATACGACCCCAGTTCGGGTCGCCGCCGAAGACGGCACACTTGAACAGGTTGTTGCGGGCGATCGCGCGAGCGACCTCGAGGGCGTCGGAAACGCTTGCCGCCGAACGGATCTCGATCGCGATGTCATGCCGTGCGCCCTCGGCATCGGCGATGAGCTGGCGGGCGAGATCCGCACAGACCGAGGTGACCGCCTCGGCCAGCTCCGCCGCCGACGGCTTCACGCGCGACGCCCCGGATGACATCAGCAGGACCATGTCGTTGGTCGACATGCAACCGTCGGAGTCGATCCGGTCAAAGGTGGTGTCGGTGGCCCCGCGCAGCGCCACCTCGAGGGCACCGGCGTCCGCCACGGCGTCGGTGGTGATCACGACGAGCATCGTGGCCAGTGAGGGTGCGAGCATGGCCGCGCCCTTGGCCATGCCCCCGACCGACCATCCGGCCCCGGTTGCCAGCGCCTGCTTGTCGACGGTGTCCGTCGTCATGATCGCGGTAGCCGCGTCCTGACCGCCGGTGCCCGACAACGCGTTGGCGGCCGCGTCGATACCGGCGGTGATCTTGTCCATGGGCAAGAGCTCGCCGATCAGACCCGTGGAAGCGACGACCACGTCCCCGGGCGACACCTCTGGGGGCGACACGTTGAGGGCGGCGGCCAGGTGCTCCGCGGTGCGGTGGGTGTCGGCGAACCCGGCAGCGCCGGTGCAGGCGTTCGCTCCTCCGGAGTTGAGCACGACCGCGTCGACCCGGCCATCGGCCAGCACCTGACGGCTCCAGGTCACCGGCGCGGCCTCGACCCGGTTGCTGGTGAACACCGCCGCGGCGCAATGGTCCGGGCCGTCGTTCACGACGACGGCCAGGTCAGGTCGGCCGCTGGGCTTGAGGCCGGCTGTCACGCCGGCAGCGCGGAATCCGGCGGGTGCGGTAATGCTCACGGGGCAACTCCAGCGGTCGGCAGTCCGGTGGTCTCGGGTAGCCCGAGTGCCAGGTTGGCGCACTGCACGGCAGCGCCCGCGGTGCCCTTCGTCAGGTTGTCCACCGCGGCCACGGCAACAACCCGCCCGGTCCGTTCGTCCAGCGCCACCTGAAGGTGGACGTTGTTGCTGCCAAGCACATCTGCGGTGCGCGGCCACTGCCCGGCCGGCAGCAGGTGAACGAAGGGCTCGTCGTCGTATGCCGCTTCCCAGGCTGCGCGCACGGCAGCCGACGCGACCCCCGGCTTCACCCTGGCCGTGCAGGTGGCCAGGATCCCCCGGGGCATCGGCGCCAGGGTGGGGGTGAACGAGACCGTCACCGACTGCCCGGCCGAGGCGCTGAGGTTCTGATCGATCTCCGGGGTATGCCGATGGACGCCGCCGACCCCGTAGGGCGACATCGAGTTCATCGTCTCGGCGCCGAGAAGATGCGGCTTGAGGGATCTGCCTGCGCCGGAGGTGCCAGTGGCGGCAACGATGACCACGTCGGCGGCCTCGAGGACACCGGCGACAAACCCGGGCGCCAACGCGAGGCTACAGGCAGTGGGGTAACAACCGGGGACGGCGATGCGGCGCGCGCCGACAAGGGCCTCGCGACCTTTGTGACCCAGCGGTAACGGCAGCTCCGGCAACCCATAGGGCCAGGTCCCGGCGTGGATGCTGCCGTAGAAGTCTTGCCACTGCTGCGCCTCGGTCAACCGGAAGTCCGCACCGCAGTCGATCACGATCACGTCGTCCGGCAGCTGGTCGACGAGCGCCGCTGAGGCGCCGTGGGGCAGAGCGAGGAAGACGACCTCATGACCGGCCAACGTCTCCGGGGTGGTCTCGACGAGTATCCGGTCCGCAAGAGGGGTGAGATGCGGATGGATGGCGCCCAGCTTGGCGCCCGCGTTGGAGGCCGCGGTGAGGGCTCCCACCGTCATGTCCGGGTGTCCGAGCAGCAGCCGCAGGATCTCTCCTCCGGCATAGCCGCTGGCACCCGCTACCGCTACCGTGACCATGCGCATGACTATACACGTCCTTGGGAATATATGCAGTTTGGAAGGTATCCGTTCAGAATATTGGCAGCTCTAGCGCTGCACCGCACCCACGGCAGCCGCAGCTGCCGCGATCGCCCGGTCTCGAAGACCGTTGACCTCCTTGGTGGTCAAGGTCCGCTCCGGTGCACGGAAGACCAGACGGTAGGCCAGGGACTTGCGTCCGGACCCGACCTGGCCACCTCGATAGATGTCCATAAGCGAGACCGACTCGAGCATCTCACCCGCCCCCTGCCGCACAGCCGACTCGAGGTCAGCAGCGCCGACCTGCTCATCGACGACGAGGGCCACGTCGCTCTGCGCAACCGGATAGGTGGACAGCTCGCGGGCCTGGACCCTGACATTGCTGGCGGCCGTGATGACGTCGACGTCCAGCTCGGCGGCACAGGTCCGTGACGGCAGGCCGAGAGACGTCACCACCTTGGGGTGCAGCTCTCCGGCGTGACCGACGAGCGTTCCGTCGGCAAGCTCCAGTCGTGCGCACCGGCCGGGGTGCCATGGCGCGTGGTCATCGGCCGTGACAACCAGCTCCACCGCCAGCGCCGACGCCAATGCTCTGGCAGCACCGACCACATCTGTCCAGTCGGCAGGTCGGCCGGGCCCCCACCACCCCGCGGGGTCGGTGTCACCGGTCATGACGAACGCGACCCTGCGCGGCTGGGGTGGAACGGCAGCCATGATCTGCCCGAGCGTCGCGTTGTCCGGACGTTCGAGGGTGCCAGGGATGGGAGCGACCCGGGGCTCCCCATCCGGGCGGGTGACCAGTCCCAGCTCGAAGATGGCGGCATCGCGCTGCCCTCGCGAGACGTTACGGCGCAGCGCCTCGACCATCGTGGAAAGTACGGAGGTCCGCATCAGCGGCGCCTGTTCCGACAGGGGGTTGGCAATGCGCACGGTGGTCCGACGTGGGTCGGCCGCCGGCAACCCCAGATCGTCGTGGCTCTGCGCCGACACGAAGGGATAGGTCAACACCTCGACAAAGCCTTGCTCGGCCAGGGTGTTGGCCAGGACCCGGCGCACGCGCTGGCCGTGGGTCAGACCGCGCCCACTGCTCGCCTGCGGAAGCACGGAAGGGATCTGGTCGTAGCCACGCAGCCGCACGACCTCTTCAGCGAAGTCAGGCCCGTTGCGCAGGTCCGGACGCCAGGAGGGCGGCAGCACCGAGAGCGCCTTTGAGACAGGCGCCGAGACAGACGCCGAGTCAGATCCGGAACCGGCCCCGGACCACGTCGGCTCCAGGACGTCGCACCCGATCTCGCGCAGGCTCTCGATGACCTGTTCACTGCTGTACGGCAGGCCGATCAACCGGGCAGGCAGGCTCGGGTCAAGGTCGATCCGGGCACGTGCCGGACGGTGATCCACATCTGTGACACCCTCATCGGCGGCTCCTCCACCGAACTCTAGGAGCAGGTTGACGGCCATCTCCGCGGCGAGCGCGGTGATGTCCGGGTCCACCCCGCGCTCGAATCGCTTGGAGGCCTCGGTCGTCAGCTTGTGACGACGAGAGGAGCGCGCCACCGAGGTCGGGTCGAAGTGCGCCGCCTCCACCAACACGTCTGTAGTGGACGCGCCAACCTCCGAGGTGGCGCCACCCATGACTCCGGCGATGGCCAGCACTGCCGTACCACCGTCGGTGATCAGCAGGTCCTCAGAGAACAGGGTGCGCTCGACATTATCGAGGGTCCTCAGCTTCTCACCGGCCTGGGCGCGGCGCACCACTATCGCCCCCCGCAGGGTCGAGACGTCGAAGGCGTGCAACGGCTGACCCAGGGCGAGCATCACGTAGTTGGTGACATCGACCGCCAGCGAGATGGGTCGCATCCCCATCTGGGTCAGTCGCTTCTGCATCCAGGGCGGCGAGACCGCCGAGGCATTGACTCCCCGCACCACCCGTGCCACGTATCGGTCACAACCCATGCGGCCGTTCAGCGGCGCCTCGTCGGCCAGCTGCACGGCATACCCGCTCGTGTTGGCCGCTGCCGACGCCATGGCGGCGGGGTCGCGAAAGGTTCCACCCGTGGCGTGGGCGTACTCACGAGCAATGCCACGCATGCTGAAGCAGTAGCCGCGGTCCGGAGTGACGGTGACCTCCACGACCTCATCGGCCAGGCCCAACAGCTCGATCGCGTCGTCCCCCGGGGTCAGCTTGGCCGCGTCCTGCTCGCCGAGGAATGACTGCAGCACGACGATGCCGTCAGCCGCATTGCTGTCGTCGGAGCCGACGCTGCCGATGCCAAGCTCTGCAGCTGAGCAGATCATGCCGTTGCTGACATGGCCGTAGGTCTTTCGGGCTGAGATGGCAAAGCCGCCGGGCAGAACGGCCCCGGGAAGCACGACGACGACGAGGTCGTCGACGGCGAAGTTCGTGGCGCCACAGATGATTCCCTGCGGCGTCCCCTCGGTGACCCGCTGACCGTTCTGGCCCACGTCGACCTGACACCAGCGGATCGGTTTGCCATTCTTCTGGATTTCCTCAACGAACTCCAGGACTCGGCCGACGACAAGAGGACCGGTGATGTCACCACCGTGCAGGTCCTCCTCCTCCAGACCCATCCGCACCAGGCTGGCGGCCACCTCGCGGCCCGTCGCGACCGGTGCACCCTCGACGTACTCGCCCAGCCACGAAACAGGCGCGCGCATCAGATCTCCATCCCGAACTGCGTGCTGAACCGCACATCTCCCTCGACCATCTCGCGCATGTCCTTGACCCCATGGCGCAGCATCAGCGCCCGTTCGATGCCCATGCCAAACGCAAAACCGGTGTATCGGTCCGGGTCGATGCCGCAAGCCTGGAAAACATCTCGGTTGACCATGCCGCAACCACCCCACTCGATCCAGCCGGTGCCGCCGCAGGTTCGGCAGCTCCCGTCCGAGCCCAGACAGATGAAGCACCGGAAGTCCAGCTCGGCGCTGGGCTCGGTGAACGGGAAGTATGACGGTCGAAGGCGTGTCTCGAGACCCTGCCCGAACAATGCCTCGACAAAGTGGTTGAGTGTGCCGCGCAGGTGCGCCATGGTCAGACCCTCAGCGACCGCAAGCCCCTCGATCTGATGGAACACCGGGGAGTGCGTCGCGTCGAGCTCGTCGGTACGGAACACCTTGCCGGGGCACACGATGTACAGCGGCAGGTCACGCTCGAGCATCGACCGGACCTGAACCGGGGAGGTGTGCGTGCGCAGGACCAGGCCGGCATCGGGGGGGTCGACGAAGAACGTGTCCTGCATCTGACGGGCCGGGTGGTCGACGCCCAGGTTCAGGGCGTCGAAGTTGAACCACTCGGACTCGACCTCGGGCCCCTCGGCGATCTCCCAACCCATGGCGACGAAGATGTCGCCGACCCGCTCGGAGACCAGCTCGAGGGGGTGACGGGCGCCGAGCCTGCGGCGGGCCACCGGAGCGCTGACGTCGACCGTCTCCTCGACGAGCAACCGTGCATCACGCTCGACCTCGAGCTCGTTCTGACGTTCGGCCAGAGCCCTGGCGACTCGCCCGCGGGCCATCCCGACCCGCTTGCCGGCGTCGGCCTTGGCTGTCGGCGGCAAGGCACCGATCTCGCGGTTGGCCAGGGACAGGGGGCTCGTATCCCCCTGGTGGGCCAGACGGGCAGTCTTGAGGGACTCCAGGGAGTCAGCAGCGGCAAAAGCCGTCAGTGCCTCGGTGACGGCCGCATCCAGGGCAGCGGGGTCGAGAGTGCTGACCTCGACGGGGTCATAGCTCTTGTTTGTTCCAGACATCGCTTTCCATCGGTTCGTCTCAGGACTTCTGCTCGGTGCGCTCACGCGAGGATGCCCACAAGGCGCACGGGTGAGTCTAGAGGCCTGCCCGGCTGGTCGGACGACCTGTCCGACTGGTCAGATGA
>DHJN01000100.1:13008-15461 GCA_002404345.1 Actinobacteria bacterium UBA4719 | reverse complement strand
ACCTGTCCGACTGGTCAGATGACGTTCTCGGGGGCGCCCGCGGGAAGGGTAAAACGGAACTCGGCCCCGCCCGCTGCAGCCCGGCCGACGCTGACCTTCCCACCATGGGCCTCCACCAGGCCCCGCACGACGTACAGACCCAGGCCGGTGCCACCGCGGCGGGACCGGTGCCAGAACCGGGTGAAGATCATGGGGTAGTTCTCGGGGGGGATGCCCTCGCCCTCGTCGCTGATGGTGACTGCGACGGCCTCGTCACCATCCTGTCCGGCCGGAACAACGGTCAGGCTGACGGTCCCCTCACCATGGCGCACGGCATTCTCCATCAGGTTGGCCAAGATCTGATCGAGCCGGTCAGGATCGGCCCACACCTCCGGCAATGCTTCCTGATGTCCATTCAGAGCGAACCGCTCGCGCTCATAACCGCTGGCCACGAACCGTTCGATGTGGCGGTTGATGGCTGCACGAACGTCTACCGGTTGCTTGCGCACCTGAAGCCGCCCGGCGTCGATGCGCGAGATGTCCAGCAGCTCGGTGATCAGCCGGGTGACCCGGTCGGCGTCGGACTCGATGGTCTGCAGCATCAACCGCTTCTGGTCATCGGTGAAGCGGTCCCAGCGACGCAGAAGAGTCGACGAGAAACCCTTTACCGAGGTGAGGGGCGAGCGCAGCTCATGGGCAACGGTGGAGATCAGCGCGGAGTTGTTGGCCTCGGCGCGACGGCGGGCCTCTGCATCCCGCAGCGCGACGACCACCTGGCGGACCGGCATACCACGTCCTGGGCGAAGGTACTTGGCGGTCACCAGAACCTCGTGCAGTCCGGGGATGATCAGCAGCTTCTCGCGGTGACCGGATCGTATGGCCAATCCGTTCCAGGGATCGGTATAGTCCCACCACGATCGACCATCGCTCTCCTGCAACGGAATCGCCTTGCGGATGTCCTGGCCGAGCAGCTCCGAGGCGGGGGTTCCGACGATCTGAGCGGCCCGGGCGTTGACGTAGACGATGAGCCCCTGGTCATCGGCGACCAGCAGTCCGTCAGGGTGGAGGTCACAGATATCGGAGTACCACCCGGCGGAACGTTCGCCATCCGATCCGTTGGCCCCTTGTTCCATGGAGTGACTTTAACCACTTCCGGGGCCTTTGCGCTGCACTCCAGCCGATTGGTACAGACAAACTGTCGCGGCCATGGCGAGGTTCAACGACTCGGCCTTGCCATAGATCGGGACCCGAACCACCGAGTCGCAGGCCTGGCTGACACTGGGGTCGAGGCCCCAGGCCTCGTTACCCATGACCCACGCGTGGGGCCTGGCCAGCATGTCACCGTCGAGGTCACCTAGAAGCGTGTCCCCGGAACCGTCAGCCGCCAGGAGGGCCATACCCGCGCCACGAACCCGCTCCAGCAGCACCACGATGGGCACACCGGTCACGATCGGCAGGTGGAACAACGACCCGACGGTCGACCGGACCACCTTGGGGTTGTATATGTCGACGCTGGAGTCACTGAGCAGGACGGCGTCGGCTCCAGCCGCATCGGCGCCGCGGATCACGGTGCCGGCATTGCCGGGGTCGCGCACGTTGGTGAGGATCACCAGGAGTCTCGGGCGCTGGTCCAGCACCGAGTCAAGGTGGACGTCAACGGGCCGGCAGACCGCGACGATCCCCTGCGGGACCTTCGTGTCGCTCATGGCAGCAAGGACCTCGTGGCTCACCTCGCGGATGGACAGACCAGCCGCCCGGGCCGCTTCGAGAACGGGCGTATGCCGGGGGCCCGCCTGCGCCTCGAAGTAGAGCTCCTGGACCGTGTCAGGCCGGTGTGCGACCGCCTCGCGAACAACCTGCGGGCCCTCGGCCAGGAACAGGCGCACGCGCTCACGCACAGCGCGCCGGCTCAACGCCCGCACTGACCTGACCCGGTCGGAACCGATGTTGGTCAACATCTGCTGGTCAGAGTTGCAGGGCGTCGAACCGGCGCGCTGAGGCGGAGCGCTGACTCAGGCGACGTCGTCGACGACGGTCTGCGCCGGCGCGTGGGCCCGAGAGATCTCGACGAGCGCAGCGAAGGCAGCGGCGTCGTTGACGGCCAGCTCGGCCAGCATGCGTCGGTCGACCTCGACCTCGGCAGACTTCAGGCCCTGGATGAACCGGTTGTAGGTCATTCCGTTCGCGCGGGCGCCGGCGTTGATCCGCTGGATCCACAGACGACGGAAGTCACCCTTGCGAGCGCGCCGGTCACGGTAGGCGTAACCGAGGGAGTGGGTGACCTGCTCCTTGGCCTTGCGGTACAGGCGCGAACGCTGTCCGCGATAGCCGCTGGCGCGCTCGAGAACTACCCGGCGCTTCTTGTGGGCGTTTACTGCCCGCTTCACGCGTGCCACGTGAGACTCCTTGCATAGATTCTTAATGTCGTTGTCGGCGAAGCCGAGTGTGTTCGTCTGGATCCTTGAGCTGTCTGG
>DHJN01000100.1:0-12900 GCA_002404345.1 Actinobacteria bacterium UBA4719 | reverse complement strand
TGTCTGGATCCTTGAGCTGTCTTAGCCCTGAGCTGTCTAGCTACTTACCGAGCAGCTTCTTGATCTTCTTGGCCTGGGGCTTGTTCAGCTCCACGTCGTTCGCGATCGAGCGCATCTTCTTCGAGGACTTGTGCTCGAGCAGGTGGCGACCGCCGGCCTGCTCACGCATGACCTTGCCGGTGCCCGTGAGGCGGAAACGCTTCTTGGCGCCGCTGTGGCTTTTCATCTTCGGCATGGAGCCGATCTCCTTCAGTCGTGCGGGTCCTTCCGGACCCGCTGGATGTCTGTCGTCAGGCTTTCCGTAAGACTGGAACTACTCGGCGGCGGTGCTCTCGGCCGCAGCGGTGGTGTCCGCAGCCGCCGCAGCGGTGGTGTCCGCAGCCGCCTCAGTGGTGGTGTCCGCAGCGTTTGTCTCCACAGCGCTTGTGTCCACAGCCGCCTCAGCGGTGGGGTCCCCGGCAGCCTTGGCTGATGCGCTGTTCGAGGCTGCTGCAGCAGCGGCGGCGCCATCTTCGCGCTTGCGACGCTGTTCGGCTTTGGCCTCTGCCTTCTTCTTGGTCGGACCGATCACCATGATCATGTTGCGGCCGTCCTGCTTGGGTGTGCTCTCGACGAAGCCGAGGTCACCGATGTCCCCGGCGAGGCGCTGCAGCAGGCGATAGCCGAGCTCGGGTCGGGACTGCTCGCGACCGCGGAACATGATCGTCACCTTGACCTTGTCACCGGCCTTGAGAAACCGCTCGACATGGCCCTTCTTGGTGGCGTAGTCGTGCGGGTCGATCTTCGGGCGGAACTTGATCTCCTTGATGACCGTGTTGACCTGGTTCTTGCGGGCTTCCCGCTCCTTGATGGCTGCTTCGTACTTGAACTTGCCGAAGTCCATGAGCTTGGCGACCGGCGGCTTTGCCATCGGGGCCACCTCGACGAGATCGAGGTCCGACTCGGCGGCGAGTCGCAATGCGTCCTCGACGCGCACGATGCCGACCTGCTCACCATTGGGGCCAACCAACCGCACTTCCGGGACCCGGATTCGGTCGTTGATACGAGGCTCGCTGATGTTGGTTCTCCTCTGTTGTCCGACCAAGGGGACAGTGTTGTCCGTCAAGGGCGACCACCGGCAGACGAGAAAAGCCCCTCGCCACCGTGGTGCGCGAGGAGCTTTCAGGAAAAGGAGCATCCAACCAAAACCGCCGGTATGACGAGTGGCAGGCACGCGTCATACGCTGCACGTCTGCCGCGGCGCACCATCGGTGCGACGCCCCAGCCGGGCGGACCTGGAACCCGGCGGCTGTGACTGCAGCGAACTGCGAGCGTGCCGACGCGGGTGGAAGCGACTTGCTTGAGCTTCTCTTGCACGCTGCGCCAGCAAGGGAGCCCCACCTTGAGGAGGACTTCCTGACGACACAGCCGGTCGATCTGCAAGGCTACCAGCGTGAACCCCCAGACTGCCAATCCTTAACCTGGCGGGTTGCCGCATGCTGGCGCGAGCGGCGGAAGGTCCTCGTCGCCCCCGCGCCGACCACCGCCACGGCAAGGCCGACCAAGGAGACACTGACGAAGCCACCTGCCCAGCCCCACTGGTCGATCGCCAGACCCGCCAGCGGCGCACCCAGCGCTGAGCCGGCAGTCATGGAGGAGCCATGCCACCCCATCGCCTCTCCCCGGGCAGAGTCGGGCACGACTCGGCTGAGCTGGTCGACCGTCGCAACGATCGTCGGCGCGCAGGGCAGGCCCGACAGAAAGCCCAGCACGGCGAGCGGCCACACGCTCGGGGCGAAGGCGATCGGGATGGTTGCCAGACTGAGGCCGCCCAGCAGCAGGAGTGCCGGGATCGACCGGTGCAACATTCCATAGACGAGACCGCCGATCACCGATCCGAGCCCCCAGATCGCGAGAACGGGGCCGATCAGGGAGACCTTGTCGAACGCGCGCAGGGCCGCAATGAAGGCAATGTCGCAGCCGGACAGGACAATCGTCGTGGCGGCCGCGGCAGCACAGACTGCCAGGAACTCTGGACGGAGCCACGCGCTGCGCGGCAGCGCAGCTGCGGGATCGCCGGCCCTGCCCTGCGTGTCCCTGCCCTGCGTGTCCCTGCCCTGCGTGTCCCTGCCCTGCGTGTCCCTGACCTCCGTGTCGCCACGATCGGCACGCATGAGGGGGTTGGCCAACCAGAGGCCGATGCCCGCCAGGACGCCGAGCATCTCGATGCTGAACAGGACCCATGCGGTCGGCCAGATGGTGGCCGCCCAGACGCCGACGAGCGGGCCGACCATGAAGGACACCTCGACGGCCACCGAGTCCAGGGACAAGGCCGTGCGGCGATCGCTCTCGGGCACGGCCACGATGACTGCCTGCCGAATGATCGAGAACGTCGGCACGACGAACAGGCCGGCGAGCGCGGCGAGCAGGAGCAGCGGGAGGTAGCTCACGAAGGGCGCGATGGACCAGCAGATCGCGGTCACCACCAAGGAGGGCAGAACCACCCGACGCAGACCCTTGGAGTCCAGCAGCCTGCCACGCCAGGGACCGCTGACCGCGATGCACAATGTCGCCGCGGCGCTCACCAGCCCCGCGGCGCCATAGTCACGGCCCAGGGTCTGGACGACGTGGAGGGTGAGGATGACGCCACCAGCAAAGATCGGGATGCGCACCAGGATGCCGAGGACCAGCGCCTGCCGCAGCGCGGGGACGGACAACACGCGGCGGTACGGGTCGAGCGGCACTCACTCAGGTTGTCACAGCGCACTGACCGCGAATATGCGATTCTTTTCTTGACTCATTCCAGATTGAGTGGTTCGGTTAGCCCATGACCCCGGAACAAGAGCTGCGCGAGTTCGCCCTGCGCGTCACTCGCCCGCGGGTCGCCGTACTGACCGAAGTGCACGCACACCCGCACGCCGATGTTGACACCTTGACCGCGAGGGTCCGCTCCCGCCTGGGCTCGGTCTCCACGCAGACCGTCTAAGACGTGCTGCGCGCGCTCACCCAGACCGCGCTCATTCGCCGGATCGAGCCCGCCGGCTCCCCAGCCCGCTTCGAGGCCCGGGTGGGCGACAACCACCACCACGTCGTCTGCCGGCGGTGTGGCGACGTCGCTGACATCGACTGCGCGACCGGCTCGGCTCCGTGCCTGGAAGCGAGCAACACCAACGGTTTCGTCATCGACGAAGCCGAAGTGACCTACTGGGGCATCTGCCCCTCCTGCCAGCAGCACACGTCACAACCTCCATCCAGAACACCCGCGCAAGACTGAACATCCCGCAAAGACACTGAACATCCCGCAAAGACAATGAAGGAGAAACATGATCGAGAAGAACGGGTCTACGACGAGCACCGGTTCACCGGCCATCAGCGACCGAAACTCCCTGACCCTGGGCACCAACGGCCCGATCCTGCTGCACGACACGCACTTCCTGGAGCAGATGGCGCACTTCAACCGCGAGCGCGTCCCTGAGCGCAACGTCCACGCCAAGGGCACCGGAGCGTTCGGGGTCCTCGAGATCACCGAGGACGTCTCGGCGTACACCAAGGCTGCACTGTTCCAGAAGGGTGCCAAGACCGACATGCTGGCGCGTTTCTCCACCGTCGCCGGTGAGATGGGCAGCCCCGACACCTGGCGCGACCCACGCGGTTTTGCGCTGAAGTTCTACACCTCCGAGGGCAACTACGACCTCGTCGGCAACAACACGCCTGTGTTCTTCATCCGCGACACGATCAAGTTCCCTCACTTCATCCGCAGCCAGAAGCGGCTCCCCGGGTCAGGGCTGCGCAGCAACCACATGCAGTGGGACTTCTGGACGCTGAACCCCGAGTCGGCCCACCAGGTCACGTACCTGATGGGTGACCGCGGCATCCCCAAGACGCTGCGCAACATGAACGGCTACGGCTCGCACACCTACATGTGGATCAACGAGGCCGGCGAGAAGTGCTGGGTCAAGTACCACTTCCACTCCGACCAGGGCGTCGAGGGCATGACCGGCGCCGAGGCCAACCGGATCGCCGGTGAGGACGCCGACCACCACCGGCGCGACCTGCACGACGCGATCGAACGGAACGAGTTCCCGAGCTGGACGTTGTCGGTCCAGATCATGCCGTACGCCGATGCGCAGGGGTATCGCTTCAACCCGTTCGACCTGACCAAGATCTTGCCGCACGCCGACTACCCGCTCATCAAGGTCGGCACGATGACGCTGAACAAGAACCCCGACAACTTCTTCGCCCAGGTCGAGCAGGCGGCGTTCGAGCCGTCGGCGCTGGTCCCGGGCATCGGGCTCTCCCCCGACAAGATGCTGCTCGGCCGGACGTTCGCCTACAGCGACACCCACCGCTACCGGATCGGCCCGAACTACCTGCAGCTGCCGGTGAACCGTCCGCGGGTTCCCGTCAACACGTACACGTTCGACGGCGCGATGACCTACGAGCACAGCGGCGACCAGCCGGTCTACGCGCCGAACTCCGCCGGTCGTCCCTTCTCCGACCTGACCGGTCCGGTGGAGGACGGCTGGGAGGCCGACGGCCCGATGGTGCGTTCGGCCTCGCAGCTGCACGCCGAGGACGACGACTTCGGCCAGGCCGGCACGCTGGTGCGCGAAGTCTGGAACGACGAACAGCGCGCCGAGTTCGTGGACAACGTGAGCGGTCACCTGCTCGGTGGCGTCAAGGGCGAGGTGCTCGAGAGGGCGTTCGAGTACTGGAAGAACGTCGACTCCGACACCGGCAAGCTGATCGAGGAGAACGTCCGGGCAGCGGGTGGCGGCGCCTGATCGGCTGAACCCTCAACAGCGGTATGCCGCGCACTCACCTCGAGTGCGCGGCATACGCGGGTCCCCGGGCACGCTCCCTAGGTTTCGATGAAGCGGGAAGGCACGCTCCCTAGCTTTGCGGGTTCGTCAGGCCCGGCGAATGGTGAACGCGAGGCCGTCGATGCGCGCCCGCGCCTCGCCATCGGTGGCGATCTGTTCCCCGACACGAGTGGCCAGGGCCTGCACCCGGGCGCCGTCGAGTCCAGGGCGCAGGCTCAGCACCACGCGAAGGATGCCGGCTCCGGAAGGGTCTGGCTCCCCGACACAGCCGATCACGTCTTCCTCCTCGGCAGTGGCTCGCGAAAGCGCCTGTGCCACAAAGGGATCGGTATGCGCGGGCAGCCAGTCACGCTGCTGCGCCAAGGCCCACACCATGCTGGGTCGCAGCACGCACTCGCGTGCTGAACCAAGGTCGAGCAGCATCACGTCGCAGCGCTCGGTCACCGCTGCCTGAGCGGCCCGCGAGCTGGTGACCGGGGACGGGCGCGCGGTCTGGTCCCAGGCCGAGAGGGCGGCGAGGCTGCTGAAGACCGGTAGCCCTCTTTGCCCGTCCGGTGAGGTCAGGGTCACCACGGCCATGTCCGTGAACTTCTCCACCTTCAGCTCACCGGAGTCTTCGACCTCGGTTGGCACGGCGACGATGGGGACGAGCAACCGGGCATGCGCCACGGCACGCATCAGCAATATTTCGTCCCGCGGATCGTCAAGCGCCGCCAGCAGACTGGCGTCGGCCGCCCCCACATCACCATCGAACCCGGTGCTCGTCAGGGCACGTCCGCTCCATGGCTTGCCCGACGAGTCGGCGGCGGACTCGTCCTGAGGGGGCCCGTCGCCCAGCGGCTCGGGTTCAGCAACCGGTGTGTCACTCATCGGTGCGTCGCTCTACGGTGCAGGCCGTTGCGATCAAAGGGCTTGGCTGACCCGACCCGTGCCTCGATCTCCACCTCGACGAGCATCTCCTCGTCGATGAGGCCGGCCACCAGGACCATCGTGGCCGCCGGACGTACGTTGGCGAACCGCTCACCGTGCATCCGGCCGACCGCGTCGCAGTCGGCCCGGTTGACGACATACATGCGGGTCCGGATGACATCGCCGATCCTTCCGCCAAGGGCGATGACAGCGTCAAAGGCGTTGTCCAGGGCCACGCCCATCTGGGCACCCGCGTCCCCTGGATGACAGACCACGTCGTCCACGACCGCCGTGCACCCAGAAACGACGATACGGTCGCCGGTGCGGACCGCGCGGGAGTAGCCGTATGCGTTCTCCCACGGACCACCGGTCGAGTGACGCAGGCGTAGCGGCGATGCGTCGGTCATGGTCGGCCTGCGATGTCCAGCGCCTCGGGCAGGGTGAAGGCGTCGCGGTACAGCGCCGAGCCGATAATCGCCCCTTCGACGCCAACGCTCACCAGAGCCCTGATGTGCTCGATGTCGGCCAGCGTCGAGACGCCTCCCGATGCGACCACCGGACGGTCAGTTCGGGAGCAAACCTGTTGCAGCAGCTCAAGATTGGGGCCCTTGAGCATGCCGTCCTTATTGACGTCGGTGACGACATAACGAGCGCATCCCTCGCGGTCTAGACGCTCGAGGGTCTCCCAGAGGTCGCCGCCCTCCTTCGTCCAGCCGCGCGCCGCGAGCGTGGTCCCGCGAACATCGAGGCCAACGGCGACCTGGTCGCCGTACTGGGCAATGGCCGCAGCCGTCCACGCCGGGTCCTCCAACGCTGCCGTGCCGATGTTGACGCGGCGGCAGCCGTTCGACAGCGCGGCCGCCAGGCTCTCGGCGTCACGGATGCCGCCCGACATCTCGACCTTGATGTCGAGGCGACCGACGATGCTGGCGAGCAGCTCACGGTTGGAGCCGCGGCCGAAAGCGGCGTCGAGGTCGACCAGGTGGATCCACTCGGCACCCTGGTCCTGCCACGCCTGGGCGGCCTCCCATGGGTCGCCGAACTGGCCGCCGGTGCCGGCGACCCCCTGGACGAGCTGGACCGCTTGCCCGTCCGCGACATCGACGGCTGGCAGGAGCTCAAGGCGGAGAGCGAAGGTCACGACGGTGGGTTCCCTTGTGTGGTCTGGGGCCTGGTTGGACGCCTGGTTGGACGCCTGGCTGTCCTCATAACGTAGCCACCCAGTTCTCCAGCAGCTGGGCCCCCGCGTCCCCGGACTTCTCCGGATGGAACTGAGTAGCCACCAACGGCCCGTTCTCGACGGCTGCCACGAACGGTGACCCGTGCTCGGACCAGCTCACCTTGGGTGTCATCACCGCCATGCTTCCCTCCGGCTTGAGCTCCCACCCCAGCGCCGCATAGGAGTGCACGAAGTAGAAACGCTCGTCCTCGACTCCGGCAAACAGCCTCGAGCCCTCTGCGGCCTTCACGGTCGACCAGCCCATGTGCGGCACGACCGGGGCCACCAGCCGTTCGACGACGCCGGGCCACTCAGCCAGACCGCGTTCCTGGCCGCCCACGCTCAGCTCGGTCGAGCCATCGAACAACACCTGCATCCCCACACAGACTCCCATCACGGGTCGCCCCCCCGAGAGTCGGACGTCGATCAGGCGAGATCCGCCGACGGCGAGCAGCCCCCGCATACAGGCGTGGAAGTTGCCGACTCCGGGCACGAAAAGACCATCAGCCTGCTGGACCAGGCGATGGTCGGCGCTCAGCTCGACACTCGCGCCGACACGCTCGAGCATGCGGACCGCCGAGCGGACGTTGCCGCTGCCGTAGTCCAGCACAACCACACGAGCGACCATCTAGTCCTCCTCCAGCTCGGCCCGGTGCCGAGCCTCGTCATTGACGATCCTCTCGAACCGTGCCACGTGCTGCTCGCCCGGCTCGACCATGGTCGAGCCCGGAGCCGTCGCCGGGTCCTGCCCTCCATCGAGCAGGTCGAACCCCGGCAAGGCCAACAGTGCCAGCAGCTCGCCGAGAAAACCGCGGGCGTCGCCGCCACCATCGACAAGAAGGTCCCGGACGCCGTGACGCACTGCTCGGTCGCGGGTGTCGGCCGCGGCAACCAGGTCAGCGGGCCGTCCAGCCGCCAGCCGCCGAGGCTGCACCACCCCCTCGCCCGGACACCACACGAACCATCTCGCAGTCGCACGCCAGCCGGAATGGTGGGCGCTGATCACTACGTTGCCGTCGACCGCGAAAAGGCCTATGGCAGAACGCAGACGGGAGGCGACGGGGCGCCCGGCGAGCGTCTTGAGCGTGTCGTCGTACGGCGGCATCGCCTGCGACGGCCCGGCGGGCAGCACCGCAGTCCACCCGTCGAGGGGCACGACGTGAACGGGGACCAGACCACGCTGAGCCCAGGTCGCCACCGAGTCCGGCTCACCCTGCAAGAGAAGCATCCCCCGCCCCTGCCAGGGTGAGTGCCGCGGCGCAGTCACGGGATTAGAGACTGCCCTTTGCGCTGGGGATGCCCTTGACCCGCGGGTCCAGGGCGACGGCTGCACGCAGGGCCCGCGCCACAGCCTTGAACTGTGCCTCGACCACGTGATGGGGATCGCGGCCGGACAAGACCCGCACATGCAGCGCGATGCCGCCGTGATGGGCGAAGCTCTCCAGCACGTGGCGGGTCAGCGACCCCACGTACCTGTCGCCGATCATCACGTAGGCCTGACCCTCGGGTTCACCGGTGTGGACGACGTAGGGGCGGCCGGCCACGTCAACCACAGCCTGAACGAGCGCCTCGTCGAGAGGGACGGTCGCATCGCCGAATCGGGAGATGCCGCGTTTGTCACCCAGGGCCTCATTGAACGCGTCACCGAGCACGATGGCAACGTCCTCCACCGTGTGGTGGGCATCGACGTCCACATCGCCAGTGGCCTGGATGCGCAGGTCGAACAGCGAGTGCTTGGCCAGGCTGGCCAACATGTGGTCGTAGAAGCGCACACCGGTGCTGATCTGGGAGTCGCCCCTGCCGTCGAGGTTGAGCTCGACCTCGACCGTGCTCTCGTGCGTCGAGCGCCGGAGGTGCGCGGTGCGGGAGGCTGCGGGGGGTGCGGTGGGGGAGACGGCCGGGGGTGCGGTGCGAGGTACGCGCACGTCCTGATCCGGGTTAGCGGCCTGTTCGGTCTCTTTGGTCACTGGGACTGCTCCTGCCGGTGAGTCGGGGCGAGGCGACGCATCGCCTCCAGGAATGCCCCAGTCTCCTGGGGCGTCCCTGCTGTGACACGAAGATAGTGGGCCAACCCAACGTCGCGAATCAGGATGCCCTGATCCAGCAGTGCCCGCCACGTGGCCTGCTCGTCCCTGAGCCCGCCAAAGAGCACGAAGTTGGCGTCACTCGGGACAGGGTCCAGGCCCATCTCGGCGAGGTCGGCCACGATGCGGTCACGTTGGGTCTTGAGGAGCTCGACGGTGGCCAGAAGTCCGTCCGCGTGCTCCAGGGCCGCGCAGGCGACCGCCTGCGTCGGGGCCGAGAGGTGGTACGGCAGACGGACCAGTCGCAGCGCCACGGTGAGCTCGGCAGTAGCCGCGAGGTAACCCAGACGTCCCCCGGCCAACGCGAACGCCTTGCTCATGGTGCGGGTGACCACGAGTCGGTCACGGCCCTCAAGCAGGGTCAGCGCGCTCGGCGTGCCGGCGCGGGCGAACTCGGCGTAGGCCTCGTCCACCACGACGATCGCCCGCGGCGCAGCGTCATAGATCGCCTCGACGATATCCAGCCCCACCGCCGTGCCGGTTGGGTTGTTCGGCGAACAGAGGAACACGATGTCCGGCTGGTGTTCCTTGACCTGTGTCACGGCTGAGGTTACGTCCAGATCGAAGGCACCTGCTCCCTGGACGCCGCGGCATCCGTCGATCCATCTGGTGCCGGTCGTCCCGGAGATGATCGGGTGCATCGAGTAGGCCGGCGTGAAACCGAGCGCGACCCTGTCCGGGCCACCGAACGCCTGGAGGAGGTGCAGCAAGACCTCGTTGGAGCCGTTGCCCGCCCAGACCTGCGCGGGCGTGACGGCAACGCCGGTAGTACGGGTCAGATAGGCCGCCAGGTCCTCGCGCAGCCGGACGAACTCGCGGTCCGGGTAGCGGTTCAGGCCTGATGCCACCTCGGCCACGGACGAGACGATCGCGTCGACGACGTCCTGGGGCACGGCATACGAGTTCTCGTTGGTGTTCAACGGAACTGGCACGTCCAGCTGAGGTGCGCCATAGGCAGTCCGGCCCCGCAGGTCAGGGCGCAGCAGATCACTCAAGGGGCTGCTCATGGTCAGCCCTCGTCGCCAGAGCCCGCGCTGCCCTTGAAACGTGCACTGTCGCCGAAGCGTGCACCGTCCCTGAAGCGTGCAACAACGGCTTCGCCGTGGGCGGGCAGGTCCTCGGCTGCGGCCAGCGTGACCACGTGGTGGGCGACATCGCGCAGGGCGGCCTCGGTGTACTCCACGACATGGATGCCGCGCAGGAAGGACTGCACGGACAACCCGCTGCTGTGGCAGGCGCATCCACCGGTGGGCAGCACGTGGTTGGAGCCGGCGCAGTAGTCGCCCAGGCTCACCGGCGCAAAGGCTCCCACGAAGATCGCCCCGGCGTTACGGATCTGCAGCGCCACCGAGCGCGCATCGCGGGTCAGGATCTCGAGGTGCTCCGCGGCATATGCGTTAACCACAGTGATGCCGGCCTCGATGTCGTCGACCAGGACGACGCCGGACTGCCGACCGGCAAGGGCTGCAGTGACCCGCTCGGTGTGCTTGGTGGCGGCAACCCGGCGTGCCAGGGCAACTTCGACGCTCGAGGCGAGATCCTCGCTGTCGGTGACAAGCACCGATGCGGCAAGAGTGTCGTGCTCGGCCTGGCTGATCAGATCCGCGGCGACGTGCTCAGGATCGGCGCTGTCGTCGGCCAACACCGCGATCTCGGTTGGCCCGGCCTCGGCGTCGATACCGATCAGGCCCTTCAAGAGACGCTTGGCTGCGGCAACGTAGATGTTGCCCGGACCGGTGACCAAGGTGACCGGCTCGCAGACCACGGCACCGGCATTCGGGGTGCCGTCATCGCCGGACTCGCTTGCGCCGTAGGCAAACATCGCGATCGCCTGAGCCCCGCCGACGGCGTAGACCTCGTCGACGCCGAGCAGCTCGCACGCCGCCAGGATGGTCGGGGCGGGGTAACCGGCGAAGACTCCCGTGTTGTCCCGTTGCGGCGGGCTGGTGACTGCAACTGAGGCCACGCCCGCGATCTGTGCCGGGACGACGTTCATGACCACGCTGCTGGGGTAGACCGCGACCCCGCCGGGGACGTAGAGACCGACCCTGTCCACCGGCAACCAACGCTCGACGACGGTTCCGCCGGGCGCCACCCAGGTGATCGTGTCCGTCCGGCGCTGGTCCTCGTGGACGATGCGAGCCCGCCGGATGGTCTCCTCGAGCGCCGCCCGGACGTCAGGGTCGAGCACGCCCAAAGCCGTCGTGAGCACCTCGGCCGGCACCCGCAGCTGCGCGGGTCGGACCCCGTCGAACCGCTCCCCCAGGTCCCGCAATGCCTCGGCTCCACGATGGCGCACGTCGTCACAGATGGGTCGAACCACGGACAGCGCCGCCTCGACGTCAAACTCGGCTCTGGGCAACGCCTCGCGAAGGGAGCGCGCGTCGAGCGCACGGCCACGTAGGTCGATCCGGGAAATCACCCTCCCAGTTTAGGTTGTCTCGCGCGGCGACCCGTCATGTGCCCAACCTCCGGCGGATAATTCGGCCCGTGATACTTGCGACGGCCCGGCCCGCCGACGCGCTGGTCAGCGTGCAGGGACCAGGCGGGCTGGTGCGCCTGGTTCTCGTGGTGGTCGTATGCACGGGGCTGGCGGCGGCCATCAACGGCTGGGGACACCTGGGACATGGTCGCGATTCCCTTCTGGCCGCGCTCCGAGCATGTCTCCAGCTCCTCGGCGTAGGCCTGCTGATCGCTGCCGTGCTGGGGTCGTGGTGGCTGACCCTGGGATTCATCACCCTCATGGTGTCGGTGGCCTCCGTGACGGCGGGAAGACGGCTGGCCCCGAAGGGTCCGTGGGGGTTCGCCATCGCCCCGGTCGTGCTGGGTGCCGTTCCCGTCGCCGGCGGTCTCATGCTCAGCGGCCTCATCCCGCACCAGACCATCGCTGTGGTGCCCATCGTCGGCATCCTGATCGGTGGGGCCATGACCGCCACGACACTGGCCGGCAGGCGTGCCCTCGATGCACTGCGAACTCGCCATGGGGAATATGAGGCGGGCCTGTCGATCGGCCTGCTCCCTCGCGACTCGGCCCTGCTCATCGCCCGCGAGGATGCGGCACTGGCCCTGGTCCCTGGCCTGGACCAGACCCGGACCGTTGGGCTGGTGACCCTTCCCGGCGCTTTCGTGGGCATGCTGCTGGGTGGCGCCTCACCCCTGCAGGCGGCCGCCGTTCAGCTGGTGGTCCTGGTGGCCCTGCTGCTGGTGCAGTCCATCGCGGTGCTCATGACCGTCGAGCTCGTGGCGGGCGGACGCTTCGGCACCCGCCTGAATGACCACGCCACGAGCTAGACAAAGAAGGTGCGTTCGCTTTGTTTGCAAGGATTTTCATCGAGAAGTCCATCCAGGGAAGGCCTTGTCGTTGTCGGCCCCACGACCTAAACTGGACATATGTTCGAAAGCAGCGCAGGCCAGGACCCCGCCGGGTCCCTGACTGCGGCGTGCGAACAGCTTGCCAAGCTCTGGCGCACCGGCAACGACGGCTTCGCCGACATCGCCGCGGCGATGGACGCCCTGGCCGTGCAGCTGGACTGCACCCGGGTCGCCCTGGTCGAGCAGGCTGAAACCCGAGGGGTCGTGGAGTCCTCCCCCTCATCCTCTTCGACGGACTGGCTTCTGACGCACTCCCTGCACCTCGAGCCGGCCGACGCGGCCCGCACCGTGGACCTGGCCCGGCTGTGCCGCCACCCGGCCAACCATGTCATGGCCGCCGCAGTCTCAGGCGGCACGGTCACCGTCCGTAAGGCGATGACGGCGCTGCGCCAGCTCGCGGCGGTCGAACACGCCCTGGCCCCGGGCAAACGCGAGGAAGCCCTGGCGTCGCTGACGCTGATGGCACAGACCGGTTACGACCGCCACGTCACTGCCGTCGGCCGGGCCCTGATGT
>DHJN01000170.1 GCA_002404345.1 Actinobacteria bacterium UBA4719 | reverse complement strand
CGCTGTGACCCGTAGGCACATCACTCGTACGGCGAATGTGTCCCATCAGCGAGCGATAACCGGTCAGCCATCCATCACCGGGCAAGGACGCACACCCAATGCGGCTAGTTGAGGACCATTCGTGACCGTCCGTCCAGTAGCGTGGCGGCAGTGAGAATGAACGGGATGACCATATGAACAGGGCTTCGCCTAGGGCTTTGCGTCAAGCGCAAACCAAGCACCGACCTGCCGACTCGGAGGAACAGAAGCTTGCGCCGGTGGCGGGCGCCGTGATGTTGGTCCTCCTTGCGGCCTCTGGCCTTGTGTTGGCCTGTTCGTGGTTCGTGCCGTGGCCTTCGCCGGTCTTCTGGGGTGCGGTCTTCATTGGTGCGCTAGCTCTCGGCTGGATTCTTCTAGTTGCCTATCGCAGCTCGCGCACGTCGGGCGACTCGTTCGTCCACGCCTTGTGGCGCAGTCTTCGTGCTGGGCTCCGGTTTCTGGTCGACTTCCTCTAAAGTCCCCTGTCCGTACGTCAGCTAACACATCGCGGTAGAAGCGGATGTTGCGATACTGCTCGGTATGGGTGTAATGGTCACGCTTGAGGTCAATGGGCAAGTCGTCGTCTTGACTGACCCAAGTGGAGGCGAGTTCAACGCCGCAGGCGACTTTGACCGGCTCTTGCCGTTCAGCCCGAACCTCCTGCTACTCAGTCGCATCGATCCTTACGGTGACGTGGAATTCGGCTCGTCCGACATGGCTGCTATTCGGGATGAGGTCGGAAGCCTCGTGGCCCTGGCTAGGGACGGTCCGGAGCGGCGAGGCCTACTCAGGCTCCAAACACTTGCGGCCCACGGCAGCCGAATCCGTGGATCAGTCCTTCATTCGGTTGGGGACTGAGGTTCGAACATCGCGGCAAAGTCGGACGTGGCTCGTCGGCCGCCATGCTCTCAAACGAGCGCACGTGCAGCCGGAACCGACGGACACTGGGGCCACTAGGGCGAGAAAGGCTGCCCGAAGCTCAGGAAGGTCACGTGTTCTCCGTCTGGCGCCTTGTAGAGGCCGTCATGACTGCTTTCCTTCAAAGCGAGAAGGGCCACGCAGTCAGCGTCTTCCTCCGAGACGTTGAGGATTCTCTCGGTGAAGATCTGGTGGCCGAGCAGCTCGCCCACCTCGCGCAGAGCCATGGAGTCGGCCTTGAGTCGAGGATCGATGCTGTCGTTCGCCCACGCCCACATCCACGTTCCCGTCTTGGCGTTGTGACTGCCCAGGAACTGGAATGGTGTGACTATCTCCCTCTCGGGGAACGTGAAGGTCAGTAGCGCCGTGTCCTGGTCAAAGAACCATTCCTCGGCGGCCTCGATTCCCCACTCGCGATTCCGACGCAGCGCCCCGAGGGCTCGTTGATTGCCCTCGTTCAGCCACGAGTTCAAAGGCCCCTCAAGAGCCATCACAACCGTTCTGTCGGTGCTCTTTCTGCGGAACATCACGCCGGGAGTATGGCAGGCGATGGTGTGCACTACTGACCCTTTGGCCGTCGCTCGCGGTTCAGCCAGTTCTTCGCACCGTTGTCCGCACTTGAGGGATCCAACGTGTGCGTCGCGAGGGACTCACTTCATCGATCTACCGCTCATCGGCTATGTGCGGTCGTGTCTTGTCGACCGTCCGCCGTCCCAATTGCCGAACCTCGTGCGGTCGCCCGTAAACGGGGAGATGCGATTACAGCGAGAAGTTGAACCTGCTCGTACTACCTTGCTGCCTCGTTCAGCTGATGCAGGCACCGATCCGGTCCATGATCTTCGGCTCCGGCGGCGCGCCGCCGGTTGGTAGATGTTCAGCAGGCATCGGGCCATCGCACGCCGTCCTCAGGCCCGTTCGTAGGTCGCGATGATCACGCCAACTGTCGTGGGAACGCTGCGGACGAGGGCAAACTCGGTCAACGGAGAGGTCTCGTCGAACATACGATGCCCGCTGCCAAGCACGAGCGGGTGGATGAGGAGTGTGTAACGGTCGATGAGCCCGGCGCCATGCAGGCTGCGTACAAGTTTGGCGCTGCCGATGATCGCGAGATTCGGGCCCGGTTCGGCCTTCAGCGTGGTAACCGAACGTGTCGCGTCGCCGGGCAGCAGCACCGAGTTCTGCCAAGCGTCGGCGTCGTGCAGCGTGGTCGACACAACATACTTCGTCACGGAGTTCATATGGTCGGTGAACGGGTTGTCGGTCTGGTGTGGCCAGTAGCCGAGGAAGTCCTGCCAGGTGCGATGGCCGAACAGCATGGCCCCCGGCTGGGACATGCCGCGGGCCATCTTTTGGCTCATCACCTCGTCCTGGTACCGAGTACCCCAGCCCCCGTGAGTGAAACCGTCGCGGGTGTCCTCGTCCGGTCGTCCCGGACCCTGGTTGACGCCGTCGAGAGTGACGCTCATGGTGACACTGATCGTGCGCATCGGATCCCTTCCGGCAGGTGCGAGGCGGTTCCTCTGTCCCGTCACCGACTATACGAATGCGGAACAGGTATTTCGACAGATCGTTGGACGCTGATTCCCCCGGCCTTGATCGAGCGACGGTGTTCGCAGCAGGGGCGCGCACCCAACCGATCGGCGGTCCGCTAGACGAACCCCCAGAGCGGCCTCCTGCGTTAGCTGTCACTACATGGCGCCGTTGAGAAGACATTCGGTGGCGGGACCGCGGCACTTTTCGCCTACACGGCGACCATGAAGGCCCCGACCGCGGCTGGCACCTGCAGATACACGGTGTGGACCAACCAGGGCATCACTGACGGCACCGCCCGGGTCGGTCCCGGCGCCCACGGCGAGCTTCACCGCCTCGGCCATCTCCGGGACCGCCCCGCTGGCCGTGACGTTGACCGACACCTCCACCGGTGCCCCGACGTCTTGGTTGTGGGACTTGGGCAACGGCTCGACGTCGAACGTGCAGAGCCCGCCCGTGGTGAGCTACACCGTGGCCGGGACCTACACGGTCACCTTGATCGCCAGCATCGCCAGCATCGCCAGCAACGCCAGCGGTGCCAGTGCGCCGGTTCCAAGACGATCACCGTCACGGCTCCGGTCCCGGCGGATTCGCCCGCGCGAATCCTCCTGGTCTCGCCGAGGCAGGGAATGGCGGGCGCCGAGGTGCACATTGCAAGAGACTTCTTCGGAACCTCTGGCGTGGTGCGTTTCGGTAATGCCACCGCGGTCGCTTCGTCCTGGACCGAGAACATCATCGTCGTCAACGTCCCGATCGCGAGCTATGTCGGCACCGTTTGGTTGAAGGTTGTCCCCACCGGACGCCCGGCATCCATCGGCATCAGCTTCGAGGTGCAAGGGCCCGGCACTCCGGTGATCACTGACATGGGCGACCTTTCCCCCACCGGTTTGCTCGGTACGCAGCACCTGGGCATGTACAACGCCTACCCGGGCACTTGTGCCGCATGTCACGACGGGCAGTACCGCCCCACGGCTCCGGTCATCTCCTGGCTTACGGATACCAACATGAAGCTGGGCAAGACCTGTGCTTCGTGCCACACCGCAGACGGCCAGAGGACCAAGCCATTCATCACGCGGATGAACAACCCCACGAATACCGTGTACGGCCGCTGCAGCGACTGCCACCAGTACACGACCAGGCATTCGGACGACTAAAGATCTGAGGTAGCCGGCCGGCGGGTGCAGACCGTCGCCGACCGCGCTCACCTTGGGGTTACCTCCTTGTTCAAGTGGTCGCCCAGTAGTACGTACGTCATGAGGCCGCATCGGAGCGTCGATGCGGCCTCATGCCGTGCTCTCCGCCGAGAACACGACGCAGCACGGGCCGATTGGTCATCGAAGAATTTGCGAAAGTTCGGCGATGAGCATTGGCCCGTGCTGTGTTGTCATCATCTCTGGTCGAGCCCCCTGACGGGCGATCACCAACTTGGTTGATGTCTCTCCTCGGACGAACCTGGCTACCGCGGGAGGGCGGCCACCAGCTCGGTCCGTGACCTGATACCGAGCTTCGTATAGACCTTGCGTAGGTGGTATTCCACCGTCTTCGGGCTCAGGAACAACGCCGCCGCAACCTCGCGTGTCGTCTTGCCCTCGGCCAGCAACAACGAGATTTGCAGCTCCCGGGGGGTGAGTGTTGACGCGTTGGGCTCGGCGCTCCGGCGGGCCGTCTCGCCCGTCGCCTCCAACTCGGCAGCTGCGCGGTCGGCCCACGTCACCGCACGAAGACCCTCAAAGATGGCGAGCGCCGATCGGAGGTGGGGCCGGGCATCAGAGCGCCGTCGGGCTCGGCGAAGGCGTTCGCCGTAGGCGAGTTCCGTGCGCGCTGTTTCGTAACCGTCAAGAGTCTGCGCATGCTCGGTGAGCGCCGCGCCGAAGTGAGCGTCAAGGTCCGCGTCCGGTCCCGCGAGCCCGATGGCGCGGTGGGCGCGCGCCACGGCCCAGGGCCTGGCCTTGGCGAGCGCAACCGGCATGAACCCCGACGCGACCTGCCGCGCCTCATCGGCGCGACCGACGTGGACCAGTGCCTCGACCAGGTCGGCCGCTGGCGAGAGGTCGGGGTCGCTGAACCCCAGTTCTCCCAGCAACGCGACGAGACCCTCGAAGTGGGGCACCGCGCCGGCCGGGTTGCCGCATGCCAGTTCGAGATCGCCCATCGCGAACAAAAGCCAGATGCGGGCGAGGCGGACGTCGCGGGCCATACTGAGTTCCATCGCCTCGGCGATGAGTGCACGGCATTCGTCCTGTCGCCCTTGTCGCGCGAGCAGCCACGCAAGCCCGGCTTGGGACATTGCCAGATCCGTAGTCTGTCCGGTCTCGCGAGCCAGCCGGATGCCTTCGGCGTAGGTCGCCTCCGCGCGTGGCCACCGGTCCGTGGCCGCCTCGTCGCGGGCGACGTTGAACAGCATGAACGGAAGCACGCCGACCGCCGCCTCTTGGCGAAGCCCGTCGATCCGGCGTCGGGTCTCGTCGCCGGACTCCGCATCGCGCAAGAACAACGGGCCGATCATGAGCCAGGGCACTCTGCGCTCATCCTCGTGGGGGTCACTCGTCGACACGAGCATCTCGACGGCGCCGCGCAGCTGGTCAGGGCCGCCCTCGTTCGCCAGAATGCGTCCTACCCCTGCGGCAGTCGCGCCGACGGCGCGGGCTCTCGCTGTGGTGACCGCACCTTCAAGGCTCTCGATCTGCCGGGCCATTGCCAACGCCGACGGCGCATCACCGAGATAGAAGCAGGCATAGATCGCGTCCGCCAGAAGTCGAACTTCCGCATCGGCGGTGGGGGCCTCCAGGGCAGCGCTCAGGAGAATGTCCCGGGCGTCGATGAGCGACCCGGTGCGGGTCGCAATAGCTCCGCGCAGTTCCAGGGCTCGAAGCCGAACCTCGGGCAGAAAGCGTGAACCGAACGGCATACCAGCAGTGTCGACTTCGTCGAGCAGGGCCGTCGCTCGTGACCCGGAGCCGGCGAGCCACGCTGACTCCGCGGCCGAGACGAAGCGAGCCAAACGCTGGTCATCATCGGGGCTGAGGCGGGCTGCCCGCTCGTATGCCGCAGAGGCCACCGCGTGCGCACTCCGATCACGCGCGGCATACGCGGCCTTCTCCAACCGTTCGGCGACGTCCGCGTCGGGTCCGAGAACCGACTCGGCCAGGTGCCAAGCGCGCCGGTCGCTCTGTTCTGGCGGAAGCGCATCGGCAACGGCCCGGTGGACCGATCGCCGAAGATCGGGTGGGGCATCGCTATAGACCGACAGTCTGATCAAGGGGTGCCGGAACTCGATCCGGTCATCCACGACCCGGGTCAGCAGGGCGCGCTCGGCCTCGGCGAGGGTCGCCGGATCGAGTCCCAGTGCCAGGCAGGCCCGAGACACGGTGCGCAGGTCGGCGCCCGCGGTGGCCGCAACGAGGAGCGTTGATCGCGCCTCGACGCTGAGGTCGCCGACTCTCTTCGAGAACGACCGTGCCAGCGCGGCGGACACGGGGAACGGCGTTTCGGGAGAACGCCGTTCGAGGTTCTCCAGGTCGTCTGCCAGCTCGATCAGCGCGAGCGGGTTGCCGGAGGTGGCGTGATGCAGCCGGAGAACGAGCTCGGATGGCACGTTCTCGCCCGAGTGGGCGGACAACAGCTCGCCTGAGGCTGCTGCGTCGATTCCCGTGAGATGCAGCTGCGGCAGGTCGGCCTCAAGGGTCGTCACCTCACCCGATCGTGCAGTCGCAAAGAGCACGATCGGGTCCGCCATGAGCCGATGGGCTGCGAAGGCCACCGCTTGTGCCGACGGCCGGTCCAGGTCGGGCAGGTCGTCGATGACGATAGCGAGAGGTCGCTCTTCGGCATATCGGCACATGAGGCTCAGCGTTCCCGCACCGATCGCGAACCGGTCCCCTGCCCGGCCGGGGCGCAGGGCGAGCGCGGCGGCGAGCGCATCTGCCTGTGGCTCAGGGATCTGGTCGAGGAGACCCAAGGCAGGACGCAACAGCTGCAGGAGACCTCCGAACGGCACTTCGCGTTCGGACTCGCTGCCGACGGCGCGCAGCAACCCCATGCCGGTGGCAGCGTCGACCGCGTAGTCGAGGAGGGCGGTCTTGCCGACCCCGGGCTCGCCGGTGATGACCAGGACCCCGCTCTGCCCGATCCGCGCCCCGGAGATCAGTCGTTCGAGGGCCTGCCGCTCGGACGCCCGCCCAATCAGCACCATTCGAGTCTAGGGACCGCGCCCCCCAAATGGGCCAGCTCGGGAACCATAGCCCGCGCACAACTAGGGGGGGCACCTGATGCGGCCGGGCCATCGGCCCTCCTAGCGTCTTGTTACCCGACGCAACAGCTCGGGTTACCCCTCGAGTTACCCATTGTTATAAGGAGATTCGGAATGACCACCACAACAGACTCCATCACGGTCGACGGCGACAAGCTCATGGATTTCGTCTTCCGTGCGGTCGACGAGGTCGGTGCCACGCTCAACGCGGCACTGGTCGTCATGGGGGACAAACTCGGCTACTACCGCATCCTGGCTGACAAAGGACCGCTCACCTCCGCCGAGCTGGCCGAGAGCAGCGGCACGGCACTGCCCTATGCCCGCGAGTGGCTCAACGCACAGGCGGCGGGTGAGTACCTCACCTACGACCCGGCGAGCACCCGCTATACGCTCCCACCCGAGCAGGCCGCGGCCCTCACTATGGAGGACAGCCCGGCCTTCCTGCCAGGCTTCTTCCAGTTAGCCCTCGGGACCGTGCGTGACGCGGACAACCTCCTGTCCGCTGCCCGCAGCGGAGCCGGCTTCGGCTGGCACGAGCACGTCTCCGATGTGCACATCGGCTGCGAGCGCTTCTTCCGGCCCAGCTACCACGCCAACCTCGTCGAGTCCTGGCTTCCCGCCCTCGACGGGGTGGTCGACAAGCTGCAGCGCGGCGCCACCGTCGCCGATGTCGGCTGCGGTCACGGCGCCTCGACCATCCTGATGGCCCAGGCGTTCCCCAACTCGACCTTCGTCGGATCGGACTACCACCCTGAGTCGATCGCGACCGCCACCAGTCGGGCAGCCGACGCGGGGGTGAGTGACAGGGTCCGGTTCGAGGTCGCTGCGGCCAACGCGTTCTCGGGCAGTGGCTTCGACCTCGTGACGATGTTCGACTGCCTGCACGACATGGGCGACCCGGTCGGCGCGGCCCGCCACGTACGCGCCGCGGTTGCCGCAGACGGGACCTGGATGATCGTCGAGCCGATGGCCGGCGACCACATCGAGGACAACCTCAACCCTGTCGGCCGCGCCTACTACGGGTTCTCGACGCTGCTGTGCACGCCCGCCTCCCTGTCACAGGATGTCGGGCTGGCCCTGGGCACCCAGGCCGGCCCCGCACGCATCCACGACGTGACAACGGCCGGTGGCTTCACCCGGTTCGGCCGGGTAGCCGAGACCCCGTTCAACCAGGTCCTCGAAGCGCGTCCGTAGCGGCGATCCGTGACGATGACGACCGGACGAGAGACACTGTGAAGATGCCGAGTGCCACGTCGCACCAGGGGCAGGTCCGGGGCGAGCCGCAACCGCCGCGATCCCCGGACCTGGCCGGCTACGTCCAGCGTGACGGGGTGCGCATCGCCTACAACGTCTACGAGAAGGCCGGCGCGCCAACGATTCTGCTGGTGCCGACGTGGTCGATCGTCCCGTCCCGGTTCTGGAAAGCCCAGGTGCCGTACCTCGCCCGCCACTTCCGTGTGGTCACCTTTGACGGCCGCGGCTCGGGACTCTCGGACCGCCCAGCCGGCGCTGCGGCATACGAGGATCGGCAGTACGTCGCGGACACGATCGCGGTCATGGACGCCACCTCGACGGACCGGGCGGTACTGGTGGCGCTTTCCGCCGGAGCGACCTGGGCCGTCCATGTCGCAGCCGGGTATCCCGACCGGGTGGCCGGGCTGATGGCGATCGCACCATCGTGCGGATTCGAGATCCACACCCCGGGACGCGAGAAGTACGCGTGGGACGCACGCCTGCAGGAGACGCGGGGCTGGGCAAAGTACAACAAGCACTACTGGCTCGAGGGCGGGTATGACGACTTCCTGGAGTACTTCTTCGGCCAGATGTTCTCGGAGTCGCACTCGACCAAGCAGATCGAGGACTGCGTCGCCTGGGGGCACGAGATCACGCCGGTCATCCTGGCCGACACCACGGCCGGGCGGCTCGGCCTCGACGGTGCGACCCGTTCCTCTGTCGAGGACGCGTGCGCGCAGGTGAAGTGCGAGGTTCTGGTCGTCCACGGTACGCAGGACCGAGTCCGCTCGCAGGCCGTGGGTGCTCGGCTGGCGGAGCTCACGGGAGGGTCACTGGTGCTGATCGAGGGCGGCGGGCACGGAACTCCGGCGCGAGACCCGGTGCTCATCAACCGGATGGTCAAGCAGTTCGTCGATCGGATCTATCCGGTCCGCCGGGAAATCCGCTGGCCGCGGGCGAGCGCCCGCCGCAAGCGTGCCCTCTACCTCTCGTCACCGATCGGGCTGGGCCATGCCCGGCGGGACGTGGCGATCGCCCAGGAACTGCGGGCGCTGCAGCCCGACCTGCAGATCGACTGGCTCGCACAGCACCCGGTGACCACCGTTCTGGGAGCAGCCAAGGAGCGCGTCCATCCCGCCTCAGCGTGGCTGGCGACCGAGTCCGGCCACATCGAGAGGGAATCGGGCGAGCACGACCTCCATGCCTTCCAGGCGATCCGGCGGATGGATGAGGTGCTCATCAACAACTTCATGGTCTTCGACGACCTCGTCGGCTCCGAGCCCTACGACCTCGTGATCGGTGACGAGGCGTGGGACCTGGACTACTTCCTTCACGAGAACCCGAACCTGAAACGCTTCGGCTTTGCCTGGATGACTGACTTCGTCGGCTGGCTGCCGATGAACGAGGGCGGCCCGGAAGCGGCGCTGACCGCGGACTACAACGCCGAGATGATCGAGCAGCGGGCCCGCTACCGGCGGATCCGGGACCGCTCGATATTCGTCGGCGACCCCGACGACATCGTGAACCGCTCCTTCGGGCCGGGGCTGCCGGACATCCGGGAGTGGGCCGAGCAGAACTTCGACTTTGCCGGCTACGTCACGGGCTTCGACCCGCCCAGCGAGGAAGAGCGCTCAGCGCTTCGACGCCGTCTCGGCTATGCCGATGACGACCTGCTGTGCATCATGACCGTCGGCGGCTCGGGGGTCGGAGAGCCCCTGCTTCGTCGTCTGCTGGAAGGAGTGCCCGTCGTGCGTCGGCTCGTGCCCAACCTGAGCTTCCTTGTCGTGACGGGACCGCGGATCGACCACCGCTCGCTTCCGCGGCAGCGGGGTGTGCGCCTTCGCGGCTACGTTCCTGACCTGCAACGTCAGCTGGCGGCCTGCGATCTGGCCATCGTCCAGGGCGGTCTGACCACGTGCATGGAGCTGACCGCCTGCCGGAGGCCGTTTATCTACGTCCCGCTGCGGGATCACTTCGAGCAGAACTTCCACGTCCGGCATCGCCTCGACCGATACGGAGCAGGCCGCTGTATGACCTATGACGAGGTGTCCGATCCGGCGCAGCTTGCCGACGCGATCGTTGACGAGCTGTCACGAGACGTGGCGTACCTGCCCGTCGAGACCCGTGGCGCCGCGCGGGCTGCCGCGATGCTCGCCGAACTTCTCTGACCCCGTGCGGGATCCTCCCGCGATATCACCGAGCTGGGGCATGCAGCCCAATACCCCGGGCGCTGACGTACTGCCGAGGCTCTTGCTCACACGCGCCGAAGCGCGAGAACTGGGATCGTGCGGATGCCAGCCGCCTTCGCGGCGTACTTCGCGAAGCCGGGGTAGCGGCGCGCCTGCTCCTCGAAAACGCGGCCACTCCTCACCCTCCAGCTCGCTCAGCGTCACCTGGTAGGTATCGGTTCCCACTTCCACGCAGGCCAGCCCAGCGGACTTGAGGTTGTAGTACCAGTCCGGGTGGGTAGGGGCACCGGCCTTGGATCCGAAGACATAGATGGTCGCGGCGTCACCCTCTTCAGCCAGGTACATCATGGGAGAGACGTAATCGCGGCCGCTGCTCCGTCCCCGGTGATGCACCAAAGCGATGGGGGCACCTTCAAATGCGCCGCCCACTCGACCATCGTTCGCCCGGAATTCGGCGATGACCTTCGCATTCCAATCGTTCGGCGCAGTCACGTCGACATCTCCTCTCGGATTTCTCAATCCCCGTGTAACACCGAGCCGATGCGGGTCCTTCCGGCTGCCCATTCCCAGCGTCATCGACACCGCTGCCCGGCAGCCTCGCCGGGTCGACCGGCAGGGGCATCGGGCGCAGGTCGGCCACCCCGGCGCTCAGCACCCGGATCGAACGATCCCACCCGATCCGCTCAGCGAGCACCGTCGCCGGCATGCTCGGATACACCTGCAATGACTCCCGTATCCGGGGCTCGACACCATTCACGATCGACCCTGAACAGGGCCGCCGATACCCGGGGCGCTGCCGGCCAACGCCGCCTTCATCGTGTTCCTCGAGTCACGCGAGTTGGTCCCTGGTGACAATCAGCTGCCGATCCCCTTGCTGCGCGGGCCGTCTCTGCAGATGTTGCCCAGATTGTTGGGATTGTGACGTCATGGATCAACGTGAGCGCATGGCCGCGCTCTTCGATCGCGTTGCCGACACCTACGACGGTGTCGGCGTTGACTTGGTTCAGCCGATTGCCGCCCGACTCGTGCTCGCTTGGGGTTCGGGGACCGGTTTTTGTGCCGAGCACAGCGCCATCGCCGCCATGGTGACAGCCGGCGAGTACCAGATCGCCAAGATCGTCGCCGTTTGACGAGAGGGTAATGGCTTGCTCTACGTGTTACCCGCCCTGCGGACGTTGCCGCGAGTTTCTCAGACAAGTCGACCCAGCCAATCTCGACACCGAGGTGATCCTTGGCTCAGATCAATCCGCATTGCTGCGAGAACTGCTGCCAGCGAATGAATGGCCAGAGCCGTTGGCGTCTGACTGAGGCGCACCGATGAGCGATCCCCGACTGCGACGCGCTCGAGCACTAATGCGGCAGGTGAGGTGCGTTCGTTCTTGCACTCGTTAACAGTCGTCGCGAACCTTGCACCGGCGCGTTGGCCGCACCTAGGTCACAAACGAGGTGACGATGGGGTCATGGCAGATGAGCTCGACATGACGCCGAGAAAGAACGCGCTCAGGGAGGACCTCAGTAAGGAGTACTACGCCATCCTCGGCGTCGTCTCCGAATACGACGGGCGTCTCATGGTGGTCAAGGGGTGGTCGGTCACGCTCTCTCTTGCCGGGCTTGGGCTGGGGTTCCAGCAACAGCATTACGCATTGTTCGCGCTCGCCGCCGCCACGGCGCTCGCGTTCTGGTTCATCGACATGCTGATGAAGGGCTACCAACTGCGGTACTACTCCAGGATGCGGGACATTGAGTATGCGGCCTTCCAGATCAACGCCGTTCCCCTCGGCGACTTGGGGACCACCTCAGCGCCGCGGATCGATATGAGTTGGCCGTTCAAGGGTGACCCTTTGAAGGAGGACTGGCGGGCCGACCCGCCCCTCAGACGCACCAAAAGAGAGATCCACGCGTTGTTGCGGCGGCCGTATCTCATGCCGCAAGTGCTACTCCCGCATGCCGTTGCGGTTGTCCTTGGCGCCGCGCTCTTCCTTGCCGCAGTCCATGACACTCCGGGGCTCGACCGCCTGCAACCGTGAGAGCCCCACCAGTACGGCGCCCGCTCAACATGATCTGTTGCCCGGCCAGTCGTCCCGGTTGTCGATCCTCCTGCGGACCGTCAAGCGGCTAGCGACACTAGTTGTGGTTGGGAGTTCGCGGTACATCTCGCGAGCGATGGCCTTCTTGAGACACCGCATGATGTCCTGCTTGGCGCTGCGCGGTTCTGTTCCGGGCCCGCGGCGGCTGGGGCGCGTCGGCCGGGCGGTTCATTAGCGGTCGAGCCGCACGGGGGTTTACTCGACCCAGAAGGCGTCGAGAGCAGTCTGATCGGAGTAGTGGCCCCGGATGGTTTGGATGGCGCCGTTGCTGACAAGGATCAGCTGGCATCCAGTGATGTCGAGCGTGTGTTTGCCGCGGGACGCGGTCGCCCGCTGGACGGCCACGACGTAGGTGTCGCCAACGGCGACGTCGAGCAGCTCGGCTCGGAAGGTGCCCCCGGACAGCGGTCCCAGCTTCGCCAGGAAGTTGTCGCGGATCTGAGCCCACCCGCGGTGGTCGCCAGCGATCGGGCTCCTGCCGGGAAGGTGCCACAGTGCGTCCGGGGCGAAACAGCGCTCGGCCGCATCGAAGTCGACGTCTGCCACAGCCTGGTAAAGGCGCCTGGCAACGTCCTCAGCTGCATCACCCATGCGCACCATGATGACAGGCGGCCTTGTCCGCCAGTCGATCGGTGACCGGTCACCGATCGGCTATCGCACACCGACGGAACCGGTAGAC
>DHJN01000098.1 GCA_002404345.1 Actinobacteria bacterium UBA4719 | reverse complement strand
TAGAAGTAGTTCTTCCGGGCGAACCGGCACCAGGGCGCGATCTCGCAGTTGAGCGCAAGACCGATCCTGATGGCTGAGTCGACCGCGACAGCGTTGACGACCGGCAGAGCCCCTGGCAGTCCGAGGCACACCGGGCAGACCTGCGAATTGGGTTCTGCACCAAAGCCGGTCGCGCAGCCACAGAACATCTTGGTCGCGGTGTTGAGCTCGACGTGGACCTCGAGGCCCATCACCGGGTCATACGTCTTGAGAAGCTCGGCGTAGTCCACGACGGGCTCTGCGGCCTTGGTGGCGGTGCTCATGAGCGGACCTCCCGGCCGTTGGCGGTGGTCGACAGCGCGGTGGTCGACAGCGCGGTGGTCGACAGCCCGGTGGCATGGGTCGACAGCCCGGTGGTATTGGTCAACAGCTCGGGTGCCTTCGCCAGCAGCGGCCCACCCCAGCGCCGGTTGAGTGCGGCCTCCAGTGCCGCGCCGACGCCATACAGTCGCTCGTCCTTGGTGGCCGGAGCAAGGATCTGGATGCCGGTCGGCAGGCCGTCCTCGTCGGCCAGACCGCTTGGCAGGGACATGCCCGGGATACCGGCGAGGTTGGCCGGGATCGTGGCAATGTCGTTGAGGTACATGGCAAGCGGGTTGTCGACCTTCTCGCCGATCTTGAAGGCGGTCGTCGGCGTCGTGGGCGACACCAGGACGTCGACCTGGTCGAACGCCGCGGCGAAGTCGCGCGAGATCAGTGTGCGGACCTTCTGGGCCGAGCCGTAGTAGGCGTCGTAGTAGCCGCTGGACAGCGCATAGGTGCCCAGAATGATGCGGCGCTTGACCTCGTCGCCGAAACCGGCGTCGCGAGAGGCGGCCATGACCTGCTCGGCACTGGGGTCGTCCACCCCCTCGGGCAGCACGCGCAAGCCGTAACGCATCGCGTCGAACTTGGCCAGGTTGGAGGACGCCTCACTGGGCAGGATCAGGTAGTAGGCCGCCAGTGCGTACTCAAAGCTCGGGCACGACACCTCGACGACCTCGGCGCCCGCGTCGACGAGCAGCTGCACGGACTCCTCGAAGCGGGCGCGGACGCCCTGCTGGTAGCCCTCGCCGCCCAACTCCTTGACCACGCCGATCCGCATGCCCTTGACGTCGGCGCGGCGGGCGGCCTCGAGGACCGGGGGCACCGGCGCGTTGATGGAGGTGGAGTCCATCGGGTCGTAGCCACCGATGACCGAGTGCAGCAACGCGGCGTCGAGCACCGTGCGCGTCACCGGGCCGGCCTGGTCAAGGCTGCTGGCCAGGGCAATCAGGCCGTAGCGCGAGACGCCGCCGTAGGTCGGCTTGGTCCCGACGGTGCCCGTCACCGCGGCCGGCTGACGGATCGACCCTCCTGTGTCGGTGCCGATCGCCAGCGGCGCCTGATAGGACGCGACGGCTGCCGAGGAGCCACCGCCGGACCCGCCAGGGATGCGCTCGAGGTCCCACGGGTTGTGCGACGGGCCGAATGCCGAGTGCTCGGTGGACGAGCCCATCGCGAACTCGTCCATGTTGGTCTTGCCCAGGATCGGCATGCCGGCGGCCTTGAGCCTGGCCACGACCGTGGCGTCATACGGCGGGATCCAGCCCTCGAGAATCCGGGAGCCTGCCGTGGTGGGCATGCCCTTGGTGGTCGCGATGTCCTTCACGGCGATCGGCACCCCGGCCAGGACGTGCAGGTCCTCACCGGCCATCCGGCGCTGGTCGATGTCACGAGCCGTCGCGAGCGCACCGCGGGCATCGACGTGCAGGAATGCCCGGACCGAACCGTCCACGGCGTCGATGCGGTCCAGATGGGCCTGAGTGGCCTCGACCGCGCTGATCTCTTTGCGGGACAAGCGATCCGCGAGCTCGGCGGCGCTCGCGCGGGTGATGTCGGAAGTCACAGGCGAAACCTTTGTTCGGAGGTACTCGAAGAACTGACTCGGAGGTGCTCGAAGGACGGCGGCGAGGTGGCGAGCGCCCGGAGGCGTCAGTCCTCGTCCAGGATCCGCGGGACGGAGAAGCGCTGCTGCTCAGAGGCAGGCGCAGCTGCCAGCGCCTCCTCTGCGGTCAGGCTTGGGCGCACGACATCTGGCCGCGTCACGTTGGTCAGCGGCAGCGGGTGCGACGTCGGCGGGACGTCATCGGTGGCCACCTCGCTCACGCGGGCGACGGACTCGAGAATGATGGCGAGCTCGCCGGACATCTTGTCCAGCTCGGCATCACTGAGGTCGATGCGCGCGAGCATGGCGAGATGGGCGACATCGTCGCGGGAGATTGCGGACATGCCCTGGAGTCTAGTGGGCTGCAATGGGCCGTATGCCGGGTGCACAAGGGCCGTCTTCACTGTCGTCAGAGGACCCAGCAACGGGTCTGCGCGCAGTTCTCGCCCTGCGCCGACTGGCCGAGCAGGTGGCGGCGAATCAGGTGGAGGCGAATCAGGTGGCCCTTGCTAGACGCCAGGGCTGGTCCTGGCAGCAGATCGGCGACGCACTCGGCATCACCCGCCAGTCCGTCCACGCCAAATTCGGGAAATGAGGCAGGCCAATGTTCAGCACCACGCAGAAGTTCGGGTTGGGAAGGGTCTACCGAGATGCCACGGCCGAGGCCAAACGACGCGGAGATCGCCGGGTGAGCACCGAGCACATCGCGTTGGCCCTGGTGTCCGACCCGGAGTCGGTTACTGCCCGCGCGCTCGGTGTCAGCCTGACCGAGGCGCGCGCCGCGTTGCAGGCTCTGGATCGCCAGGCGCTGGCTTCTGTGGGGATCGACACGGACTACAGCGGTCCGGTGCTCCCGGGTCGCGAGAACGAAAGACTTCGGCTGACCCCTGCAGCCAAGGCCGTATTCACCGGGCTGCGCCAGGAGGTGACGAAGGGAGAACGGTTGGGCATCCAGCACGTCCTGCTCGCCCTTTTATCTCGACAGCGACCCGACCCCGCCGCAGAGCTGCTAGAGAGCCTGAGGGTGGACCGAACCAAGGCCCGACGTCGCGTGAAGGACTTGTCATGACCGCCTAGCCCCCACCAAGTCCCCGGGCCGAGCGCCGGTTGTGGACAAGGTGCTCGACGGCCCGCAAATCCGGCATACTCCCGTTGGAGATCGTGTTGGGGGCATCCCTCTCCAGCGGGTTATCCGAAGAACCTCCGAGCGGCGTGTTGCCAGCGTTCGGTTCTCTTGACCGTTGGAGACGCAGTGCAGTTGACGACAGTGAAATCGATCTCGACCGCGAAGCATGCCTCAACCACCAGGAAGACCTCGGCCGCGAAGAAGGCCTCGGCCGCCCTGCTGGCTGTTCCGCTGGCCGCATCGATGTTGTTGGCCGGATGCGGTGGGGACACGAAGCCCAACGCGTCACCCTCCAGCACCGCGGGCTCTTCGCCGACGACCACCACGCCAGCGCCGACGACCACGTCCGGCTCCCCCACTTCCACCGCCCGCCCCAAGACCGACCCGAACATCCCCGCCACCGCCCGCGCCCACACCCCCGCCGGTGCCGCTGCCTTCGTCAGGTACTTCCATGATCAACTCAACGTGGCCTGGAGTCAGCCACGAGCGGGCTTGCTAACGCCCCTCAGCCTTCCAAGCTGCAAGACGTGCCGCGCTCTGGAAGACAACGCGGCCGAAATGGTCGCCACGCATCGGCACATGCGCGGGGACACGGTACGAATCGACTCGGTAGACCCGGGCGACCGAGTGTCGAACGGTGACCAGACTGTGGTCATAACTGGTGAGCAACTCAAGACATCGGTTGTTAATTCGAACGGCAAAAGGGTACGAAACATTGCCTTAAGCAAGATCCGCTCCCTTGCAACAATCCGCTGGACTGCGGCCGGTTGGCGAGTCAGCGAGATCAAGGTCCTCACGTGAACCGCCTGTATCGGAACGGTCTTCTCATGCCGATCATCTGCGTGCTCGCGGTCGCAGCCTTGCTTGGGATGTCCGGAGCGGAATCGGCTGCGGCGGCAGGGTGTGCTGACGCTTATGTCACATGCACGGTTGATGGCGGTGGCGCCCAGGTTGGAATGACAAGGACCGCGCTGGGCCGAGCCACAAAAGGTCTGGACA
>DHJN01000122.1 GCA_002404345.1 Actinobacteria bacterium UBA4719 | reverse complement strand
ACCGTAGGAGGATGTGCCCTCGATGCCGACCGCTTCGATCGACCCGTGCGAGGTCAGGAACGAGATCGCGCCGCGATACCCGGCCGTGGTGGTGGGGAACTCACGATCGGCCAGGTCGCGGCCATGGACGCTGACTACGGCGAGGTGAATGGTGTCGGCGTGGGTGTCAGCCCCACCGACAACTGCCGGATCTTCGCTGTGAACTGTCATGATGGGATTGCCTTCCGACTCGGTAGGTCGACACCGGCCGGGGTGGACAGACAGGACATTGATGAGGCTCTTCCCAAGCTCTTATTAAGTCATGTCCACCCCGCCGGTGCCGTTGTTGCACAACGGTCCCCGACCACCGGACAGATCAGCACAAGGACAGCCCAGCAGGGCGTCAGTCAGTGGGAGAGTCACGATCGTCGGGGACCTGCATCCCATCATCAATGTCAGTGGGTTCTGTTGCGTCCAGCGGGCGGTCGAGCCGAAAGCGGACTACCGTTCGCGCGTCCGCCTCTAGATTCACTACGAGCGGCGTGTCCGATCGGCAATCCGGCGCGTTCAACTTCCTCGCCAGCCCTAACGGGTTTGTGACGACCACGTCGGTGGCGCTCATGACCACCGTTCCATTCAGAGTCAGCTCGTGCCCGGCGATGAATACTGGCGCGGAGCCCGAACCGTTGACGGAAATGCGTGGCAGAACACCGGCCGGCAGCACTTGCCGGCGGACGGAATCAGCCGTCATCGTGACGGTGAATCCGGGCCACCACCAGTCGAGTTCGCCTTGGGTGAGCAGTCCGTCGACAAAGGCAAGGTTCTGAAGCTCGGACATTGACAGGTGAGACGGCACAGGGAACGTGACACCCGTCGCGTCCTGGACACGTTCGAGCGCCTCCAACAACTCGACCACATCCTCGGCACCGACGGCCGCGTCGACGTTCGGAAGACGCATTGTGGCCGTTGGCTCATCGGGGATCTCGAGTCTGAGCGTGTCGCTGATCGCGAGTTTCGCGAGGAACCGCGCTGCGGGTAGCGCATCGCCCGGGAAGCCGCCGTTGGCGATCGACAGTGTGAAATTGACGCCGCCCGCGCGTCCGTCAGGCAGCATCCGTAGTTCGAGACGCAGCGTCTTGGCTTCGTCGGTGGCTACAAGGCGGGCTCCCCCCGCGGTGCCACGCGATGTCTGGGTGATCATCACCGGCAGCCTGGCGAGTACCTTGATGCCGGAGGCTGCGGCAAACCGGGCACGACGCGGCTCGGATTCCGTCGGGCCGACTTCGATGCCTGCCTGTGCGCCGCCTTCGATCAGGGCGTTAAGCCCCCCGGGCAGGTCGATCGCAACACCCGTGATGTTCTCACCGGCCAACTTCAGTGGCGCACCGTACACGTGGAACTCTTCGATCGCCTCCGCTTCGGCGGTCCCGGCTGCCGCCTCGACGCTCAATGACCCCACGATCGGTCGCCGCTTCATCGCCTGCGCATCCTTCGGGCTGATATGGATGGTGGTTCCCCCGGCGTGCAGGTCCAGGTCCAGGTCGAAGTCGTAGTCGGGGTCGACGACCCGGAGTTGTTGCCGTAGGTTGCGGCCCCGGGAAACGGCGTCCGGTACCCCCGCCGCTAGCCCGGCTTTCCCGTGCCCATGCGCCGATAGCCACTCGAGCGCCTGTTGATGCGCACTACCCGGCAGGAACGCGCGTGCGAGGTCGGGACGTTCCGCGAACGCTGCCTCCAGCTGGGTGCGTCCCATCCATGCGACTAGAACTCCAGCCATGGGGTCAAGTTTCTTGTGCATCCACCGCTCCTCGGCCGGGGAGGGATCCAGTGGAAGAACGAGCGTCCACGCGACCGTGTCCGTGCGCCGCTTGCGCGCAGTCGACAGTGAGTGCTCAACCTGCCGCCGCTGGCCAGGGGTGAGGCACGAGGCGAAGCTCTTGATCTCGTAGACGTGGATGCCGCCGACTTTCGTTGAAACTACGTCCGCGCCGTCGTCGCCGCCGGCGCCATCGACTGCGTGAGCGTTCGGCACCGTCCGCACAAGAAGCGCCGAGATTAGCCGCTGGACTTGCAGCGGCTCAAGTTCGCCCCACGGAATGCCTGTCATGGCACAAGCATGCCGCCGTGAACGACGAATTACGGCAGCGAACATGGCCGCAGTTCAGCAGGCGATAAACACCGGGGGCTTCCTTAGCTCGGCTACCGCATCCCCCAAACCCAGAGAGACCTTCCTGTTGGCGTACGAGTCACCACAGCCGGACCGCCGCGGGTCAAGAAGCCCAGGGAGGTGGCCGCAATTGCCCGGTCCAACGTGGCTTGTCTTCCAGAACGGCAGCTACTTGACCGTGATAGCCGACCGTGTTGAGAAGAGCTAGAGACAGCCAGTAGCAGACATGCATGCCTGCCTCGGCCCATTCGTAGACATCGAAAGTGCTGGGCCTGGGTCGAGTTGGGTGCGTGACCACGTTGCGCATCTTGACGATGACGCTCAGCGCGTCGAGAGTCGACGGTGCCGGCTTCGCCTGCCGTGCCGCCTCGGCCGCTGCAGCCGCGGAAAGCCGGTCTCGTACCGCGACGAGGCTGTTGAAGTGTGGGCGCACCGAGGGATCGACCTGGAGGTCGTTCAACAGCAGGCGCAGTTCCTCCTCGGTCGTCGAGATGTCCTTCCACTGGCTGCGCGAGTATGTCTGGCGCTGCTCGACAAAGCGTGTAGTAGGAGAGCAGCTGAAGCGCTGAGAGCGGGACCGCGACCGCGAGTTCGACGTCGACGTCGACGTTTCCTGCGACGTAATACGCGAGGGCGGGCTGGACGGCGGCGAGGTTCGCCTCGTCCGAGGTGAAGTCCAGCATCAGTGACACGACTTCTCCCACCTGCTTGCAGGCGATCGTCTCGTCGAGCCAGTGGCTGCTGCTGCTGCAACTGTCGACGGGTGCGGAACGCCAGCGGCACCAGACGGGCTTGCCGTAACGCCAGCCGACCGGCAACGCACAGGTGGTGCGCCGACCAAGAGCTAGGTTCAAGCCAAGCCGCACACGGTCAAGCGCTGCGAATGCCTCCGCCCCGGTGAACAGAGAGCCATCGATCCGGCTGAGGCGCCCACTGTGGGTGAACCGATACCCGGCGGAGTCCTGGAGCTCACGCCAAGCATCCGTGCTCATGTCGGCGTGCTGGTCAAGAATCACTTGCCAGCCGCCGCCCGCCGCGTGCGTCCGCCCACGCCAGTGCCGCTTCAGGTCCGTGGGGTCGCAGATCCCCGTGCCGTTGAAGCCCTCCCATCCGTTGGGTACCAAGAAGGTCACGTGGTGCAGAGCGGATGCCGTCCCCAGTTCCTGCTCAACGCGTCGAGATAGCGAGCGTAACGAAACTGGGCGTACCGGGGGATCCGCCTCCGGCTCCGTCTGTGGGAGCGACGCGGGCTGGGCGGGGAGCACGCCATCGAGCAGCTCGATACCGAGCGTCGACGGCTGCACCCACATGCCTTCGGTCGAATCAAACAGCTTGTGCAGGTCATTCGACGTAGTCGGGCGGTGGCCGCGGACTTCGATGTGAGGCCTTCGCCCCCATCGCCACCGCACGTCGCCCGCGTACCCGTCATCGTCGTCGACCGAGAACGCCCCCGCATATAGCAGGAGATCCTCGCCGAGACCCCCTGCTTCATAGTGATGCCGTACAGCATCTGGGAAGTCGTGTGTGACGGTCACCGGCCCATCCTCGACCTGCATCGACCAGCTGACCGTTCGGCGGCCGCGATCGTCGACAACCACCACGGGCTCGGAAGGCGCGTCGACCACATCGACTCCTGTCCACTGTCGGCTGCCACACCGTCAATCCGGGTCATGTGCGACCGGAAGCGAAGGCAACGTTCTGCTCACCGTAACGCGTCGCCGCAGAGCGTCACGTTGCCGCAGCCACGTTCCACGGTCCCTTCGAATCTCCTGCGTCCCGTCCGAAAGCGGAACGATGACCGGACGCATCGACGGCAAGCTTCGATGTCCGCAAGCGGATCGGCTTATGATGATCTGGTAGGTGCCGCTACCGCCTGACTACCCGGCCCTGCTCAAACGGGCACAACTCGGTCTACGCCGCGATCTCGAACTCCGAGCGGCCGCCTGCGCGCCGACGCACGACGGCTGCGTCCCGGACGACGGCATCAGGAGCTACCCGCGCACCGCGCTCGATCACGACGTCGGACCCGACCCGTGCTCCCGTGCCGATCCACGTCCCATCCTCCGCCCGCGTGCGTGGGCCAAGGTGTACGTTCCCGGCGACGACGACGCCTTCCCCGACGATCACATCGTGATCCAGCCAGCTCCCCGCGCCGATCCGAGAGCGGTCGCCCACCTGCGCACCGGCTTCGACGTAGGCCGTCGAGGCCACCATCGCGGACTCGTGCACCCGTGCCCGCGGTGAGACCAGCCCGCCACCATTGACGTGGCGCAAGTAACACACCACCTGTCCGTTGTCGTCCTCGAACTCGACACTGGCTGCCATGCATCCTCCCTCTCGACTCTGCTTCCGGTCTTACATAACGTAAGGAAGACCGCTACGATTCCGGCGCTCCCGTGGCCGCGACGATCCCGTCGCGCACCTTCTGAAGCCGCAGTGGCAGGTCCATGGATGAGACGATGCCGGTCGAGTCTGGGATTGCGCTCTGGATTGGGTGGCTGCTCGCTCTGCGATGAAACCTTTGAAACCAGGTCTCATGGGGTCAGCCGATTTTGGGTGATCGTGACGGAACCTCCTGCCTCGCTCATGAACCCCTCGAGGGGTACCTCTCAGGTCCGCAACAGGATCGGTCATCGGGACGCTATGTCAGGATGCTGCGCGGCCGATGGCGTTGTCCGGTCCGGCTGATCGGCCGTCCAGCGACAGGGTCGCTGGTTTCACCCGTGCGTGCCCCTTTGTTGAGCGTCCGGGCTATCCGCGGACGCTCAACCCAGGCGGTGCTGCTCGGTGTCAGGCCGGGGGCGCGAAGAACTCTAACGGCAGCCCGTCGGGATCGCGGAAGGACAGGCCTGACCCGTATCCGGCGTCCTTGATGTTGCCGTGGCTGACGCCGAGCTGGTCTAGGCGCTTCTCCCAACGCTCCAGCTCGGACCGGTCCGCGACGCCGAATGCGACGTGGTCCAGGCCGACACGGCGCTCGCTGAACGGCGTCGTGACGTCCGTGTCGGGGAACTGGTGCAGGCCGACGAGGGTGCCGCTCACCATCCAGACGACGTGGCGGAAGGGTCCGGTGTCCTCATCGAGCACTGGCTGGTCCTCGAACAACTCGGTGTACCACGGGACGCTCGCCTCGAGGTCTCGTACCGTGAGCGCCACGTGGGCGATGGGCGGGAAGGTGGTCATCGACGGTCCTCCTGGTTTCTAATAGGCACGATCGTTCGTGCGCTAAATCTAAAGTACGACCGTTCGTGCTAATATGCAAGGGTGAGCTCCACCCCCCCAGGAACCGCGAGGCGGCCTGGTAAGCGCCGGCCGCGCAGCGATGGCGAGCAGAGCCGGGCCGTGATTCTCGACGAGGCCGCCCGACTCGCGACCGTCGAGGGAATTGGCGGGCTCTCGATCGCGAGACTGGCCGGCGCCGTGGGGATGAGCAAGAGCGGCTTGTTCGGCCACTTCGGCTCCAAGGAGGAGCTGCAGCTCGCGACCGTCGAGAAGGTGGACTCACTGTTCGCCGCCCAGGTGATCGAGCCGGCGTCGACCGCCCCCACTGCCCTCCAGCGGCTGCGCCTGCTGGTAGACGGCTACCTGCGCTACGTCGAGGTTGACACCTTCCCAGGCGGCTGCTTCTTCGCCTCGGTGCTGGCCGAAGTGGACATGCAACCCGGCGCCGTACGCGATCGTCTCGTCCTTTTCCTGGCCGACTGGCTGGGCCGGCTCGAGTCCACCGTCCGTGACGCTCAAGCCGAGGGGGCGATCGACCCCCAGGAGGACGCGGGCCAGCTCGCCTTCGAGGTCGAGGCCGCCCTGTTCCTTGCCAACGCCCAGTACGTCGTGACGCGCACAGCGGAACCCATCGAACGCGCGCGACGAGCGATTGATCGGCGGCTCGCAACCGCAGTCACTCGTGCGCCGTCCTGAACCCCGATGGCGGCAGACTCCCCTACAGGATCCGGGGAAGGCCCCTGGGATCAGATGCAGGCGGCGCAACTGAAGGGGACACGTGTGTGCCGGGAGCCGCTGCGTGCGGCGCTGGCCGCTGAGCTCGCGCCTGTGCTGGCAGACCCGCTGCTGCATACCTTCATCGGCGGCGAACCGCTGGATCGCGAACAACTGGAGGCGCGCTACCAGCGTCAGGTGGTGGACCGATCAGCGGACGGCTCTCAGCGCTGGCTCAATTGGCTGGTGCGCGACCACCGGGACGTGCAGGCATTGGGCACCGTCCAAGCCACTGTCCGCATGCAGCGAGACGGGCTTCCTGCGGAGGTCGCCTGGGTGATCGGGACCACGTACCAAGGTCAGGGCTACGCCACGGAGGCAGCCGGACTTCTAGTCGACTGGCTGCGTGATCAAGGTGTGAACAACGTCGTTGCCCACGTGCATCCCCAGCACAAGACCTCAATGGCCGTCGCCCGGGCCGTCGGCCTCGCGCCGACCCGAACCATCGTCGATCGAGAAATTCGCTGGCAAGGGTGACCGCAACACCGCACCGCTGCAGGTCATCAGCCAGTTGATCCGGGCGGCCGATCTTCAACGGGTGCGCTACGGAACCCGACGGCCCGGTCACCGATCGGCAACCGGTCACCGATCCTTGGGTTCTTACGGTGATGTTCCACGGCCTGCCAATCGTCTCTGAGTCCGTGCCGATGGCCTTTCGGCTTGGCAGATGGGGCACCGGTGTTCGCTGTGGACGAGGCTGCGTCCAGTGGCTCTAGTGAGCGCAGATGGTCGATGAGTGGTTGAGTGACCTGCGTGCGGTGCGCGGGTAAGTGCCGCCGCACGATCCGTGACGACGGCAAGACGATCGGCTCGTTCGGCGACTTCCTGACGGTCCTGCGTACAGCCCGGCAGCGGGGCGCGTCACCGCCCAACGGTTAGGTGACCGCGACTGGCGGCTCGTACAACAGCATCCCGGCGAAACTCGACGGCACCGGTCACCGGGGCTTCCGGAACGTTTGTGGCGTGCTTCGACGCGATAGTCGACCCGGTTCACAGCCGGCTGGCCACCATCGCCGACGCCAGGGTCACGAGCCCGAACGCCACGGCGCGCAACCCGTTCTCCAGTGGCTCGAGCAGTGAGTTCCGGTCGAGTTGGGCTTGGGCGCCGTCGCGGTAGACGATCCGGCCTTGCACGGACTGGGTACGCCGCCGCAGCGTTCGTGCCGGCGGGCTCAACGCGCGCTGCCCGAGGGAGAGGAAGAAGGCTGCGACAGCGGCCATCACCGCTGCGCCGCC
>DHJN01000060.1:4845-9196 GCA_002404345.1 Actinobacteria bacterium UBA4719 | reverse complement strand
GTTATTTTAGCGTGAGCCCTAACGTCCTGACCCGTGAGTTTCCGACCCTTACCTGGCCGGCTCAGCAACCGCTGTCGCGTGTGCACCGGGTCGAGCACGACACGGCCTACTTCGCTACTGATCAGGACGGCAGGTTCAACCCGCCTCTGCCCGAAGCCGGCTTCGGCACCCTCTACCTCAGTTCCCACCCTCGAGGCGCGTTCGTGGAGACTCTGGGACGGTTCCGCTACATCAGCCAAGCGATGATCAACGAGCGCGTCCTGGCCGAGGTGTACATGCCATCCGACCTTCGCCTGGCGGACCTGACTAACCCTCAGGTGCTCGGTAAGTTCGGGATCAGCAACGACCTGAGCATGGGTAACGAAGATGACGCCTATGCACTCGCCCAGCAGTGGGCGATGCGTCTGTGGCAGGCCGGATTCAGCGGGCTCTACTACGGCGCCCGCCGCGATGTGGAGTTGCAGAGCCGCAGTGTTGCACTGTTCGGCAAACCCGGGGACGAGGGCGAGAGCGCCGTCCTGTCGACTTTGCACCCCCTGAGCGAGATCGCCGCCGAGATGGCCGACCACTACGGGTTCGTCATCGTCACGGGGCTTCCGTTGTAAGAACCGGTCCAGTAGGAGTCCCGGTGACGGGGGCAAAGCGGCACGGGCTGTGCACGTCTGGGTCGGGTAACAATGTCGTGCTGGTCGCGGAAACGGAGCCTCTGGCGATAGAGATTTCGCCGCCATACACGGATCCGGACCAGTCCATGTGCACCAGACCCCGTTCACACTGGGCACCGGGCGTCGGCCGCGCCCTTGAGGACGACGCGACGGGACTCAGCGCAAAGGAACGCTGACTGACGCGTTTGCTCCACGATTCTGGCGCAGAACGTCAGTCCCTCGCGGTGCCGCAAGCGGATCGATCTACGGACAAGAACGCACACCCCATCGCGGCTACGAGGGACAAACACAAACAGCGCCTTCTACCGCTTTCGCGGCGAAAAGACTCACTTCCGCGACCGCGCGGATCAAGCGTGAGCGGACGTCGCGGCCGAAAGGTCTGATGCGCGCACTTCGCGTCGTGTCGAGCGCGCTCCTCACAGGGGCGGCTCGACGGCATGCAAGCGGAGCACGGTGATCTCTGCTTGGTCCATCGGCGGGAATCCAGTGCGCGCAAGAGCATCGCTCATCTGTTGGCTAGCGAACCGCGTACGCATCGCCTCCTCGGACTCCCAGACGCCGACGATGTACAGCGAGTCGTCGCCGACCGCGCAATGGTGGCGTAGCTCCCCTGGCGGGCCGCCAGCTTCCATGATCGCTTGATGGGCACGGTCGTAGGCGCGGGTCAACTTCTCCACATCTCCGCGGAAGCGTGCGATCAAGAGTGCCGGCATCCGCGCACCTGCCATTTCAGAGGAGCCCAATCCAGCGTAGGCCCATGACAACCTCCGCCGGCGAAACCTTCTGCGCTCATCGGCACGACGCGCACCATCCGCGGCAGATCGGTCGTTCGACGCCGGTCGGCACCTAGCGTTGGAATCGGCGCGTTCGTGCCTCTCGTAGAGTCCCGCTGCGACCCCTGAGATCGGCAACCTCTCGCCGGAACTGTTGGCGCTGTTAGGCCCGTGGCTTCCGGGCGCGAGCGTTGAAAGGGACCACGGCTGGGGCCCGGTGGAGATGACTGTCCTCGAGATAACGCATGCAGGGTCAGGATTCATCGTCAAAGCCGGCGGCAAGAGTGACGGTCACATCGCGGCCCGGTGACGTCTCACACACGACTGAGTCGGGCGAGGATCTCGTGGCAGGTGCCCGCCGGCGTCTGTCCCTCGGTGTACACGGTGTGGGTCGCCAGGTCGTAATTCGAGTGGTGCGCGATGAAGTGTCGGTTGAGATGGACTCTCTTCTCGCCGCGCTCGGTGAGGATCCGGACCGACTGCTCAGGATCCGGCGACGGGAGGAGCAGGAGGGCGTTCGCGTCCCTGTCGTTGAAGGGACGCAATCGCAGGCGAGCGGTGTGCAGCGTGGGAGTGGGCAGGGACATGCTTGCCATGATGCCTCGTTATGGATGCCGGCCACTCATGACCGGGCTTCTCAGCGGGCGGACAGAAGGACGTGCCCACCCATCGGCTTCTCCGGATCTTCTTCACTATCGAAGCCATTGGATGCACATGCTGGCCGGTGCTACGTTGCCTGGGTGGGCATGACGGTCGAGGTGCCGGTGCTGGTCGTGGGCGGGGGCCCCGTGGGCCTGTTGATGGCGGTGGGTCTGCGCCACTTCGGTATTGATTGTCTTGTCGTCGAGAAGCACGCCACGACGTTGGACTTCCCCAAGGGCCGCCGGGTGACCACCCGCACGGTGGAGATCCTCCGGCAGTGGGGCCTGGAAGAGGCTGTCGCGAAGGTGTCGCTGCCCCCGGCCGAGAGCCTGTTCAGCTTCGAGGGCGACACCATGCTCGGCGATGACTACGAGCGCCGGAGCTTGCCGTTCGATGAAGTCAAGCCCACAAGTCCTACCCGCGAGCTGATCTGCTCGCAGGAGAACTTGGAGCCGGTGCTCCGGGAACGGGCTGTGGCCGACGCCGACGTACGTTTCTCGGCCGAGCTCGTTGGCTTTACCCAGGACGACAAGGGCGTAACGGCCGGCGTCGTCATGGCCGAGGAACGCGTGTCGGTTCGCGCCTCCTACATGGTCGCCGCGGACGGGGCGCAGGGTCGCACCCGCGATGCGCTGGGCATCGGCAGGAGTGGTCCGGGCTTCCTGGGGCACCGGCTCAGCATCCTCGTCAGTGCCGACCTCGGAGCGAGGATGGCGGAGCGTCAGAGCGCCCTCTACTGGCTCAGGAGCAGCACGCCGCAGACCAGTGGGCCGCCAGCGGGATCCCTGTTCATCGCAGTCGACAACAAAGAACGCTGGCTCATGTCCGTGCCTCACGACCCGGAGACCGAGCCGAGGGAATCGGTGACGGAGCGACGTTGCCTGGAGTTGGTTCGCGGTGGCCTCGGTGACGACAGCGTGGAGGTAAGGTACCTCGGCCACCGGTTCTGGGACCCCACCGCACTCGTTTCCGACCGCTACCGGGCCGGCCGGGTGATTCTGGCCGGGGACGCCGCACATCTGACCACTCCCGAGGGCGGCCTCGGCATGAATTGTGGCGTCGCCGACGCGCACAACTTGGCATGGAAACTGGCGGGTGTGATTGCCGGGTGGGCCGCCCCAGCGCTGCTGGACACCTATGAACCGGAACGGCGCCCTCATGCGGTCGCATGTGCTGACGCAAGCCTTGGCCCGGCGCGCCCCCCGAACCCCATCGACGGCCTGGTGTTGGGACACGCCTTCGAGTCCGCTGCGATCATCGATGACGGCACCCCGGCGCCAACGCGTCGGGACCCCGTCGGTGAGTACACACCGATGGCAAGGCCAGGACATCGTGCCCCGCACCTCTGGCTCGACTCGAAAACGTCAACATTGGACCTCTTCGGCCGTGCCTTCGTGGCCCTCACCGACCCCGCTGGCGAACCAGGACTCAATCACGCCGTTGACGTGGCCAGATCCACTGGCGTTCCCCTCTCCGCCCACGCCGTGGATGCAGCTGACTGGCACAACGTCTATGGGGTCGGGCCAGGCGGCGTCGTTCTGGTTCGTCCTGACGGATATGTGGCGTGGCGAAGCAGCACCCCACCTGAGACACCACACCTGCTCGCGTCAGCCCTGCGAACTGCCACGGGTCACACCGCCGGTGACGCCGCCAGCCGCCGCACGGTCGGCTGACCTGCTATCGCTGCTCGCCCGGACTCAAAGGCTCCCGACCCTGACCTCCGGAGGCGTTGCTCGCAGTTGGCCCCCCGACGGTTGGCCCGGGGACAGCATCGGCCGGAACGCACGACTCTCGGCAGACATCTGGTGACGCCCAGTAGGTTGCCGCCCCCATAGCGGCGGTATGACGCGCATGGCGTGAGTGCCGACGTCGGTCGCTTCGCGCCACGCGATCGCTGGATGACGCTGACGCCTCTTCCAAGGGGCTATGTCCGACCTTCCATGGGACGCCGCGTCTCGTTCGTCCTCTCGATACTCACTGGCACATCACGGCCCAGGGCACTGCGACCCCCGCCAAAGAACTTCATGAACTCGGTGAGCCCGACTCCGTCGCGCATAGAAGGATGCGCCTCCAGCATCAACCTGATTCGATACGCACCCTGCTCAGGCGTGAGCTGCTCCATCTCTCGCTGAGCTTCCAGGTGGCTTGGCCAGCATCGCTAATGTGAGCGTTGGACAGCCTTCGCCACAGTTCTTGCTCGATCGCACCGGCCGCCATCCAGGCACGGACCCTGCGCTGGTGCGCCGCCGGCCTGGTCGAGGCCGGCAAGCA
>DHJN01000060.1:0-4784 GCA_002404345.1 Actinobacteria bacterium UBA4719 | reverse complement strand
TCAACGGCCACCTGCACCTACCAACCCTGCGAGCCGCTCTCGCGCGGCATGTCGCCGAGCAGGGTGTCAGTACCGAGCGTCATGATGAGACCGTGAACGTAGCCTGATGTTCATCGGGCCGCCGCTGAAGTTCCACGACGAGCGGGGCATCCTCGAGAACTCGAACCGGTTCATCCAGTGAGTCAGAGTGATCTTGCTCACTCGCCGAAGGCGTCCAAACCAGCCCTATTTGAGGGCTTTTGACCGTGAATGACCCACCTGCTGAATTGTTTTCGGACCAATGCACAGCCGGTGACTCTCCCGATTCAGGGCACTTGCCCGTGCCACCTTGGGACCTTGGGCTTTGCTAGGCCTGAAGAGCCATGTAGCGTCGAAGGCGCGGCAAGAGTCGCGAGCGGGCTCAGCCCGCAGGCACCAAAAAAACCTCATACCGTCATTTCCCACGCATGTGTGTTCGCAGCGCCAAACCTCGTCGGCGGACACTGACCGGGAAATTCCTGGGCATGGACGAGGGTGGGGAACCCAATTGTGAGCCGGCAGAGCCCGGCTCTTGGGGTGAAGCCGGTACGCCGGCCGGGCACCTGACCGCCCGAACCCGACAGCTAACCTCGCCGGCGCACGTCAGGAGAGGATTACTCTTTTGTTCTACCAACCACAGAATCGTCCTGCCCAAAAGCAGAGTCCGCTGCGCAACCGACTTGCCGGAGTCGCTATTGCCGCTTCGGCGGCACTGGTCACCGGCATCAGCCTGGGCGCTCCCGCCCAAGCGTCGGGCTCAGTCTGGGACAGCATCGCCGCCTGCGAGAGCGGAGGCAACTGGGCCATCAACACCGGCAATGGTTTCTACGGTGGCCTGCAGTTCTCCAGCTCGACCTGGAACGCGTACGGCGGAACGCGCTACGCGTCCACCGCCAACCGGGCCAGCAAGCCGGCTCAGATCGCCACCGCCAAACGGGTCCTTGCAGCGCAGGGACCCGGTGCCTGGCCGGTCTGCAGCCAGCGTGCTGGACTGACCCGTACCAACGGTGGCGCGGCCAGCGCAGGTGTTGCACGCACCACGACCGTGTCACGCACCACGACAGTGTCACGCTCGACGACACGCGCGGCCATCACCGTTTCCAGTAGCCGGTCGACTGGCGAGCTAGCGGTCGACGGTGTCATGGGCCCGATGACCACCCGCGCGATCCAGCGCTGGATCGGGACCACCGCAGATGGCGTCTATGGCCCAATCTCCAAAAAGGCGTTGCAGCGCAAGGTTGGTGCCACCCCGGACGGTGCCATTGGCTCGCAAACCATCCGGGCACTGCAGACCAGGATCGGCGCTCGACATGATGGCGCGCGATACCTGAACCCGTCCGCGGTGAGCAAGACGCAGGCGTACCTGAACTCGCACTGAGCGCTTCGCAGAACCATCTAGATCGCTGACTTACGTGAGACCCGGGCAGCAGTTGCCCGGGTCTCACGCACTAGACCCCACCCAAACGAGCGCGTCGCATGTCCTGGACAGCCCTCGAGGACATGCTGCCTATGCGGGGGTCACATGGCTCAGCCTGAGATCGGAAAGTCCGCTCAAGCATGACGTCAGGCCAGCGGTGGGTTGTACGGGGATTTCGGGATCGGGTTGGCGATGGACTCAGCCACGCGCCGGAGGGCCTGAGGTCGGCCATCATGGACCGACCGGCGAGATTAGGCAACGGTCGTACTCTTGGGCCACATGGCTAGGCAGGCATCGATGGTGAACACGACTGTGAGCACGAGAGGTGCGAGAAGAACGGTGCTCGCCTCGGGGGAAAAGCCTGGTTCTCGTCGCGGGCGGTGACGACAAGGTGTGGCCGAGCAGCCAGGCCGGCAAGAACATTGCCGCTCGGCATGACACCCGCCCGTTGAAGATTCCCGTTGGGGCGAGGTCGGCGGACACCGCACCATCGCTCACGACGGGATCTGGAAGGGCTTCCCCTCGGACATGGTGCTCGCTCCCGACGACGGATCGGTGTCCTCGCGTTCTCCAACACCGGAGCGTTCAACCCCCGCGGCGCGCCGGTGCCCGTCGCCAACGCCCTGCTCGACCTCCCGGAAGATGCCGTGCGCGCCGACGTCCCGGAACGTCCCCAGATCTGGAGTGACCTATGCGGCTGGTATTCCTTCGGCCCCGGTGTGCTCCTGGACCCCCAGCAAAGGGCCTTGCTCGGGGCCGGCCTGGAGGTCGTCGTCCGCCGCGACCACCTCACCATCCGCGGCCAGACGCCGGTGCCCGCGGTGCGCAAGGGTCTTCGGCTCCACCCGGACGGCGACGACCCCTACGCCTTCCGCATCGACGTCTCCGGGTTCGGGGCGGGCACCTCTCCAGTGGTGTTCAGCAGCGGACCCGGCGGCCAGGTGACCGCCCTGCACATCGGCCTCATGCCGATGTCCTTCCAGAAACGGCCCGACGTTCAAAACCCCAGACCGTGGGTCAACGGCGCCATCGCCGCACCATCACGGCGGTCGCTATCCGCCGGCGTCGCACCACCAGGGGACAACAGAGTGCGGAAGGATAACGGCAGCTGTCCCCTGCGAGCGGTTGTTGGGAGGCCAACTAGCGACAATGATCTCGCTTCGAGGAGTATCCCTGTTCGTCAAAGTGATTGGGCGAGGATATCCGCTTCTGCTAATGCATGGAGGCCCTGGGCAGACATCCGGTCAAGTGCCTGGCGGACTCGTCCGACTCGCGGCGGTAAGACTCACCTCGCGAGCGGGCGAATCGCGGCAGACATCCGGTAGTTTGGCCGGGCTGCGTCCGTGCATGGTTATGCACGCCGGAATTCGGTGGAGGGTCTTGCGCGTGACACGGCCTTGCCGGGTCGCCGGGCAGATTGGGGAATCGGCCCACCCCCGTCAACGGGTGTCCGCAAAGGATCCCTGATCGAACGTGGCCGCTGCGATGATTATCACCGAGCCGAGGGACTCCCCGTTCGCCCGCATGAGAGGGCGCATCCTGTCGCCAAATGGGTAGGGGGGTGCGCGTAGCTGTCGCGGCGTCAGGCGGCGAAGCTGCGGTGGATCATGGGGCGGATCTCGTCGGCTGCGTCAGGGTCCGCACGATTGAGGATCGCATCCAGCTCGATCTGCTCTGCAGGGGTGGAGTAGCTGGCCAGCTCACGCACCAGGGTCATGTGCGTGGCGCGCGAGGCTCGGCGACTTCGGAGATCATCACGGGCGTCGGCCAAAATGGTCGACAACGAGATTCTGTGTGCCATTGCGGGTCCTTTCTGGGCGATGAGTTTCACATGGTTGAGTCTCCACGAGACCAACCCATGCGTCCAATGACTGAATCGCATGCTAACCATGCGCTAACGTCATGTATGTGGATACCGATGCCGTTCGCTGGTTCCAGCAGGTCGCCGACGGTATGACGGTCACGGAGGTGAGCCAGCTCGAAAGGGTCACCCAGTCAGGGGTGTCGCGCGCCCTGGCCCGTTTGGAGATCGAGGTCGGCACGCCGCTGCTGCGCCGATCCGGCCGAACGCTGCGGATGACCCACGCGGGCTCGGCGTTCAAACGCCACGTGGATGCGATGTTGTTTCAGCTGGACGACGGGCTCGCGGCCGTGAATCAGCTCATCGAGCCAGAGACCGGAACGGTGTCGCTGGCCTTCGAACTCTCGCTGGGCACATGGTTGGTTCCTGACCTTGTCAGCAGCTTCCGCACTGATCATCCCCATGTTCAGTTCGAGCTCAAGGTTGTGCCCGACGAGCTGGCGTCGTCAGTACCGGGCCGGGGGGTGGTTGACCTCCAGATCTCGACCGTCCGGCCCACGGACCCAACCGTGCAACGACGACAGCTGCTGGTCGAGCCGCTACGCCTGGCGGTGCCGAGCGTGCATCCACTCGGACGGCGAGCGCGGATCCATCTGGCCGAGGTGTCATCGGAACCGTTCGTCATGCTGCGGCCCACATCTTTGCTGCGCCGACTGTGTGAGGACTTGTGCGACGGCGCCGGCTTCCGGCCAACCCTGGGTTTTGAGGGAGACGACCTGCCAACCGTACGAGGTTTCGTGGCCGCGGGTCTCGGTGTCGCTATCGTGCCGGCTCTGCGCGAGGGATCGCCCGATGTCGTGGCTGGGCCGCTGCGCTACCTGGAGATAGAAGACAACCTCGCGGTCCGCGGGATCGGCCTGACCTGGTCGACAGAGCGTCGGCTGTTACCCGCCGCCGAGCTGTTTCGTGAGCACACGATCGCCAGGGCAACCGCGCGGCTTCTCCCTGCTGTCGCGAGAGGCGGTTGACGCCAAGGCTCTTCATCGCGCGGTCCCGCAGAGGCGAGTCGCGTGAGACGAACGATGACCGGAGCATCCTGCGCGCCATGAGTTGTTCCTGATGACCGTCCCGCAGGGGATCGTGCTGTGCGGCTACGAGGCTGCGTGCGGACATCGAACCCAGCGGCTCTGGGACGAGGCTCCAGATGCCACCACCCTGGCCACGTCGTCCGTCCTCGCGTCCATTCTAGGTAGCGCCCGTCCGGCGATGAGCGGGTCGTCCAGGTCCATAGGCGGGTTGCGCGCATGTCGGCCAGTCTGGAGGGCGAAGACGCCGTCGACGGCGGGGCTCAGAACCAGGCCGGTGCGGGGCGTGGCGAGTACGGCAGTCCCAGGCCGGCGGCGATGGCGTCGGTGAGGTTGCCACATCGACGAGCAACTGATTCGCAAGCGTCCGCGACCGGGTAGCGGCAGGTGGGGTGGCATTCGCTGCTTGCGTCCCACCGTGCTGAGTATCGCCCGGGTGGGTTAGGGCTCACGCTAAAATAAC
>DHJN01000173.1:6700-7982 GCA_002404345.1 Actinobacteria bacterium UBA4719 | reverse complement strand
CCAACTCCATCTGCTGACGGGCCAGGGCGTCGAGCGAGATCATTCTGGATACCACCAGTCTCCCTTCCCGACGCTACGCTTCGATGCGCGCTACCTATAGACAACCAGAGTCCGATGGCGGATCGCCAAATGCCACGGGCGGCTGGGCAAGAATTCTCGACACCACGGCCCAAACAGGGGGATACGACTCCCCTAGACCAGGTACCCAGCCCGCAAAACTAGGCCATTTGGGCTCGACAACAAGCCAGAATCCGGGGTAGACACAGCACACGGATCGCGCCTGGGGGGATATCTGATCATCACCCCTGGAAATTCACATGATCGTGGACACGAAAGGGAGAGAGACCACCGTGAGGTGCGCAAATCGGAACGTTGCCGGAAGCCTGGCCGTTGCCCCAGCCTCGCGTCGGTGGCGCAGCTTCCTCTCCTGGGCGCTGGCCCTGAGCATCGCCGTACTGGGCGCGCTGGTTGGCGCTGCAACCCCGGCCGCTGCCGCGCAAGCCTGCTCTGCCGTTCAGGTCTCCGGGGGCTCCTGGCTCGGCGCCGCCGGGGTCGACGTGCACTCCAACGGCATCTACCAGACCACGGGCAACTCCTGCGCCGGCTGGAGTACCGCCAATCCCGGCGCGCAGGACGGTTACGGCTGGCAGTGCGTCGAGCTCGCCACCCGCCTGTACGCCGTCAAGGGATGGGGCAGTGTCCGCGCCGACGGAGGGACCGCCGCCGGGACCTACCGGTACGGGGCGAAGTACATCCCCGAAGGCAGCCCCGGGCTGGCGTTCCACCCGAACGGCAGCGGCTACCTTCCGGTCCCCGGCGACCTGATCATCGAATGGTCATCGACCTGGGGGCACGTCACGGTCGTCGACCGCAGCGTCGGCAGCTCCGTGTACGCCGTCGAGCAGAACGCGAGCCTGACCGGGCGCCACACCTACACGATGACCGGCTCCACCCTGACCGGCCAGTACGGCAGCAGCGTCCGCGGGTTCATGCACGCCCCCGCCAACCCCGCCACCGGCGGTGGCGGCGGGTCGGTGGCCGACGGCAGCTTCATCCAAGTCGCGGGCCACCCGGAGATCTACCGGGTCGCCGGCGGCGCAGCCACCTACGTGTCCACCTGGACCGCGTTCGGCGGGAGTCAGCCGACCACCGCCGTCAGCCAGGCAACCTTCGACTCGCTGCGCCCGGTCCCCGCCGACGGCACCTTCGTGGTCGGCGCCCAACGCGGCGAGGTGTACCGGATCGCCGGCGGGGCACCGACCTACGTGTCCACCTGGACCGC
>DHJN01000173.1:3766-6584 GCA_002404345.1 Actinobacteria bacterium UBA4719 | reverse complement strand
AACCACCTGAACTACCGGCCCGCCGACGGCACGTTCGTCACCGGCGCCCAGCGCGGGGAGGTCTACCGGTTCGCCGGCGGCGCCCCCCTGTACGTGTCCACCTGGACCGCGTTCGGCGGTCCGCAACCGGTCAACGCGATCGACCAGGCCGCGATCGACAACGCCGGCGCGGGCGGGCTGTGGAACCACCTGAACTACCGGCCCGCCGACGGCACGTTCGTGGTCGGCGCCCAGCGCGGGGAGGTCTACCGGTTCGCCGGCGGCGCCCCCCTGTACGTCTCAACGTGGACACCGTTTGGCGGAGCGCAGCCAACCGTGGTGGTCGACCTGGCCGCCCTGGACAGTGCCGGCAGCGGCGCGGCAGCGTTCAACCACGCCCTGCTCAGACCGGCCACTGGCACATTCGTGACCGGGGTGCCCAGCGGCCGGGTGTTCCGGGTGACCTCCGGGATCGCGGCCTGGGTGTCCAGCTGGACACCCTACGGCGGGCCGAAACCAACCGTGCCGATCACCGACGCCACCCTGGACTACGCCGGCGCCGGAGTCCCGTGGCAGCACCTGCTCAGCGCCACACCCCTCTCGGGCATGAACGTGCTCACCACGCCCACCACCGCCTCGCGGGTAAACGTGTCCTGGACACGGCCCATCACCGCGTCCGCGCTGAGCACCTTCGACGTGCGCTGGGCCTCCGCAACACCCAAGACGACGTTCACGCCCTGGCAGTACCCGGCCGGCTGGGCCGGGCTGACCGGCACCAGCGTCTGGTCCTCCGGGCTGGCCGCCGGCAGCACCTACTGCTACTCGGTGCGCGCGCACAACCTCGCCAAGCAGACCGGGCCATGGTCGGCGGCGCGGTGCCTCACCCGGCCGCTCGACGACCGGGCGCTGGCCGCCTCAGCCGGCTGGGTGCGCCCTGCCGCCGACAGCCGGTACTACGCCAGCACCTACAGCAACAGCACCCGGGCCGGCGCAACACTGACCCTGGCGGGCGCCGAGGTCAGCCGCGTGACCCTGCTGGCGACCCGCTGCCCCAGCTGCGGGACGGTGGGCGTCTATGTCGGGTCCGCGCTGGTCGGCAAGGTGAACCTGGCCTCGGCCACGACCCAAAGGCAGGTGCTCTTCGCCATGGCGCCGTTCTCCTACCGAACCGGCACCATCACCGTGAAGGTGCTCAGCAGCGGCCGGCTGGTCCAGATTGACGGGGTCGCACTCAGCCGCACATAGGAGAGGCCCCGAAGGGCCGGGCGTTTGTGTGCGCCCCCAAACCGGGCCCGCGCTCGGCATGTTCCGCAACCACTGCGGCTCCTACGACGCCCTGCCAGCCGCTTATCCACTGACCCCAAAACGATGAAGTCTCGGTCAGTGCGCCCTTCCGCCTCTGGTTACTGCTCGAGTACGGCAGGCCGCCATAGTTCACCTCACTGCGCCCATGCCCCTCGTGGACGAGTGTCGAACATGCCCGCTCAAGCTGGGGTCGGTCGTTCCGTGTCGGCCGCCACTGTCCCGATAGCGAACGGTGGACGGTCCACGCAATGCGACCGGACATGGCGAATTGGGGACGTCTTCGCAGAGCTGGATTGACTCACTTCTGATTCACTGGACCGTCCGTTCCGACGCCTGGTCCGCCGCCCTGCGGTTGGCCCTGTTGGCTCGCTCGACGCTCCGTCGCTCCTCTTCGCTGGCCGGGGTGCGTCGGTGCGGCTTCTGCGGCGCCGAAGCGAGGGCCTCAAGATAATCGGAGGCCCACCGCTGCACGTCGTGGTCAGCGACGCGCTTGCGCATCTCCTTCATCCGACGCCGTCTCTCGTCCTCAGGGGCGGTGATCGCACGCATGATGGTTTGTTTGACACCCTCGATGTCGTGAGGATTGCAGATGAAGGCCTGGTGCAGCTCGTGCCACGCGCCGGCGAACTCCGACAGCACCAGGGCGCCGCCCAGGTCGTGCCGGCAACTGACGTACTCCTTGGCAATGAGGTTCATGCCATCACGTAGCGGGGTTACGAGCAGGACGTCGGCGGCCAGGAACATCGCCACCATCTCGATACGCGGGTAGAAGTGGTGCAAGTAGTGCACGGCGGGAGAGCAGAAGGCTGAGTGCCGCCCGTTGATCCGCCCGACCGTGCTCTCGACATCCTCGCGCAAGAGGCGGTATGCCTTCACGCGCTCGCGGCTTGGCAAGGCAACCTGCATGAGCGTTACCTCGGGTGGGGCGATCTCCTTGTCCTGCAGCAGCTCCTCGTAGGCCTTGAGTCGGTGCCGGATCCCCTTGGTGTAGTCGAGCCGGTCGACGCCGAGCACGAGGATCTTCGGGTCGCCCAGCGAGGCGCGGATCTCCGCCGCGCGGGCGACCACCTCGGGGTTGCGGGCCAGCGCGTCGAGCCCGCGGAAGTCAACCGAGATCGGTATCGCGCTGGCCCGCACCGTCCGGGTCGAGGTCGGGTCGTCGCCCGGCGGGGTGAAGGTGACCGTGTCGGCCTTGGTCGCCATGCCCAGCAGTAGACGGCAGGCACGCACGAAGTTCTCGGCATCGGCGGTGCGCTGGAAGCCCAGGAAGTCCGCGCCCAGCAGACCCTCCACCAGTGCCCGACGCCACGGCAGCTGTGCGAAGAGCGCCACCGGTGGGAACGGTATGTGATTGAACCAGCCGATGCGCACATCGGGTCGGATCGCCCGCACCATCGCCGGAACCAGCTGCAGCTGGTAGTCGTGCACCCAGATCGTCGCACCCTGTGCGGCAACGTCGGCGGTGGCCCGGGCGAAGCGATGGTTGACCGTGCGGTAGGTGTTCCACCAGGTGCGGTGGAAGGTCGCCGGGACG
>DHJN01000173.1:0-3684 GCA_002404345.1 Actinobacteria bacterium UBA4719 | reverse complement strand
CCCTCGTAGTACTCCTGGATCTCCAAGGGCGACAGACCCACCGGATGCAGATACATCTCATCCTCGCGGAACGGCTCGGGCGCCGGACCCGACTTGCCAGCCCATCCCACCCACGCGGCGTCGCGGCCCCGCATGACCGACTCCAGGGCTGTCACCAGGCCGCCCGGACTCGGCTGCCAGGTGGCCCAGCCACTGGCGTCGACCACGTGCTCGACGGGGAGGCGGTTCGCGGCAACCACCAGATTGAACGTCGGTCCAGCAACGGTCACGCGCCATCACCTCCTGCCTGGGGGGTCTGGTCCGAACGGCCGTGCCGGCGTAGATGTCCATCACCGGGTGGCATCTTCCCCAGCCCTGTTTGAGGCCGGATCGTTTCTCCCAGCACAGCACCACCATGGGTCACCGGAGCAGGGCCGAACGTCCCGTCTTCGCAAAGGTGGGTCGCGCCGGTGCTCTGGCACCTTGGTTTTCGGCCTATCGAAACGTCGAATGAACCGCACAGAGTGTCTGATCGGATGAGGCCAGCTGATCGCTAACCCACCCATCCGGTATTGCTTGCATACAGCGCCCATGTGCGTCTCAGTTGCCGATCGGGCTACGGACGACCAAAGGCAGCGATGAGCAGCAGCCGCGTGCGCCGCTGACCGTTCGGCTATCACGTCGGGACTGTTGGACGACTCGAGGGAGCTTGGCGGTCCCGATTGGGATGACTGACCTGTTCAACGCATGGAATGAGGCGGCCGAGCAGTCAGGATGGCGCGACGGGTAGTTCGGGCGCGAACCGGATGATGGCCGGAGTGCCACCAACGGGGACGATGCGCACGTCCTGGTGGTCGTCGTGGTTGGTCAGGCTGTTCAGGTCGATCCGGACCGCCGGCAGGTGAACCTGCTGGTAGCCCAGGTCGACGCGGGCGCCGTTGACGCTGATGTTGAGTTTTTCGAAGAGGAGCATAGTCACAGGTTCGGTGGGCGGCGGGCCGGCACCAGGGTTTAAGTGCACGGTCCGCACGTCCCACGGGACGGAGATTGCCTCGCCGCGTAGGACTTCGGCTGCGTACAGGATGCGCCGGGCGTCACGGTGCGTGAGCTTCGTCAGGTCTGGAACCCGAATCTGAGTCGAGGTGTGCTCCTGGATGATAGCCAGCGCCTCCACCAAGTCGAATACTGTTCCAGCGTCCGGGTCTAGTGCGATGTCGTCCGGTATCCCCAACGGGGCCGCAGTGGTGGCGCCAAACGGGGCCGCCACCCGTAACTGGTTAGGGTGACGGAACTCTCGCAACAGCCGCAGGCCGGGCAGCAAGAGGCTTGGCACCCCGCCGGTGAGGTCAGTGGGCCCCAGCGAAATGTTGGAAGTCTGGGCGTCGAGGTCGGTGAGTGCCTCGAATGTGAACGCGCCATGCTGCTCGGTGCCGTGCGCGCGGACACCCCGCCGGCGGAGGCCCGTCGTGAGCGGCTTCATGTGCACGAGCGTCTCTGTGAGAAGCGCGTCCGTCTGGTCGAGGAGTTGCAGCCGCAGGTCGTAGGGTTCCGCGCCCGCGTCTTTGGCTGGTCCGATCGAGATGCTGCCGCCAGTAAAAGCACCTCCGAGTCCGCCGGGGAGGTCAAGATTGCCTTCGGTGCTCCCCGCCGGTGTCGTCAACGGCTTGCCGTACTTCTCGAACACTTGGATGTCCCCGTGCAGGTCGCTGTCCGGATCAGCTGTGATCTTGATGTTCATCGGTACGGGTCGCTCGACCAAGGATGCGTTGCACCGGGCGAAGATCTTGAACGTGATGCATCGCGTGTCGTCACCGTGCTGGACGGCTGCGACGAGGCCGGGCTGGTCGGGGACGTCGGGACGGACAGTGTCCACGGAGAAGTCGTAGTAGAAATGTGGGTCTTGCTCGTTCAGCGCGGCATGGAGACTGGCCAGGCCTTCAACCGCCTCCGACGCTGCAAGCGGACCCGTTGGCGCAGGAGCGGGCGCCCCGGCTTCGCTAGCTGAGGAACCGGTGTTCAGGTTCATCCGGAGGACTGCTGTGAGCGACTCAAGGGCGGCCTGGAGTCTCTCCTTGCCGTCGTGCAGGTAGTAGTCGACGACCGACGGATATGTGCCGGCCAACCCATCGAGGAAGTTCAGGCCACGCCACCCGACGGTGAGATCGTGGCCGGCGGTTAGGTCGGCGAGCCAGTCGAGGAGGTTTTCGGTTGTTGGGTCCAGCGGAAGGGTCAGGTACCACTCGAGGACCTTGAGGTCATGGGCCTTCGCGAAGTCAACGAGCCGGTGGAAGGACCGCTCGACCTGCGCCTTCTGGCTCGCTGTGAGGTTGGAGTGGAACGACTTGACCTGGTACACGATGATGCCGGAGCCGTCGTCAGCCGGAACCAGGACGTCGATGCCGCCGTCGCCTCGAGAAGGTCGGATGTGTGTGGCCGCAGGGTTCTCGCGGCAGAGCAGCATCGCGACCAGATGTTCGATGTCTCCCGGTTCGGTTCGCGTCCACTCGATTCGTGTCACGCGACCATCCTCCCGTCTCGGTCATTGCGCATCCTGACCGGCCGACTGCCAGGCCATCCGTGTCGCAGTAGCCGATCCGCAACTGGGACATCCTGGCTGGGGCTACCCGTAGTGGAGGCAATCCGGGTTTGCTCCGATCCCGCTCGAGGCAGCCAGGTTGCCATCGCCAGCGCCTGGGGGCAAGGTTGATCCCACGGCGCCCGGGAGGTGGCCTCCCGTCGTGCATGGACGCGAGGAGTGAGAATGAATCCCGTCGAGCGACCCCCGGCGATCGTGCGCTGGACGCTGCGGCTCGAGGATGCCACCGTGCTCGACGCCGCGGTCCAGGCTCTCGAGCCGACTATCCGCACCGTGCTCGGAACGGGGACGCGAGCCTCGGTGCTGCGAGGTGACTGGCTCGGCCACGCGGTTCACCCATTGCTGACCGACCTTGTGCTCGGCACCTGGACCTCTGCGAGTGTGCTCGATCTCTTCGGAGGCACCGAGTCCTCCGCCCCTGCGCAGCGGCTCGTTGGAACCGGTCTTCTCGCCGTCGGCCCGACCGCCTGGACCGGATGGGCGGAATGGTCGGCAGCGGGGCCGCGCGACAAGCGGGTCGGCCTCGTGCATGCCGTCACTAACGGCCTCGCCATCGGCATGTACGCGGCGTCGTGGGTTGCCCGCCGCCGCGGTCGACACGGCTCCGGGGCCAGGTTCGCGCTGGCGGGCGCAGCCGTTTCAGGAGTCGGCGGGTACCTGGGCGCCCACCTCGCATCGGCACGCAAGCTGGGTAGCCGCCACCCGGCCTACGGCAAGTCTTCGGTAGAGGTGTGACAAGTGGCGTCAACCCCTTGCTGGGCTGGTTCCGCGGAGGGGTCTCTCCTTCCATCCTCAACTGCAGTAGAACTGCGGCGAACGGTCCTTTGAAGCTGACCACACAGCCCTAACGGAGGAGCGGGTCAAGCAGGAAGGCTTCGGTTCCGGCGAGCCCGACGGAGCAGAACAAGACGATCTGTTCATCGCTGGTCCGGCCGGGGGCGTCGCCGGCGAGGACGACACCAAGAGCAGCCGGCGAGGCCTGCCGCCGTGGTTCCGGCCCAGGCCCGCTGAAAGTCCTCAATTCGGCTACTCCGGTCGTGTTTTGGTCGACCGTCTGCCATCCCGATAGCAGCCGATCCTCATCGGCACGTTCGCGTTGCCCGGGGACG
>DHJN01000262.1:1971-4120 GCA_002404345.1 Actinobacteria bacterium UBA4719 | reverse complement strand
CGCGGGGCAGGCTGGCCCTCCCACGGCTCAAGCCTGGTTGTGCACTCCTGACAGACGCGCTCACTGACCGTAACGTCCACGATCCGCGGCAGTACCTCGGTAAACCGATGACGCTCACCGCTACCCGGTCGACACCACCAGCGCTGCCGACGACGCCCAGGCTGCCCATACCAACCAGCCCTGGCTACCTCGGAGTGCCTGTGAACCGGACACTGAGGAATCTCCACACGCCGAACGTATCCACGCTAAGCGACATAGGACGTTTGTCCGAGCGGCAGGCATAATGGACGCATGGCTGGCGGCATGATTCCGGAGAGGGGTCCCTCTTCGCGACCGGCCGGTCGCTCCGCTCAAGACGGAGGCAGTCGAGCGACCTCAGGTTCGGCATTGCTGGGTGACCGTGTCGTCTGGGGCCCGTTGTCCCGATGTGGCTTACGGGCTCACGTCCTCAAGCGCGGCATCCGTTACCTGATCCTTGCCGACCGAAAACGGAGGGGCGGATTCGGGAACCCGGTGCGAGGAGCGCCACCAGCGAGCCGCACGGTAGAGGCCGTAGCCGACGCCAGCCGCGGCCACTGCAGGTGCTGCGATCAGCGCGGCGGATCCGGCGACCATGCCGCCCCCGACGGCGGCCCCGACAGTAGCCAGCCCCGAGGTGATCCCCGCCGCACTGAGGCCGGCTGTTCCCAGTACGCTCACGGCCGCGATACCACCAACTGAGCTGGCTGCGGCTCCAGCAACTGCGGCCTTACGCCCGATTGATCGGGCCTCGCGTTCTGCCTCAGGGAAATTTTCGTCGTCAGCCAGGGCAACCTGCATGATTCCAGCGCCGACGAAGCCTGGCGCGGCTCCCAGGACGGCTAGGCCGGCCACTGCGCCACCGCCGACCAGTCCACCTGCTGCCGCAAGTCCAGACATGACACCGGCGCCGCTAAGACCCGCGGCGGCGCCGGCCGCGCCGACAACTCCAACGCTAGCTGCAGCAGCGGCGGCAGTGGCAGTACCCAATCCAGCGACGGCAACTGCTCCGATGACCTGTCCGCTGGTGTTGCGGCCCGTGACACACCAGGACGCGAGATGTTCGCAGTTTCGGCCCAGTAGGTCGTAGTCACATTCGCCCAGCTTGCTCTCTGCGCGTAGGGCAGTCTCGTCAAGGCCGAATCTCTTGCCGTAGTTCCTGACCTTGACGTCACTGCCTTGTGCGAACTCCTGCAACGTCGCATGACGAATGGTGGCATGAGCCTTGCTCTTGCCCGGTTCACCGCTGTAGTGGATGACTCGTCCGGCACCCACATCGATGCCGTGATGCGTGTATCCGGCACGACTGACGTAGATGTGATCGCCTCTTGTCATGTTCTTTCCTCGTCCTGACAGCCTTGCCAATCCCAGGGACTGCGAACTCCCTGGTTGGACTGCAACTTAGGTGACTCCACTGACAAAAGCGCGTCGAATGCCAACCGGCGACCTCATTCGTCGTCGCACCTGAGACCCCAAGAACCGCCACCCCGATCAGCCACACGTCTGGCACTGAGGCGGCCTCCTTGGGAATGGTGCCCCGTCCGGCCGGTATGCAGGGTGGCTCGGGCGACTCCGCGACCGACGCCGCCAGCACGTGGATGAGGGCCGAGCCTTTGACGATGTCGATCCGCCGGATGAGCCTGGGGGCAGGTTACCGCTACCTCATGTCGTCGGTCGCCCGGGCCGACGGGTCCGGTCATGCGGCTTCGGCGCTGACTAGGTACTACGCCGAGTCCGGCACCCCGCCGGGCCGGTTCCTCGGCCAGGGACTGGCCGGGTTGAACAACAGCAACGGGGTCCCGGTCGGGTCGAAAGTCACCGAGGAGCACCTCTTCCGGATGCTCGGGATGTTGCAGGATCCGATGACGGGGGAGCAGCTGGGCCGGCCTCCGCGACGGGGCGGCACGGCATACATCGATCCCCGCGGTGTGACGCGGAAGCCGCCGCTTCCGGTGGCCGGGTTCGACCTGACCTTCAGCGCTCCCAAGAGTGTGAGCGTGGCGTGGGCGGTCGCGGACGAGGTGACGCAGGGGCTCATCTACGCGGCACATCAGCGGGCGCTGGAGCACGTCATCGGCTATGCGGAGGGCCACGTGTTCTCCTCCCGTTCGGGTGCGGGCGGGGTGGTGCA
>DHJN01000262.1:0-1760 GCA_002404345.1 Actinobacteria bacterium UBA4719 | reverse complement strand
GTGCTGTCGGACTACCTGACCGAGGCGCTCGGGTGGGGGTGGGAGGCGTGTGCGCGGCGGCATTCGGACGTCCGGAAGTACGAGGTCGCCGGGGTGATCGAGCGGTTGCGGGAGGAGTTCTCCCAACGGTCCGCCGACATCGAGGTCGCGAAGGACGTTCTAGTTGATGCATTTGCAGCTTCTCACGGGCGGCAACCTTCGGCGCGGGAGGTGCTGAAGCTGCGCCAGCAGGCCACCCTTTCGACGCGACCGGACAAACACGTCGACTCCCTCGCCGAGCTGGTCGACGGCTGGCGTGGGCGAGCCCGCGAGGTGCTGGGCTCGGACCCCGTAGCGTGGGTGGAAACCCTGGCCGGTCGCAACGACCTGCCGTTGCTGCGGGCTGGGGACCTGGCCGACGAGATGCTCGCCGAGGCGGCGAAGGTCGCGGCGCACACAGTGGCGGAGAAGCGGGCGACCTTCGCGCGGTCCAACGTGTTCGCCGAGGTGCTTCGGCAGTTCCATGGCGTCCGGTTCGCCACCGCTGACGACCGGATGGCCGTCGTCGAGCGGACCACGGAGCTGGCGGTGGGGGAGGCGCTGCTCATCTCGCCGCCCGAGCTCGCGCACACTCCGGCCGCGTTCCAGCGCCCGGATGGGACGTCGAGGTTCCGACCTCGTGGGTCCGAGATCTACACGACTCAGGACCTGCTCGACGCCGAAGTGCGCCTCCTGGACGCGGGCCGTTCGGTGGGCGGGCCGAGCGTTTCCCCGATCGTCGCCGCCGACGCCTGCGCCCGAAACCTCCCCGGCCAGGGCCACCCGCTCTCGGCCGATCAGTCCGCCGCGGTGCAACAGATCGTCACCTCGGGGCGGGTCGTCGACGTTCTGGTCGGGGCGGCCGGGACCGGGAAGAGCACTGCGATGCGGGGGGCCCGTGAGGCCTGGGAGCGTGAACACGGCGTTGGGTCGGTCGTCGGGCTTGCCCCGTCCGCGGCGGCGGCGGAGGTGCTCAGCGACGTGGTGGGGATCGCGACGGAGAACACCGCCAAGTGGCTCACCGAAGCAGGCCGAAACACGTTGCGGCTCGCGGAACTGGACCGGCTGCGCGCCGATCTGCACCGGGCCAGCCCGTCACTGCACACCAGGAAACTGCACTACCGGGCACAGACCGTGACTGCCGACATAGAGCGGTGGTCGCTGCGACCGGGCCAGCTTGTGATCGTGGACGAGGCGTCCATGGCCGGCACATTCGAGCTCGACACACTGACCGAACAGGCCAGGAATGCCGGGGCGAAGGTGCTGTTGGTGGGGGACTGGGCCCAGCTGTCCCCGGTCTCCGCGGGTGGTGCGTTCCACCTGCTCGCCAAGGATCGCGACGACGCCGCGCAGCTGCATGACGTCCGCCGCTTCCGCCAAGAATGGGAGCGAACCGCGTCCGTGGATCTGCGGCACGGCCGCGCCGACGCCGCCGACACCTACGTGACACAGGGACGCGTCGAGGGCGGCGACCGGGAGTCCATGCTCGACCTGCTCTACGAGGCGTGGCGCGACGACACCCGCGCAGGGAAACGATCGCTTATGATCGCCAACGACTCGCAGACCGTGCTGGACCTCAACAACCGGGCACGGGCCGACCGGGTTCAGGCCGGCGCAGTAAGCGCGGGCGGGGTCGAGACGGCGAACGGATCCGTTGCAGGAGTGGGTGACTCGGTCGTCACCCGCCGCAACCAACGCGGCCTGGCCACCGGTCGAGGTTGGGTCAAGAACGGCGACCAATG
>DHJN01000211.1:21343-53605 GCA_002404345.1 Actinobacteria bacterium UBA4719 | reverse complement strand
GGGGGGGGGGGGGGTCCGCCCCCCCCCCCCCCACACCAGGGGGGTTTTGCCCGCGGGTCGCGGTTTTGTAAAGAACGGCGACCAATGGACTGTCACTGCTGTCCGGGCCGACGGGGCAATGGCCGTGCAGCGGACCAACGGGACCGGGCGGGCGACCCTGCCCGCAGCCTACGTTCGGGAGCATGTCGAGCTCGGGTATGCCACGACCGCGCACCGTGCCCAGGGCCGCACCGTCGAGACCGCCCACGCCTTCGTCTCGGCGACCACTCTCCGTGAACCGCTGTACGTGATGGCCACCCGCGGGCGGGAAAGCAACCGGCTGTATGTCGACACCAGGTACGACCCCGACATCGCCACCTCCCACGAACCACCCGACGAGCTCGCACCGGCCGACGTACTGCGGAACGTCCTGGCCAACTCCGGCGCCGACAAGTCCGCCACCCTCACCATCACCGAGGAATGGGCGAACAGCCACAGCATCACCAGGCTCTGGGCCGAGTACGACACGATCGCCCGCCGGGCCAACGAAGAGCGGTACGCCGCAGTAGTCGCCTCATCCGGGCTCACGCCAAGCGAGGCTGAGACTGTTCGCGCATCCGAGGCGTGGGGTCCGCTCATGACGGCCTTCCGCGACGCCGAAGCGCGTTGCCTCGACCTCGACCGCGTCGTTCCAGCGCTGGTCCAGGGCCGGACCGTCACCAGCGCGGACGACATCGCAGCCTTGCTTCACGGGCGGGTCACCAAGCGGATCGAGTCCGCCGGTAGCGACCAACATTCAGAGCGAATCGTCGGCCTGCTCCGAGTGGCCACCGGCGTCAACGACCCCGACATGACGAAGGCACTGGAGGATCGCCGCACCTTGATCGAGCAGCACACCAGGTCGCTGACACTCGAGGCAGTCGAGAACCGGAAGCCGTGGGCGATGCAGCTGGGCCGACCTCTGGACGATCATGATCGTCGCGAGCAATGGCTATCACGGCTGGACACCATCGCCGCCTACCGCGACCGGTGGCAGATCAACGGGCGAGCAGTCCTGGGTGGCGAGCCCCGGTCACGCGAGCAGACGGCGCATTACCAGGACGCACAGCATGCCGTGGCGACCGCAATGAAGATTGCACGCACCGTCGACTTGGCTCGAGACCCATTGACGCCAACGACCGTCATAGAACCTGGCCACCCCTGATTCGAATCGCCGAGTCCCTGCTAGCTGTGACGACCCATGGCGCCTACCAACCAGCGCTGAAGTAGTTCTCCGAAGTTACTAGACGGGACCCCAGTGTTTGTACGCATGCTGAAGTCATAGGGTCACAACGACAAGTGCTCGGGAGACGCCATGGACAACTTCACAACCATCTGGGAAAGAATCGCAGCCCTGGCCGGTTCCGAGTTCAGGCAGAAGACAGGACGGCAGTTCACATTTAGCATCGTGGGCAACGCAGTCGCACCGATCACGACCAACCGCCTGCTGGCCCGCTGTCAGTTCCAGCAGGCGTACCAGAGGTTACCCCTGCGAGGCCCTGGCCAACTGCAGGACCTACAGGGCCCGTCATACCTTTTCGCGATCCTCACCGATCCAGGTGTCACCACGGGCTCAAGTGAAATGCTCGTGCCCATCTTGACTCCGGCCCGAGCCACTTCGAGGCCGACACCCGCGCTTGAGCCCCCTCGGCGACCTAAGCGGTCGTCTCTTCAGACTTCCCTCCCGTCGCTGGCCGATCAAGATGCTGGCGCAACAGTCGGGGCCACCGATATGGACACCATTGGGTTCCGTCCGCTTCAGTTGCACATTAGTCAGCGAGAGGTGCAACTGGACGGTGTCGTTGGGTGTGAGTGGATAACCGTCGGTGATGTGCCCGATGCCGGGGGCTCTACGCCTTCACCCTGCATCGGCAAGACCCCGACGTGCTCCGAGTCGTCTACGTGGGCATGACCACCCACCTGTGGATGGTGACCAAGGGCCTCCTGCCGCGAAACGGGGGTGGTCGAGGTGGTCAACGCTAGGCCGGCCAATCCATGCAGGCGCCACTCGGCAACGAATAAACGTTCACGTCGCCAAGGCCGTCCGGGAGGACTGGATCGTTCAGCATTGGGTCAAGCCGTTCGATTGGCCCAGCCGCGGTCCAGACCTCAAGCAGTCGCTTCTCATCGCGGAGGCCGAGCTAATCCAACGTTGGGATCTGCGCCGGGTCGGCTGGAACCGGGGCTAGAGTCGCAGATCGCAGTGTGGGAAGGATGGCCTCCCTAAGCAGTGATTGTGGCGATCGCGTCATGGCTGTGGATGCTCTCAAAATTGCGAACCTCGACCCTGTGTGCGACACCTCTGCGCCGACAGGCGAGTGACAACTCACGGGCCATGTCCTCGACAAAGGCGGGGTGATCGAAGGCCTGCATCGTGATGTGGCGCTCGTCGGGTCGCTTTACCAACGGATACACCGGAGCTGAACCATTGCTTCGCACGAGTTCGATGAGTTCGGTCACCGGGATCGGGTACGGAGCGTCACCGTCACCGATCGCGGCAAGCGTGACACGGCTCCGCTGATTGTGAGCGCCATACTCAGATATGGCTTTGGAACAGGGACAAAGGCTGGTTACCTCTGAGGAGACGGTCGTTGTGACGCGGACTGAGTCTGGCTCGAGGACCCCCGAGATGTTGAGGTCGTGCACCTGCCACGCTGGCGCCTTAGTGGCTGGGGCGGCGACGAGCGTGCTGATCGGTAGGGACGCACTGACGGTAAGCGCTGGGGCATCCAAGTGGTGTGCCGCGGCCTTCAAGACGATCGGCAGTCGGCGGGGGTCGAGTTCGGTCAGGTGGTTATGGACGATTTCGACCATCCGGCTCATGTGGGTTCCGCGGCGGTCCGCCTGCAGTTGCACGGTGACCTCTAGGTCAGCAATCCCTTCCTGCCGGAGCTCGCCGTCTGTGAAGGTGAGCGGATACCTCAGCCCAGAGATCCCGACCCGATCGACGGCCACACCTCTGCCATCGTGCTCACTTTGAATGTCACGCATGTCCCGGCCCCCTGTAGATGCATCCCGAAGTGCAGGTCTCGCGAACGGTGACCGCCGAAAGTTCAGGCAGGCGCGGCGTCAAGCGCTCCCAGATCCACCGAGCGAGATTCTCGCTGGTGGGGTTCTCAAGTCCTGGAACGTCGTTCAAGTAGTAGTGATCCAACTGCTGCTCGAGCGGGCAGAACGCGGCTTTGAGATCGCCGAAGTCCATCACCCACCCGGTCTGTTCGCCGACGGGACCGCTGACATGGACGATGACTCGGTAGGAATGGCCGTGGAGGCGGGCGCATTTGTGACCGTTCGGCACGTTCGGAAGCCGATGCGCGGCCTCGAAGGTGAACTCACGGAAGATCTCTGCCTGGGCGCTCGTCACGGGATTCCTAGGTACTTGTGGGTTTGCAGGCTGAGTTGCCACTGGGGGTGCTTCAGGCAGTACTCGACGGCGGCTGTGGTGTTTTCGACGCGTTTGGGGCTGTCCATCGGTTGCAGCCGGAAGTTGCTGAAGTTGAGTGAATCGAACTGTTCTGGGTCGCCTCCCGTCTGGGGGTAGACCAACTTGAGTTCGTCCCCTGAGGTGACAACGATGTCGGCGCCGATCTTCGGGCTGACGCAAACCCAGTCGATGCCAGCCGTTACGTGCTGGGTCCCGTTCGTCTCAACTGCGACATAGAAGCCTTGGTCATGCAGCGCTGAAACCGCGGCGAGATCGAGTTGCAGGAGAGGTTCCCCGCCAGTGCAAACGACCATTCGGTGGTCACGTGATTCCGAGGGCCATTGTGCGGCAACCGCATCGGCCAAGGCTTCGGGGGTGTCGAAGCGGCCCCCGCCTGGGCCATCGGTTCCCACGAAATCTGTGTCGCAGAATTGGCAGACGGCTCGAGTGCGGTCCTCCTCGCGGCCGGTCCACAGGTTGCACAGCGAGAATCGGCAGAACACTGCCGGCCGCCCAGCGTGCGTGCCCTCACCCTGGAGGGTGTAGAAGATCTCTTTGATCTTGTACACCAGGGTCACGTGTCCTGGTATCGCAGCGGATCTGTCGTTCCAGTCTCCGCGAACCCCTTGAGGCGCAACAGGCACGAGTCGCAGTGGCCACAGGGTCGACCGTCCGAGCTGGGGTCGTAGCAGGAACTGGTAAGCCCGTAGTCCACACCCAATTCAAGTCCGCGTCGGATGGTGTCGGCCTTAGATAGCGAGATGAGTGGCGTGTGGATCGTGAGTTTTGCCCCCTCGACCCCGGCCTTTGTCGCCAAGTTCGCCATCGTCTCGTATGCCTTTATGTACTCAGGCCGGCAGTCAGGGTAGCCCGAGTAATCCAGGGCGCTGACTCCGATGAAGATGTCGCTCGCACCGACGGTCTCGGCGTATGCCAGGGCGAAAGAAAGGAAGATGGTGTTGCGAGCCGGCACGTACGTGACGGGGATGTCAGTCGCTACCTCATGGGCTGAATCATGCTTGGGTACGGCGAGATCGGAAGTAAGCGCCGACCCGCCGAAGACGCGTAGGTCGATGTCGGCCACCACGTGACGCCCAACCCCCTGGGCTTCGACCACCATGGCCGCAGCAAGGAGTTCGACGGCGTGGCGTTGTCCGTACCGGAAGCTCAACGCGAAGGGGGTGTATCCCTGAGACTTCGCAATCGCAAGCACGGTCGTTGAGTCAAGCCCCCCGCTCAGGAGCACGATCGCCGGTCGTTCCATCACTACCTCCGAAGTTCTTGCCTGACTTGTCCACACACCGCGTCTGATTCGAGGATATGACGTAACTGCGGACTAGAGTAGTTGCAACACTCCGTCAGTTACGAACCTGGGTTGGGAGGCGCCGTGAAGCCAAAATTGACCGTGGTGGTCACATGCACTGAACGCAAATCGGCCCCTGCAACTCGGGAGTGCCAAGTACGGCACCTTCCCAAACTGAGTCTGACAGAACGCCACGACACCTGGCTGCGGCGTCTGGATGCCGCGGTCGGCAAGAAGCCAGTGAGTCACCTGTATGCCGGGGAGGCGTGGCGCCGAGCGGAGGCAGTGCTGGGTGCAGCCGCTGCAGCAGGTTTCGAACCACGACTGTTCGTTGCGTCGGCCGGGCTGGGACTGGTCCCAGCCTCGGCCTTGGCTCCCGCATACGGAGCCACCTTCACAGTCGGCCACGACGACTCAGTCGCCAGTTCCGTTGCCGGAAACCGCGATTGGTGGACTCAGTTCTGTGCCGTGGGAGGCAAGACACTCGCGGGAGTGGCCGGTGACGCCACAGTCGTGGTGTTGTCCGAGACGTATGCGTCTGCGCTGGACGCCGACCTGGCCCGGTTGGCGGAGACTCCTGGCGACCATTTGCTCGTTGGTGGCTCTCGAGAAATTGCCGGGCTGACTCGCCTGAGGTCAGACCTTGGACTGCGTCATGTGCTCGGGGGGACTGCTGGGAGCCTGAACCTGCGTATGGCCGAGGCGTGGCTTCGAAAACTGACTGAGCCGAAATTGACGGACGCTCAGAGGATGAAGGGCTGGGTGACGTGGGCCGATGGAGTGCGCAAGACCGAGCGTTACGACCGTAGAACTCTGACGGACGCACTGGTGCTGGAGTTTATTGAAACCCTGAGGGCCCAGCACCCCGGAACGTCACGAACGCGGGCCCTTCGGATGTTGCGCGACAGCGGCCATGCGTGCGAGCAAGCCCGATTCGCCAACCTCTTTGCTCAGGCCGTGGCGGCATGAGTATGCGGTACCTCGAGCGAAGGGCGTTGAGGATCCAGCAGAACGACGCGATCCCCCTGTACCTGTTCGCTCTCGCTGCTGAGGAGGTCGATCAGGTAGCTGACGTCGCTCACATCTCCCGGGATAAGGCGGGGAGGCTGATCGGTTACCAGCGGCCCGAGAAACGTAGCCATGTGAAACAGATCCTGGAGTACTTGGACTCAGGGGTGGCTCTGTTCCCCAATGGTCTGATCCTTGCCCTTCCGGAGACGGTGAGGTTCCGATCCTCTCGAGGTCCGGCGGTCAGTGATGGTTTGGCAACCTCAGGGACTCTGGAGATCCCGATCGTCACAACTCCGGGTGTGGCACGACCGGCCTGGATCGTGGATGGTCAGCAGCGCAGCCTTGCCCTGGCCCGTACGAAGAACACGCGACTCCCAGTGCCCGTGGCTGGATTTGTGACGGACGCTCTGGATCTCCAACGCGAGCAGTTCCTTCGGGTGAACACCGTCTCCCCACTTCCGGTAAACCTCGTGACCGAACTGCTCCCTCAGATCGTCAGCGCGCCGTCTGCGCGATTGTCGGCGCGGCGGTTGCCCTCGGCCCTGGTCGACATGCTCAACCTCGATCCGGAATCGCCGTTCTACGGGCTGATCAAGCGCGCCTCCACGGATGCTGACAGCAAGCATCAAACTGTTGTGACAGACAACAGCCTGGTCGAAGCTCTCAAGGAGTCACTCGAATCCCCATCGGGCGCTTTGTTTCCGTACCGCAACATCGCGGCCGGGACCACCGACACCGAAGGAATCCGCCATCTGCTCCTCATCTACTGGTCTGCAGTGAAGGTAACTTTTCCCAGCGCGTGGGGGAAGTCGCCTCAAGAATCGCGTCTCATGGGCGGTGTTGGCATCCGTGCCATGGGACGGCTGATGGAGCGGGTCATGGCGCAGGTCGACCTCAATGCAAAGACTGCCCGCGCAGTGACCGAGAAGGAACTCCAACGAGTTGCACCGGTTTGCCGTTGGACCGAAGGCACTTGGGAGGAAATAGGACTCCCCTGGAACGAAATGCAGAACACGCCGCGCCACATCAGCACCCTGTCGAACTTCTTGGTCCGCCACTACGTGGCTGCGCGTGCGGCGAATCGGTGAAGTTCTACTTTCCGGACAGCCAAGACATGGTGAGTCCCACCTACGACTTCCACCGAGACGAGTACTCGCCCTTGCGGGTTCGACAGAGGGATGATCTGTACGCGCATGAGGTGCTCGCCGAGACCCCGTATGACGGGATCCTGGTGAGTAAGGCCATCGTTGATGGTTCCATCAGTGGGGCAGGCAAGTACTCCGAATCCCAGCGCGCCCGCATCTACCGACTCGGCGTCCGTAAGTACTTTCGCCTGCCCGATCACGTGGAAACCCTTGGCGACAATGGCGCCTTCAACTACATACAGGAGAAGGTGCCGCCCGTAACCGTTGAGGAGACGATCGACTTCTACGAGGGTTGTGGATTCGACGCAGGGGTGAGCGTCGACCACATCATCTTCGGTTACCAGTCCACCTCCGGGCTCGAGGCGCCCAACCCGGAATGGGCCGAGCGCCGACTGCTGACCCTTCGCATGGCCGAGAAATTCTTCGAGGCAGTGGCCAGTCGTGGTGCACGCCTGACTCCAGTGGGGGCAGCGCAGGGGTGGAGTCCGGCGAGCTACGCAGACAGTGTCAAGCAATTGCAGGCGATCGGCTACCGCAGGATCGCCCTCGGTGGCCTAGTGCCACTCAAGACACCCGACATCATCGAGTGCTTGACGGCGATCGATCACGTCAGGACACGCACTACCCAACTTCACTTGCTGGGGATCACCCGAGTTGACTCCATGGCCGACTTCGCTCGGTTCGGGGTCACTAGCTTCGACAGCACATCGGCGTTCCGGCAGGCCTTCATGGACGACCGAAGGAACTTCCATACCGTTGATGGCGACTTCGTTGCGATCCGCGTCCCCCAAGTTGAAGGGAACAGCGTCCTGAAGCGGAACATCCTAGCGGGTGTCGTCTCACAGAGGGATGCGGTCGCGGCAGAACGGGAGTGCCTGAGGCGTCTGCGGTCCTACGATGCCGGGTCAACGCCAGTCAGGGGCGTCATCGACGTGTTGGCGAAGTACGAAGTCATCACGAAGAGCAAGAAGAGCTACCTCGATGCCTACGAACGAACCCTGGTGGCAGCTCCGTGGAAGACCTGCGGCTGCCGACTGTGCGAACATCACGGGATCGAGATTGCGATCTTCCGCGGCACCGAGCGTAACAAGCGCAGAGGATTCCACAACTTGTCAGTTCTGGCTAACAAGATGAGTCGACTGTCCGCGCCGATGCAAACTGTGAGGAGAAGCCGTGGCTGACCGATACATGCTGAGGCTGCCCGCTCTACGGATTCGCCAGGGTGCTCAGTACATTTACTGCTTCGGGGTCGACGGCAAGAAGATCCACGACTTCACAACGGTCTCCCGCGTTCGCCGTGACGACGAGAAACTCAGCGGATACCAGCGGCCTGAAGTCCTAAGCCATGTCAAGGCGATTCGGCGCTATCTCGAATCGGACGGAGCGATGCTGCCAAACGCCTTAGTCCTGGCGTTCGACGACTGCGTCAGCTTCGAACCGATCCGAGTCGAGAGCATTGTGGACTATTCCACCATCGGGGAGTTGATCATCCCGGTCGATGAAACTCTCGACGACCAGAACAAACCGGCATGGATCGTCGACGGGCAACAGCGCAGCGCTGCTATCCGCGATGCGGAGCTTGCCGAGTTCCCTGTGGCCGTAGTCGGTTTCATTGCCAGTGGACAGGATGAGCAGCGTTTGCAGTTCATCTTGGTGAACAACAGCAAGCCACTACCGAAGGGGCTCATACACGAACTGTTGCCTGACACCGCCGGGCACCTGCCTTCCCAATATGCGCGGCGCCGACTGCCGGCCACTTTGATGACCCGCCTCAACAACGGGACAACACTGAGTGGTGACGACGACAGTCCCTTCTATGGCCGGATTGCTACGCCGACCGCCCCGAGCGGCACGATCAAGGACAACAGTGTCCTGAAGATGATTGAGAACAGTCTGTACGAAGGGGCGCTATATCAATATCGGGACCCATTGGACGGGAGTGGAGATGAAGAGCAGATCCTCTTGCACCTGAAGGTCTTCTGGATCCTGGTCAGAGCCACTTTCCCGGGTGCATGGTCGCTCGAACCTCGAAAGTCACGACTTACACACGGAGTTGGGATTCAAGCGCTTGGCTTCGTGATGGACCACCTGACTGAGGGCGTGCCCGCAGCGGATCTTCCGGGCCTGGAATTGGGCGACGCGCTAGCACGTCTCAAGCCGGTATGTGCCTGGACTAGCGGTCACTGGGATCTGGGTGACGGCGAGCAGAGACGCTGGAACGGTCTTCAGAACACACCTTCGGATGTTCGCCTCCTGACCAATCATTTGCTTCGACACGTCGGTAGAGTTCTTCCGGTCGTTCGCGCGATGGATCGGTAGGACTCCTTCCACGACGGGAAGGAAGTGCGCGCCGACCTTCGCCCCCATGATCAGGGTGAACGACGGCGACTCGCAACTAACCGGCGCAGTCCTGGATCGCCGCAACGGCTGCTCTAAGAAGCGAAGCCGAACCGGCTCCGTCTGCCTCGGCAACCACCACGCCTGGCCGGACGTGTTGGCGAATGAAGCCAGTCGCCGCATGCTTGGCGCATCGCGTGGCGAGCGCAATGGCATCTGCTCCCCTGGTCTGGGCTCGGAGTTGATCGGAACCAACCCTGCTAGCAGAGGTCTGCACGCGTGCTTGTGGGGCGAAACGAGCAACACCCTCGGCGGCGCGCCGCAGGGCTCCCTCGTCCAGCGAGTAGAGCAAGACACTGATCTCACCGACCGCAGGCGCGGGGGGGTGATCTGGTTCGTCTTGCGCGACCGACCAATCAAGATCCAATCCGATTTCAGTGGCGACCGTGTCGGCCATCCAGATGAGGTCCGGGCCAAGTCGCCATCTGTGTCGGTGTAGCGGTTCGAGTGCGGCCAGGCCAAATCGCAGTCGGGCGTCGGGGTCGCTGCAAGCTGAGCGGGCGAGGACGTCGACCATGTCCAGTGTCGGGAGTACGTTGCTGACCGACGCCCATCGAGACGCAGATCCGCCAATCAGGTCAAGCGTGTCTCGATAGTCCTGGGCCCTTGGGCCTCCTCGGGCGAAAACCTCGAGCAGCGCCTGGATACCGGCCAGGTCGGCCGGTGCCCATCGGTCGTAGCTCGCCGCAAGCACGAGCAAGGCACCGGCAGACTTCCAGGCCGGGCGCCCCATGTCGTCGGCCTCGAGAAAGGGTCCGACCATCGACCACGCGTCCTCGGCACCGCTTCCACCAACGTGCGCCAATGCTTCCGCCAGATGCGCATCCTCCATGAAGGGAGGCGGCCAGTCAGACCACGCGTCACTCAACGCATCCCACACGGATGCGGCTCCTGAGATGAGCAATCCCCACTCGGACCATGATCTTGGCGGGGTGGCTATGGATTGGGTTGCGGGTGCGTCTGAGAGAACGACGTCCACATCGTCATCGGTCGGAGAAGCTCCTCGAGCTTCTGAGACGACCCCCAACGTCGAGCTCGTCGACGCCGAAGTCGTCGTCGAACCTCTCACGAGCGCTGACAGATGCGTTCGAAGCGATTCGGGCAGGTCATCACCTGGCAACAGCGCAGATCCACTGGCGACATCCGTTCGGAGCAGGCTGATGACGGCCGCACCGATCCGAGCATCCAGCCCGAGACGATGAACGATTGCTGGTTCCACGCCTCCTGCCACGCGCTCCGTACTTAGGGCTCCCCGGGCGACAGCCTCTGAGATTCCGGCGTCGGTGGCCAGATCGATGCCGTGTAGATCGTTGCGCCGCCAAGCGGCCAAAATGTCATCCCGCACAACGAGAGGTGGACGTGATGACATGACATCGTCGAGATCTGGGAGGCGAAGCAACTCAGCGTCACGCCCGAGTTGGCCAAGGCGATGGACCCGAAGATAGGCGAGGTTGAGGGGCGAGAGACCACCGATCGCAGTCATCTCATCCAGTAGATCTGCGGAGCTCGCCGCGCTGCCCGCTGCAATCGCGGCATTGAACTCAGCTAACATGCGTCCCAATGGACGGGGTACAGCCTGAACTCGCTGAGGGCGGGCGTTCAACAAATCACGAAGCAGTGGGAGAGTCCGCCACAAAGCATTCTGGCTCACCTGGTTGGACGGCCTCAGGACGAACGTTGTCCCGCTACCCACAAGTGCCAGAATCGCGGCCTCGATAGGGTCTTCCGCCGACAGTCGCGCAGTCCGTCCGTCGAACGCCACGAACGAATGAGCGACGAAAGCTTCGATCAACGCCCGCATAGATCCTACTTGGGCCATGTCCCAACAGACCACATAGGCATCGGTCCGACCGCCAGGTACCTTGCGCGGCAGGATGAGCGGTCTCTTGAGGCCGGCTTGGAGGGGCGCAACGTAGGGCGCCACGTACGCGCCATTGGCCTGTTGAAGATCCCCACCAGGCAGGACCAGATTCCCTGTACCGAAAAACTCGCTGATGAAGTGGTCAGCATCGGTCGTCATGCCGGCCCCAACCATCGATGCTCAAGATCGAGTCGAGTCTGGGCTGCGAGTTCGCTATCCACGCTATACATCACGGCTTCGTCGTTGACTTCTAGGCCTCGCCACGTGAAGTTCATGGATCCTGTGATCAGCCATTCGCCTCCACAGATGGTCTTCTCATGGAGATCCTCGCCGCGATGAAGATCGAATGGGTGGCTCAGGGTCCGCTCGAGTCGGCTAAGGAAAGCATTGTTGTGATCGTCGGGCCGAACCGCAACGTGGAGGGTGGAGCCACCGCTGGCCAGGATTGCTAGTACTTCTGTCAGGTAAAGCGTGCGGACGTAGTCCTGACCCAGCACGGCTTCCAAGTGCTCGTCGCGGTTGTCCACCACGATGATGTCGCTGACCCAAGGTGACACAAGCCAAAGGTGGGCACTCGGATCAAGGAGTTCGGAAACGAGAGCAGTGCTCAGGATCTCGTTGACCCTGACTCCTGCCCGCGGGTTAGTTCGGACCGTGCGGCGCCACGTGCTCACTGAAAAGCCTCCGCCACGCTGATTCGGACCTTCATGACCTGTTCGGTGAGTTCGAACCGGCCCAAGTGCCCGTAGACACGAAGTGCCCCTCGATCGACGGGTATGGCGGCGACACGCCTGACTGCGGCTGACACGAGGTCCCTACGACTCAAGGGGGCGACGAGATCCACCTCTTCGGCTTCCGCAAGAGCCAGTCGATAGCTATGGGGCCAGTTGACGACAGCCACGTCGATCTCGGGCACTGGACGTTGCACAACGGCAGCGAGCAAGAGTCGGTCGATCAAGATGCCCTCTGTGTATGGCTGCCAGAATTCCAAGTGGTGATTCCTTGCCGCCACACCCCGTGGCCAGAGGAGGCTATAGACCTGATCTGCGGTCATGGCGGTTGCCGCTTTGACCCCTGGGAGCACACCTCGCGCCGCGGCATACGCCACAACGCGAGCGTCAACCTCAGCGCCCACCCGATGCTCCAGATCATCCCAAGCTGACAACAACTCCAGCGCTACACGGTCGGTGCTTGCATCAGCTCCGGGGCGTAGGAATCGTGACGAGAAGGCAGAAACGGCGAGGTGTCGTGGGGGGCCATCCAACTCAGACCATGCATTCAGCAGTTCCTTCAAGGCCGCATGTGCATCGACAGCGCCCTTGGCGTTTCGGACACCTGTGACGGCAGTGGCGGCTGGGCCATCCGGTTCGTTGGCCAAACGGTGAAGAAGTCCTCGCAGGGATCGGTCCATCTCTTCATACTCAGACGGACGAACAGTTGCGCTGACGAATTTCCAGAACTGTTGCGGGTCGCTGGCGTACGCCAGTCTTAGATCCTCGATCAGACCAAGTCCCCCGATGGAGGTCTCGCTGACAGCAATGCGCACCTTCGTTCCTTCGGTCGGTTTCAGAACGTCGACAGTCAGATCCGAATCCTCGGCGTCGGGAATCGTTCGCAGGACTGCAAGCCGAACGGCGGCCGCCCAGGTATCTGCAAAGGCGCGTTCGGCGAGGTCCCACGTCAGATCCGTGATGTCTGAGAGGCCAAGCAGCCTGGCGTGCGCTTCGATCACATTAGTAACCACGACGTTCGCGCCCAACTCCTGCAACTTCTGGACGAGTTTGTCTGGGCCCACTTGCGCGGGGTCGTCGGGATCCGCGGCCCGGTACAGCACACCGAGCATCCGTGGAAGATCCGCGAGCCATCTTCCACCGTCGAGCGTCGCTGCAATGTCGGTTCCGGGGGAAGCGGTCGCCGCAGTAACGCTGTAAGCAGTCAGATAGACCAGAGACAACCAGGTCCGTTGGAACGAGTTGGCGATGCCATCAAGAGCAGGTTCCTCCGCCACTCGCACGGCGAACACTCTCGATCTCCAGCCAGACGAAGCAAGATGCGCCGACACCACAGAATCCTGTCGGTCGAACGAAGACACTTCGACGATGAGAGCATCAACATCGAGCGAGAAGCCCATGGCCGCCGGAGCACCGTCTACCGCGTATGAGATTCCGGTCTGCACCGACGTCCCATCTGTCCGGCGCGTTTCCCCGACTGCGCCCGTGGTAAATCGCCTAACTTCGAAAGGATCGCCTGTCACGTGAAGGGCAAAACGAACACCCTCCACAAGTTCCGACCAAGGCGATAGGTGCGGAAGAGGCGCTGGCGCCGCTAAGGATTCCGCGAGAATGAATTGGCTCGCCCAAACTGGTCTGGCGTTGCTGGAATCCGCGATTTCCTTTTCTGGCTGTTCCAGTCGCAGGGAGAGTGGGCGAACCACCTCAAAGTCCTGGCCACCGGCCGACCAAATACCCAGTCGATGCCCCCGTGCAACGAACGTGGCGAGTTCATGAGTGTCTCCTGCAGGCAAGGGCAACCATGTCCGGTTCTCGTCACGTTCGACACCAAAGCGCCTACTGACCCGACCCGGAACCGCCTCACGAAGGGCCGGCATCAGCGGCATCCTCGGCTCATCGCCGCGCTCCGAATCGAAGGGCAGTTCAAGGACAACGTCAGGGACGTTGAGCGGCTCGAAAAGTGTCCTCGTAAGATGCTCCGGAAGGATCTCACCAGGCCGGAAGCCGGGATCCGTGTCAATAGAAGTCCATTCAGCGCTGAGACGGCGCATCGCCGTCGGCACCACCGACAACAGAAGAGACCGTGGCTCCTCCCACATCACTGCTTGCACGTCACTCGAGTTGATACCGAGGGCGAACTCAAGGTACCGGCCCAATTCGTCCTGGAGCGATGTCTCGGTCAGGAGTCCGTTTAGAGCGGTAAGCACATGAGCGGCCTTCGGATGCTTTGTTCCAGGGGTCTTTGGCGTGCGCAAGATTGTTCTGACATCTACCCGACCTCCTCCGTGTGCGACTCGCTTGGAGAGCCAGTCCAGTAACGCTTGAGCGGCCTGAATCTTCAGGACGTAACGATTCCGCACAGGAAGTCGTCGAGGAGAGATCTCCGGATCAAGGAGTTGTTCGTAGCCTTGGTAAACGGCTCGATCTCGGCCGTAGTCGGAGAGGACGACAACTGTCCACGGTCGCATATGTGGCGATCGACCCGCGCGCCCTTTGCGCTGCAAGAAGGCCGCCGAGTCCCTGGGTGCCTTGTGTTGAATCACGAGTCCAACACGCGGATCGTTAAACCCGACTTCAAGGGAGGCCGTCGCCACAATCAGGTTTGCGCCACTGTCAACGCCAGCATCCTGAGACGAAGTGCGACCGATCCGAAGGGCTCCTTCGTTGAGCGTGCCGGAGAGTTGATGCCCGATCTCCTCCACGATGTCCCAAGACTGCCCATCCTGATATCGGTCCTTGGTTCTGGCCGCCGCACCGCCTCCTGCGACGAAGTTTGGACTGCGAAGTTGCGCAAGTACCGCTTTCTTCGCCACTCCCGGACGCGATCTTGTTTGCCCCCCCTCGGCATCCCGGAGGTCGTCGTAGAAGCGGTTGGTCACATCCAGGTCATCCGTGAAAATGAACCCTGACGACCCGAAGAGACCTTCCTTGCCTGCTGGTTCCAAGAGTCGCCCCATGAGCATCGACGTTTGAAGGCTGGCGGACAAGAGGCTGGTCCCTGACACGGGATCGCCGCGCAGGACCACCGAATACTGTCGACCGCTAGGCACCAACTCCTCTGAAGCCGGCGTGATGTACTCGACTGCCGATTCATCCAGCCCAGTCAAGCTGGCGAAAAATGGCACACCATCGCGCAAGGTCGCAGAGAGTCCCACGAACACGGGCGCCTTGGCTCCGCGTACCCGAAGGCAATTGCGCCACCGTCTGAGGGTGAGCCCGACTTGTGCACCGTGAACGCCCGAGTAGGTATGTACTTCATCTAGAAGCACGAGCTCCGGGGAAGTCGCGCCAGTCCATCCAAGCAACGAGCCGAGCCGGTCATCCGAGGAGTACCTACTGAGCATCTCTGTGGTCGTGAAGAGCACATCCGGAGGTCTCTTCACCATCGAGTCACGGGTCAGCGCTACCGCATCAACAGGAAGCGACGCCTTGCACAATGTACATACCAGCCGCTCGACCCCTGCGACGCGATCATCCTCGTGCCAGATGAGATCACCCGTGCAAGCATCCTCGGTACAAGCGAAGTAGGGGCATCTCACGCCGGCTCCCGTGCGACGCCAAGGCGAGCCAATTCCCCCCAGTCGCCGGTCGCGAGCATTGTGAGGGGTGTCCGCATAGAGAAGCCCTATCCGCAACGGCCGTGCGCCGTGCGTCTGCATTGCGGATTCAAGAAGACGACTGGCTCCCATGGCCTCCCTGGCTTGATCCCGCAACAGTTCCTTGCGCGGGTACAGCGCCACCGTATGGGTAGAAGACGGAGGCTTCATCAACCTCGGTCCTATGGAAAGGAAGGCCGGTAAGTAGAAGGCCAACGTCTTGCCGCTGCCTGTGCCAGCTCCAACGACGACGGCACGACCACGTCTGTCCGACAGACCCTCAAGGATGGCGACTGCAGAGTCGACTTGAAAGCGAGCGAGATTGCGACCGTCCAGCATGGCCAAGGCGATGGACTGGTGAAGATCGGTCCATGGCTCACGATCACATAGCTTGCTAACCACTTCGACGGGCTCGAGGTGGCGGCGGGGATACCAACGAGGCGACACCTGGAGTCGGTAGTCCGCAATCAGCGGGGCTCCCCCGCGCCACCAGGCCGGCGTGGCAGACTTGCCAGGCGGGAACGTCTGACGAAGGGATGCCAAGAGTCTGAGGCCCTCGCCTAAACGAGTGCGGAACTGGAGCGGACTCGATCCTGGAACCTGGTGAAGAAGTGCCCGCCGCTTCAACTCCGATATGTAGCTCTTCTCATTGGGCCCGTCCGAAAGCCCGCTAGCGAAGTCTTCGTCGACGGCGGTCGTCACGACCTGCATGACCTCGTCGAAACTCAAGGCCGACTGGGTCACTCCCCATGCGAGGAGTGGAAGCTCCAAATCTTCAAGCGCGTCAAGGATGGTCGGGATGCGCCTCCACCTGTCGGAGCTCACACCAACCTCAGGACAATCTGGGACGCCACGTCGTCCTGCGAGAGCAGCAGATCGACCTCATCTCTGCTGAGGTCCGCCAAGGTGACCTGGCCAGCACGGATCCGATCCAGCAGTCGTGCGAGGGGCCCACGACGGTCGATGTGTTCCAGCGAGCGCTGGAGGTCGCCTACGTCACGCAGGAACTGGGCGATTACCGGCGCGCTCGGCAGCGACGTAACAGCCGCCCCGCGGAGGCGCGACACGATGATTTCAGCGCGTTTGCGATCTTGGATCGGCAACAGTGACACGCTAGCCAATTGCATACTCTCAAGCTGATTCTCTGACCAGGGCCTCCAAGAAGCGACAACCGCTTGGCTCACGGCGTCTATCGATTGTCGGACGCGATCCCGCGCACTTCGAAGTGCCTGAGGGGTCGGGAGTCCCTGCTCGACTCGACCCTGCAGAACCTCGATGCCTGCCGTTACTTCAGCCGAGACAGCGGGAAGTTGAACACCTGCGGAGCGCGCCGCCACATAGGAAGCTATCGGATCCTTGAGGCGCTGAAGCTCTTCCTCCAATTGCCCCAACATCGTCGCAATCTGCTGCCGATCTGCTCTTTCCTTACCGCCTTCTGTATGGGTCCGCGCCCTCGCAGTGAGCTTTTCAGCCTTGTCGAAGATGCTCACGAAGAGTCTCCCTTGATGGTCTGAGCGGAGGAACGCCAGCTTGAAAGAGCCAGGTCCAAACGGTTGAGGAGTGAGGACGTCTCCGACGATTCGCTCGGGATCGGTACTTGCAGGCCCGCGGAAAGCCAGTCGTCGTTCTCAAGCAAGTAATCGCGAAGCATCGCCAGATCGCTGCTTCGATCCACGGCGGCGACGCTGAGCCGCTCCTCGAACGTGCTGGCGGCGCTCAAACCTACAAGTTCTCGCTCAAGCCGATCGACTTCCCGTGACGTCAATAGACTTGCTTCAGCATTGCGACGTTGTAGCGCTGGGAGATCTGAATGACGAACAAACCCGTGTCTGTCCCCTGCATCAATTGCCTTGCTGACGGCTTGAAACGTCTGAGAAGGGGTCACTCCGACGGGGAGAAGCTCACGAATCTCGCGCACAACTTTAGCCAGAGCCGCGAGTTGTTCATCTACCGCTGCCGGAAGCAAGGTAAGAGAGCCAACTGCCTGCCGTGCCCAGTCTGGAATATTGTCCTCCGGAGCGGGCAGCCATCGGCTCTGCGCTTCCCTGACTAGTGGGAGAAGTCGTTCCGCATCGATGACCTGTACTTCTCCCGTCACGCCTTGTGACACCCCCGACGCTTCTCGCAAAGCGCCAACAAGAGCGGCCCTAACCTGCAAGTGCTTCTCCAACGAACGGCGCCAGGTTGGCGAGCGCACAGAGGCATCCGACCTAGTCCATGCTGCCGTGTCCGTGAGCGCAGCACTCAACAACATTTCGGTCGAATCACCTGGGGTCGCGATCCCGCAGAGAGCGGCCCCCGCAAGTGACGCCCGGACAGCCGACACCAGTTGCCCGTCGCTGCGCCCCGTCAACTCGAGCACTGCACGGCGGACGTCCGGTGCATGTGACTCGGCGAGTTGATCAAGACGGAGCCTTGAGGCGAGAGTTCCAGCAATTTCACCCGCGTTGATCTTCACAAGATCTTCAAAGAACTGTGCGTTCTCGGGAGTTTTCTCAAACCTGATCGATGGTATGACGTTGCGGGCAATTGCTTCGGCAGCATCAGCGATCGAGATCGTCTTGGCGTTTGTCGGCCAAGCCTTCTCGATGACAACTCCGGTCGGCTCCTTCATGATGGGGTCTGTCCAAGACACACGGTCGACTACCGCGTCGCGCACAAGTCGGCGCACCTCGCCGGCCAGTTCAGTTGGAAAGTTGGCTCCGCGGGAAAGCCAGTCTTCGATTTTCTGAACTCGCCGCTGAACCGCAGGAGCCAGACCTAGCACGGCCGGCCCGTTCGTCACCGCCGTGGATGTCTTGCCCACCACCGCGAGAGGGATCACAGTCTGCGAGTCAGCGATCACTGCCGGATCAAGCGCGGGGATTCGGAAAGCTGTGTGAATCTCCGGTTCCAAGTTGATTAGTTGTCGCGGAGCATCCCCCCAGAACTGCAGAAGGACTCTTCGGCGCGCGCCAGCCAACGGGTCGACTTTCAGCAACCGGTCGCGGACCGACGTAGGAAGCACTGAGGTCGAACTGGAAGGCGGAAATTTGGCCTCGAAGTCATCGCCCGGGAAACGTCCAGTGTTAATGTCCTCGCGGTGATCCTGGAGGACCCCGCGCACGATCTGCGCTAAGGCGGCTCGAGGGTTGAAGTCATCCGGATGCTCTGGCAGCGCCGTCGCCCGAACGGCACGAAGGAGTGCCGGCTTGTTGTAGGGGTAGAGACCATGTCCGGAGCTCGAGGTACCGAATCCGGCGTGACAGGCGTCCGCCACCGCGCAGCCTGAGCATTTGTTAGGAGTTGACTCCGCGTCCATCACACGGAGATCCTCGAGCCTGTCACGCCCTATCCGAGCAGCATTGAGGTACCGACCGATCATGTCGACGACGCGGTTCTCGGTCCTGGAGTCCGCGGTCGCGGGGTCTCCGAGTGTGACTCGAAGTTCGTAACGGTATGGACTTCCCGAGTCGACACGTGTCTTTACAGTTGGTGGGAGGCTGCCGAAGTAACCGGTTGTCACCGCCATGAGGGTCCTGACTGGGGCAAGTACCGTCCTTCCTTCTCGCTCACTCGTCTCAAGGATGGCGTCGAGGAGGTCACGCTGCACGCCTTGCACCAACGCGAAATCCTCCACCAGGAGCACGATTTCCTTCTTACCCGCAAGTGCCTTGCGGATCTGCAGAAAAGCTTGCTGGACCCTGCCGACACCCAGGTTCGTGGCTTGCATGACGGCGACGTCGAGATATCGCTGAAGCAGATCGGCCGCAACGACCTGAAGAGAAGCATCCGCTGCCAAACGACCGTAAAGTCGCTGGGTGCGCAGCGCTGCTTCCGAGATGTCCATCAAGTCCAGCGGCAGATCATCCGGCGTGACTTGCAGAGGAACATCACCCTCCGCCTCGTTCCTTCCGTTGATCGCGTGGGCTGCCCGCCTCGGGATCACGGATCCCTTGCGCAGGAGTTTTTCCCGAAAGTAGGGGTCATGGAGCAAGGTATAGAGACCCTGGTCGCCCACGAGGGCACGTTCTTGGGGCGATTCCGGCGCTGCGCTCAACAGCGCTTCTGCCAGTTGGTCACAAAGCGCTCGCTCGAGAGCATCCTGTGAGATGTCCCGTCCAAGTCGGGCGATGTCCCGGCGGATCTCATCGAATGGCGAGCCCTGATTGCCAACGAGCAGCAGATCGATCACGCCGGCCAGGCTGGTGTTGTCCTTCGGAAGATAGATGACTTGTCTAACTGCCGTTGACGGAGTCTGAGCATGGACCCATCTCACGAGGTGAGACTTTCCTGTCCCCGACTCACCGATGACGGGCATGACGAGGACACCCTTGTTGGTCGGTCGCTGGAGGAAGTCCTTGAGCACTTCGCGTTCGGTCACGACCTTGGTCGCACTCGCGCGACCACCGGTGACGGTCGTCCGGTGAATGTCCAACGGTGCGTGGGTCGCCAGGAACACATTGATGCTGGGGCTGACCGCCTCTGTGGCGATGGTAGCTGCGACCGTGTTGTTGTCCCAGCACACGAAGCCGGCGAAGTCAGACATCCATGCGCTCCTGAACGACTACGTGAGAGATGGTGCGGTGTACGCCGGGCTTGTCCAGGTCTGCGAGTTGGATCGCGTCTGCCGAGTCTGCCTTTGATACCAAGCGGAGCCAACCCCGCACCTGACCGGCTTCGAGGGCGTATGACGTGGCTCGGTCCAGGATCCGACCCGGTACCGCGTGTCCCAAGGCGCGCGAGAGGGCACCCCCGGGCAGTATCGGGAGTTGCTCGCGCAGTTCGGTGAGAAGGGTCCCAGTCGGCACCTCTTCGTCCTTTCTGAACTTCGTGAGGACAACGTCGCGCACGGCTCGGGTGACGTCGCATGTCAGGGCGCCTGACGCCACGCTGGACAGGGTCGCGACCTCGGCCAACCCAAGCGCCTCCGACCAGTAGCGAAAGCCGTTCCAGCGCGTGGCATTCTGAAAAATACGGGTTTCGTCATCGGTTCCCGCTGACGAGTCTTGGTACACCTGGTGCCATGACCAAGATTCAGCAACGGGATCCTTACTCAGGAACCAGGCCAGACCTCGCAACAGATCGCGTGCGCCTCTGGCGTCTTTGAGGTCCGCAACACCATCAAAGTTCTCGGAGGACAGAACGGCTCCTCGCAGTTGTCGGCAGAAAGTTGCGTAGTCTTTCGGTTGATGCTTCAGGGACCATTTGAATTGTCCCCTGTCATCGGTTTCGACTAGGTCTAGTTCATGAAGTGCTTTGAGCGCTACGACCGCATTACTTGTTGCGGCTGAGGAGGTATCGGGCAAAGCAGAGCCTTCGCTGGGCTTGCGCAACGCCAGCGGGCTTGATCGTTGGAGGATCTGCGTCTCGCTCATCTGCTTTCTTGACATGAAGAGTCGGGCAGTCACCCACATGGTCACAGGCAAGGGCAGAACGGGACTTGGATTCAGCAGGGCCATTACAAGATCTCCAATGCGCTACGGATGCTCATGGACGCGTCGACTAGGTCCCGCCACCGCCACTCAGGCTTGTCAGGTGCCACCAGTCCACTGGGGCCCAGGACGTACGTGGGCATCCTGGCCCGAAGCCGAGCGGCCACACGCTCGGGCAGAGCCGACTCTGAAGGCGCTAGGACGGCGATCATCAAGCCCGCGTAGGAATCGAGCATCTCTCCGTCGTCATTGATAACAGGGGCTTGACGCGCGCGATCTTGCGCCACAGTCAGCAGGCCGTCCGGCGCTCCGAATATCACCGGAAGTCCCCTGGATGCGAGCCTAGCGATGACCTCTGGCACGAGGTCTTGGAACTCGGATACGGAGTCCCACCACAGGAAGAGAAGAGACTGATTCGGTCGCAGAACAAGCAACGGGTCATGTTGCCCCGCGCCCGAAACGGTGTCGTCAGGCACGGGCGGATGTGGCTCGAGTTCCACCCGGCCCTCAATGCGGGAACTCCCTGCGCGACAGAACGGACAACCTCGACACTGAGGCTGCGTTCTGAGAGTGGCGGCATCTATCCGCGCTCGGTAATGCTGGGCCAAGATGGAACCGACGCAGCGTCGTCCGTCGACCACGTCGTACATGGCTTGAAGGGCACTCGATTGCGACTGAGCAACGACGTCGCGCACCTTTACGACAGCGTGAGCCCAACCTGTCTGGTCGAGGTTAGCCGCGTCGCGGATCTCAATGTCGACAAGGTCTCGTGCCTTGTCGTAGAAGGCAGTGCGCCTTTCCTCCCACTCAGCGGCGCTGTCAGACGAGTTGCGACTTGGTTCTCGGGCGGCACGAAGACCAATGAGTCCAGCCTGGGCCATCAGCGTCAAGGTTCGGACATTCCATTGGGCACTTCGCCCGAATCCTTCGGTGAGGTAGTCAGGTAATGACGTGATGTCGATGCGATACAGGCCATCAACTTGACGGTCCGTGCGAGCCAATAAAGACGCCCAACGGCTCCAACCCTTTTCCACTCCGATGTGCACGACGCTGTTGAGGCGCTTCGCAATTCGCTTGTCACCCTGCGTCGCGAACAGCACTGAGACTGTTGGCAACCCGTCTCGACCAGAACGGCCGACCTCCTGGTAGTAACGGTCGATGGTCTCGGGGATGCAGGCGTGCAAGACAGAGCGCACGTTTGGCACATCCACGCCCAAGCCGAATGCGGAGGTCCCCACCACAATGTCGATCTCTGTAGGTAGCCTCACACCTTCCGTGGCCTGTCCTCGCCAGCGCTGCACCACGGTGCGTCGATCCATCTCCTTCGAGTCACCAGTGATGCACGCGACCCGCTTCAACCCTTCAGCGTGCAGGTGGGCTGTCAGGCTGTATGCGTCTTCCACACGGGACGTATAGATAACCAACGGCTTCGGTAACCGTCGCGCAGCTTCCAACAGTGCCTCGCGTCGCTCAGACTCCGTCGGAAATTTGGATACAAAGTACGCCGGTTCCGATCTGAGAGATGAACCCCAGATAACAGAGAACCCTGACGGGGATGGAAACATTTGCTTAAGGAGTTCCACGTGGTGTCCTGTCACCGTCGCGCTCATAAGAATGGTGACCGGCTGCCGATCTGAGGGAGAGACCTCAATAGCAAGATCTCGCAGGCCCGTCATGGTCAGGAACTCAGGTCGGAAGTCCTGGCCCCACTGATCGATCAAATGCGCTTCGTCAACGACGAACTGGCGCAACAGTCCACTCCGTGCACATTCCAAGACGGCCTCACTGAGCCCGGACACAAGTGCCTCTGGAGACGTGTACAAAATACGCTGCTGTCCGGAGCGCACGGCTTGCCGAAGATCCTGCTTGACTTCATCGCTCAGACTGCGGACGTACGCATAGCGGTCAACAGGGCTGAGAATCTGACCACTGGCCACGGCTGCTTCACGCGTCCGCCGCTCCATGTCGAGAGCCAACACGATGGTAGGGACCACCACGATCGTCACGCCACTGCCAGCAAGTAACGCAGGTGCCCAGATGACCTCCGTCTTGCCGCGCCCAGTCGGTAGCACCACCAACACGGTCGAGCCTCGCGCGCTCAGGGCGACAGCGCGAGCAGCCTGACGTTGGGCGATGCTTAGGTAGTAGTCATGCCCTACGGCACGGCGCCAAAAGGGATCGCCTTTTACGGCTTCGAGAGATCGCTTGTGCCGCGATTGAGGCCCCCGGTAGACCTCCTCGAATTGTGTCCGCGCCAGGTGATCATTCTCTGATTCGCCGGTCGACGGCATCCAGGGTTCGGCCTCGACAATGAGGCGATCGCCGGATGTATGGACGAGGCAGCCCACCTGCCGCCAATCACGCTCAACCGGCCACGGTCGTTCCCGTGGAAGTCTCAAGCTGGGTCGACCACCGAATCGGGCCTCGTCTTCGAGCAGGACTTGACGCACGAGAGATGCGACATCGCCGGGTCCCGTCTCTCCCTGGAGAAGGGCCGCCATTGCGTCACACGCTCGGCGTCGGGCATCGGTGGGGGCCTCGCCGTCGACGCAGGAAGTCGGCCACGCGTCAATGGCAATCTGAAGGTGCAGAACCTCCATCGAGCTCATGCGGCGCCCCACGGCTTCGAACTTCGCACGAGGCAAGTGATGGCTACAAGTCGCACGCTCGGACCCTCGATTCCCCGTACAAGGGCCGACCCCAACTCGTAGTCAATCGCTGCGCTTTCGTCGTCGACTAGGAGGCTAGCGGCCAATCGCCGAGCGGCGGCCTGCGCGGCCACGACGGCTAGTTCTTCCATTAGCACCGCGGAGGAGGACGCCGTACGCGTCAGGAGATCGGTCACCCGATGTAGTTCCTTCCTCGCAATAGCTTCAACTTCGCGCGTGGACGATTCGAAGGAATCGACGCCACCGAAGAGTCGATACAGATCGGCGATGCGCTCGGAGTTGAGGTTTACGTCGTGGGCGTTCGCGCGATAAGGAGCGTCGAGCCAGCGCAGCACCGACACGTCCTCTTCAGCCGTCGTCTCGTTGCTGGGAATCCAGATCCTGCGATGGAATGGCCCGAAGGCACGATCACCACGCCGTCTAAGTTCACTCTTGCTGTCGAGACCCCTCACTTGAGCAGCCGCAAGAGCAGGCGCGAGATCAGTCTCAACGAGGAAGTCGAAGCCAAAGTAGGCGAGTGGATCCAGCGACCACGTTGGGTCCACTCGCCAGTGCGCACTCGCCATTCCCCTGTCGTCCATCGCTAAGATTTCGGCCACCGCATCGACCAGGGGGTTTCCCACGCGGAAGATACGACCGCCGTGCTTGAGAGCCTGCCAACGGTCTGTCCACCCAGTGCGACTGACGTCAGGAGCGGCCAACAAACGCGCCAAGAGTCGTGGCCCAAGGAGAGGCGCTCGCGAGCCATGCTGAACGCTGACTTTGCCGACTTCGCTCTCTCTCAGGTAGAAGCGGAAGCCGTCATCTCCGGCGAGCAGTTTCATGAGCGGGGCACCTGCATCCACCCGGACTTCGTTCCGAGCCAACGCAAGAGGTAGGTCTCGCTCCGGGCTGGCAGAGTCATAGCTGGCTTCGAGGACATCCAACTGGGTGAGTGTCTTCAGTTCTTCGCGCAAACCTTCAGCCACGGCGGGCACCGCGTCGATGAGTCCAGCGACCCCCTCTTCGAGCGCCTTGATCCAGATCCCGTCTTGGCCTTGGTCGACCGTATCCTGCAGAGCCGAGATCGATTGCTCGAATATGTGAAAACCGTCTGTCAACATCTCCCGCCAAGCAGACGACAGGCCGGTCCGTCGCCGGTCACCAAAGATCAATTGCGCGGCCGGCTTCGACCCACCGTATCGATCAACTCTTCCGATGCGCTGTTCGAGTTCATTCGGGTTGGTTGGCAGCCGAAGGTGAATCGCCAGGTCGGCCAGTTGAAAGTTGCGACCATCCTCAGCCGAGGCATCGCAGATCAGTATCCCGCCATGCTCGCGCCAATCCAGGGTCGCCTTCTCAGCGACCTCCGCACCGACTGCATGAGTATGTTCCCCGACAGTCCGGCATCCAGTCTCTCGAAGCGCTGTAGCCAAGGTGGTGGCCAACTGACCACGCCCAGCAAAGACGACTGCGCGTCGCGCCAGCAGTGCAGGCTTCAACCGTTCCACCATCTCCAGCAAACCATCGTCATCTAGAGCGTCCCTTAGGGCGGCGACCAGATCGGCCTCGAAGGGGAGCCGAGGCGCGCGATCGATTGCCTCTAGTTCACGAACCGTGAGGCCCGCATTCAACTTCGCCTGCGTGTCAGCCGAGACGCGCCAAATGAGCACGTCGCGCAGGTCGCCAAGAGGCCCTCCGAGACGAGCAACCATCACCGCGAGGACTCGGGCGTAGGCCAGGGTGTCTTCTGCTGACGTATTGAGAAGGTGGTCTCTGACCTGCACCTGCCAGGATTCGACGATCGCACGGCCACGAACTTGTGCCGCTGACTCAAGTGCCACGAGTCGTGCAGGTCTTCGTCCGGTGACGTCGAAAGGGGCGACCGCGCCCTCATCGTCAAGGCGTGCTTTGAGCACCGTTTCTCTGCGATTGCGCAGAACTCGGCGATGCAGTCGATAAGTCTCCGCCACATGTCCGCGAAGCCCCGCGACAAAGGCTGCCAGATCGTTCTCAGTGGCGCCTTGAAGGAGGTCACCATCCCCATCGAGTTGGCTGATGACCTCCCGCGCTAGATCCTCGAACCTGCGGTCGGCTGGGAGCAGTCGACGTACTTGATCGATCGCTGATGGAAGCAAATAGGGGTACAGCGGGTCCAGAGCGAAGACGGCCCTCGCAAGGTCGCGACGGACTGTTAGGCGCTGCTGGAAGGATTCAGCCCGGTCCCAAGAAAACACATTTGGGTCAAGAAGATGAAGAAGACCCAGATGAGTGCTTTCGCGCTGAAGGACTGGCGTCGCCGAAAGAAGCAGCAGACGTGGCACTGAGTGACACAGGTCTTTCAACTCGACGTACGGACTCGCGGTGTGGTCGCCAGAGCCTGACAGGCGGTGAGCTTCGTCTACGACAACCAAATCGTAGTCGTGATATCGGGCCCATTTGTCTGGCTCATCGTGCGACGCGACGACCAAACGCCCGGTCGGGAAGTCGTCAATGAAGAAACGCTCAAGTAATTCCTCACGCCATTGCCGGCGTAAGGCCTCGGGCGCTAGAACGCAAACCTTCGCATTTCGGTCGTCAATGAAACGCTGCCTGATGACGAAGCCGGCCTCAATCGTCTTTCCCAGCCCAACCTCGTCAGCGAGCAAGTAGCGCTGCACCGGGTCGGATAGGACCTTCAGGGCCACATTTATCTGGTGAGCGTGAATCTGAATGCGAGAGGACGGGAAGGCAGTCACCGAGGCGCAGGCCGACCGTTGCGCCGTGAGGTCGCGTAAGACCGGCAGTCGGCTGTCGCGGTAATAGGGGGTCTCCTGGGCGCCGGCAAGCAAGACCTCAAGCGGATCCGTGACCGGGCGGTCCCACCGCACCCGTAGGTCGACCTCTGGCACTCGAATGTCGAATTGAGCGTTCGGCGGTCTGACGAAATACTCGTCTGGTCCGCCGCCCACGATCCGACCCGCCCGCCAATGGTTCATCACCCGGTCTTGCCAGTAGACCCGGGTTTGGCTGTCCAACTGGCAGCGTTTGGTGCCCGCGCAGTCGACCCAAATCTGAGAGGCGATTGGAACAGCGGCAGAATCGAAAAGGTCAAGGCGAACTCTGTTGGAATCGACCGCTCCGACTCGAGCGACGCCCTCGGCGGCGGAGTGGATGACAAGCATGCCGATCTCGGCCCGACGTGCCGCTGCCATGTCTATCCGTCCTCGGGTCCACGCCGCGCGTTAAAGCGTCAGTTGGCTCTGCTGTCCGCACTGTAAGCCTTGTTCGGAGTGGGAGTCAGGTGAACACTCGCCTTGGCCTTCTCTACGTCGGGCATCCCCGGACACCATCTGGTCGCCTGGTAGCCCTGCCGCCATCGTGGCCGAAGCGAGTCGCGATTCGCATGTCGGCGGGTCTTCAGGCCGGCAATCCGCTTGGTGTCCCGGCAGAGGCGTACCCATGACACTAGGCAAGCACTTTGACAGCGCCACGCGGAGGCGAGCATGAGCGACGGATCTGTAATCACAGAGAACGTGGAGGCTCCAGAGCAGACCCGCTGTCTTGGACTCGACGTATCCTGTAAGTACGAGCTACCGGACGAGACGCTGAGCATCCTCTTGGCGATCGTCCAGGAGGCACGCAAGTCCGAGGAGAGGCACAAGCCGGAGGCCGCATGATCCGAGTCGCGTTCTATGGGCGGGTCTCGACCGAGGACCAGCAGGACCCCGAGGCATCCAAGGGCTGGCAGATGCGTCGCGCCAAGCAGCTCATCGAGCCGCACGGGGGAGTGGTGGTCGAGGAGTTCTTCGACATCGGCATGTCCCGGTCCCTGCCGTGGAAGCGGCGCCCCGAGGCCACTCGACTGCTCGCCGCACTTGCCAACCCCGACCGTGGATTCGAGTCCGTGGTCATCGGTGAACCGCAGCGCGCGTTCTACGGCAACCAGTTCGGACTGACTTTCCCTGTGTTCACGCACTATGGCGTCCGGCTCTGGGTTCCGGAGGTCGGGGGACCGATCGACCCCGGCTCCGAGGCGCACGACATGGTGATGAACCTCTTCGGCGGCATGTCCAAGGCGGAGCGCACCAGAGTCCAGCTGCGCACGAAGGCCGCGATGCATGACCTCGCCGCATCAACGGACAGGTTCCTGGGCGGACGCCCGCCCTACGGCTACCAGCTCGTCGACGACGGTCCCCACCCGAACCCGGGCCGGGCCGCGTCCGGCCAGCGCGCTCACCGCCTTGAGCTCGATCCCATCACCGCGCCCGTCGTGCTGCGCATATTCAAGCTCTATGCCCAGGGCCAGGGGCTACGCGCCATCGCCCAGCGGCTAACCGACGACGAACAGCCCTCGCCTGCCGCCCACGACCCGCGACGCAACACCCATCGGGACGCACGTGGCTGGGCACACTCCGCGGTGCGGGCAATTCTCAAGAACGAGGCATACACCGGCCGGCGGGTCTGGGCCAAGCAGCAGAAGGTCGAGTCTCTTGTCGACCCCGAGGACGTCGCCGCGGGCCAGCAGACCCGGCTGCGCTGGCGCCAGGAGGTCGACTGGATCCGCTCCGACCGGCGCACCCACCCCCAGATCGTTCCTGATGACCTCTTCAACACCATTCGAGGCCTGCTGGCCAGTGACTCCCCAGGCGAGCCCAAAACGAGAGCCTCAGCCCATCCCTACGGGCTCCGGGGCGTGCTCTTCTGCGCCCACTGCGGACGGCGCATGCAGGGAGCCTGGCGCACCAACCGCGACGACAACTCAGATGGCCGGATTCTCTACCGATGCACACTTCGGTCCACCCGTTCCCTGGTGCCGCAGCTCGCGGACCACCCACAGTCGCTGTACGTGCGCGAGGACTCGATCGTGCCGCACCTCGACTCCTGGATCGCCAGCCTCGTCACTCCTGAGGCACTGGCCGCCGGACAGGACGACCTCGCCCAAGGAGGCCGCGTAGTGTCGCTGAGAGCCAAGATCAGCGACCTTGACCGCAAGATCGCGTCTCTGGTGGCTGCCGTCGAAAGCGGGGCGGAGATCACCGCCCTAACCGACCAGCTGACCAAACGCAGCGCGGAACGGGCCGGCCTTCAGGCACAGCTGCGGGGAGAGAACTCCGCCGAACGGCTCACCGCGGTGGAGATGGAGAAGGCCCTGGCCGACCTGGGGGGCATCGCCGAGATCCTGCCGAAGGCAGCGCCCGCGATGAAGGCGAAGCTCTACGCCTCACTGGGAGTGCGGCTGGAGTACGACCACGTGCTCAAAAGAATCAGGGCCACCGCGGAAGCCGCGTGTGTCCCTGGACGTGTCCGGAGGGGGACTTGAACCCCCACGCCCGTTAAGGGCACTAGCACCTCAAGCTAGCGCGTCTGCCATTCCGCCACCCGGACAGGGTGATACCCAAGTGCTTGTGGGAGCACCTGCAACGAGGGGGAACGATAGCACGCACGAGTCCCCGATTCCGAACCGCCAACTAGGGTCAACCCCATGACAGACACCCTGACTCCCGATGCCGAAGTCGCCCGTATCTGCCGCGATCTGATCCGGATCGACTCGAGCAACTATGGCGATGGATCCGGCCCTGGCGAGCGGGCGTGCGCGGAGTACGTCATGGCCGAGCTCACCGAGGTCGGGCTGGACCCCATGTATGTCGAGAGCGCACCCGGGCGCGCCAATGTCCTTGTTCGCATTGAGGGTTCGGACCGAAGCCGTCCGGGCCTGGTCGTTCATGGACACCTTGATGTCGTGCCGGCCAACGCCGCCGACTGGCAGGTGGATCCGTTCGCCGCAGAGGTCAGGGACGGCTGCATCTGGGGGCGGGGCGCGGTCGACATGAAGGACATGGACGCCATGATCCTGGCCAATGTCCGTCATCTCGCCCGATCCGGCGAGAAGCCGCCGCGTGACCTGGTGTTCGGGTTCTTCGCCGACGAAGAGGCCGGGGGACTGCTCGGCAGCCACTGGGTCGTGGACAACCACCCGGAGGTGTTCGAGGGCGTCAGCGAGGCGATCAGCGAGGTCGGAGGCTTCAGTATCACCGTGCCGGCCAAGGGCACCGGCGACCCGACCCGCGCATACCTCCTGCAGACCGCGGAGAAGGGGATGGCGTGGCTGCGGCTGACTGCCCACGGCCGGGCGGGGCACGGGTCGGTGCCCAACGACGAGAACGCGATCGTGCGTCTCGCGGCTGCCATCGGACGCATCGACGCGCACGTGTGGCCCCGCGAGTACATCGGTTCGGTGCGCCAGCTGCTCGACGGGCTCAGCGAGATCACCGGTGCCCGGTATGACGACGCGTCACCTGAGCCGATTCTGGCTCACCTGGGAGGGGCCCGCGGGTTCGTCCTCGGCTCCCTGCAGGACACCGCCACGCTGACGATGCTCCAGGCCGGCTACAAGCACAATGTCGTCCCGCAGACCGCCGCCGCATCCCTGGACTGTCGATTCCTGCCGGGTCACGAGGACGAGCTGATGACCACGATCGGGGAGCTTGCGGGAGAGTTCGTCGCCATCGAGGTGCTCCAGCGCGACATCGCGCTCGACGTCCCGTTCAGCGGTGACCTGGTCGACCAGATGAAGCAGGCCCTGTTGGCCGAGGACCCCGGCGCGTCGATCCTTCCGTACTGCCTTTCTGGCGGCACGGACAACAAGGCGCTGAGCATCTTGGGCATCACCGGCTATGGGTTCGCTCCGCTTCGGCTGCCAGCTGAACTGGACTTCTCCTCCATGTTCCACGGCATCGACGAGAGGGTGCCAGTTGACTCCCTCGAGTTCGGTGCCCGGGTCCTGCGACGGCTCCTCGCGGCCTGCTAGTCGCCCCCGAATCCATGACGCGATACTCGTACTCGATCATCCTGCCCATTCTGGCCCAGAACATCCTGCCCATTCTGGCCCAGAACCGAGTACCTTCAAGGCATGAACGCCGACCCGCGTGCCGCGCTGGCCATCCTGACCGCATCTCTCGAGAGGCATCTCGAAGCCTCAGCCTCGCGCCGGGGTGAGAACGACCCCACTGTCGTTGCCGCCTACCAGGCTGTCGCGGACGCCTTCGACCTCTATGACGACGCTCTGTTGGAGGCCTATGGCGAGGTCACCCCATTGGAGATCTACAGCGGCGAGGGTGACGAAGAAGACGACGACGGGGACGAGGTCGACGAGGAGCTGGACGACCACGGCGACGAGGACGGCGACAGCAATGGCGTCTACCTCGGGCTCGACGACAGCGACTACGACGAAGAGCCTTCTCGTTCCCGCTGACTTACCCTTGGGGGCTCCCTTCTGAAGTTCAGTTCGCCTGAACGTCAGTCGGAGACGTCGTCCAGGGCCTGCGTCAGCTCGCGCGGTAGTTCGAGATCCTCACTGGCAAGGGCCGCGCGCAGTTGTTCGGTCGTTCGAACGCCCACGATCGGCGCAACCACGCCGGGGCGGTCACGCACCCAGGCCAGGGCGATCTCCGCGGGGCTGACATTCATCCCCCGTGCTGCGATGGCCACGGCGTCCACGATCTGTCCGGACTCCTCGCTGAGGTTGAGGCCCGCCAGTCCGGTTTCGCCAACTGCAGCGCGTGAGTCATCCGGTATTCCGTGTTGGTACTTTCCGGTGAGGACCCCCCGTCCCAGGGGTGACCAGGGCAGCAGCCCGAACCCGAGCGCCAGCCCGGCCGATACCAGCTCGTCCTCAGGTATCCGGTTGAGGAGCGAGTACTCGATCTCGTTGGCTACCAAGGGGATTCGGTGTGCCGCCATCAGTGTTGCGGCGTGTGCGGCCTGCCACCCGGAGTAGTTCGAAACCCCGACGTAGCGCGCCCGACCGCTGGTCACGGCCCATTCCAACGCCGACAGCGTCTCATCCAGCGGGGTGCCGTCGCTCCAGGTGTGGACCAACCAGAGGTCCACATATGACGTACCGAGGCGTTGCAGCGAAGTGTCGAGCTGGTGCATCAGGGTGCGGCGCGAGGTGTCGACCACCCGCGTCCCCGTCCGCCGGGAGACGCCGGCCTTGGTGCAGATGACGAGCTCGTCCCTGGGGAACAGGTCGCCGAGCATCGTGCCCAGGGCTTCCTCGGAGGCGCCGTTGGCGTAACCGTGAGCCGTGTCGACGAAGTCTCCGCCAGCAGCCAGGTAGGCCTTGAGATGTTCACGGGCATCCTCGACAGGGGTGCGGCCGCCCCAGCCCATGGTCCCCAGGGCAAGGCGAGACACCGAGAGTCCTGAACGTCCCATCCGCCTGTGCTGCATATCTCGCTACGTTACCTGTGCTGCACCTCTCGCCATGTTGGCGCCGTCCGGACCTCCCCATGGGGCTAGCCCGCCGATAGCCTCGCCGACATGAGACTTGGCTTGAACCTGGGTTATTGGGGCACCGGCAACGACGCGGACAACATCGCCCTGGCGCAGGAAGCCGATCGCATCGGCTACTCCGTCGTCTGGGCTGCCGAGGCGTATGGCTCGGACGCGGCGACAGTTCTGTCGTGGGTGGGGGCGTTGACCAAGAACCTCGATCTGGGCTCAGCCGTGATGCAGATCCCGGCCCGGACCCCGGCGATGACGGCGATGACGGCCGCGACCCTCGACACCTTGTCCGGCGGGCGCTTCCGGCTGGGACTTGGCGTCTCGGGACCTCAGGTGAGCGAGGGGTGGCACGGGGTGAAGTTCGACGCGCCGTTGGGACGGACCCGCGAGTACGTCGACATCGTGCGGATGGCGCTGCGACGAGAAACCGTTGCCTACCAGGGCAA
>DHJN01000211.1:12774-21232 GCA_002404345.1 Actinobacteria bacterium UBA4719 | reverse complement strand
GACGGCTGGCTCGCGGTCTTCTTCAGCCCGGAGCACTCCGGTGACCTGTTGGCCTCGCTGAAGGTCGGGCGGGCAAAGGCCGAACGCGGCACCGAACCGGATCGTCTCGCCGGATTCGACGTCGTGCCAACGGTTCCCGTCGTTCTCAACGACGACATCGAAGCGGCCGCTGCCCCGTTGCGCTCCTACTGCGCGCTCTACCTCGGCGGCATGGGATCGCGGGAGAAGAACTTCTACAACGCCCTGGCCGTTCGGATGGGCTTCGCGGAGGGGGCCGCAAGGGTCCAGGATCTGTTTCTCGCCAAGGCGCACCGCGAGGCCGCAGCCGCCGTGCCGCTGGACTTCATCGACCAGACCTCCCTGATCGGGTCACGCGGCCGGATCAAGGACCGGTTGAGCCGCTACGCTGCATCCGGTGTCACGACGCTGACGATCGCTGCCGAGGGTGCCTCGCTGGGCGAACGCCTGCATGTGGTGCGCACGATGGCCGAGCTTCTGGACGAGTCTGGGCTGGGTGACTGACCGACCGGACGACACGAAAGAAGAACCGTGCAGCCTCTGACCTATTTCGACTCGATCATCCTTGGCATCACGGAAGGCCTCACCGAGTTCCTTCCCGTCTCCTCGACCGGTCACCTGACGATTGCCGAGAAGCTGCTCGGCCTGAGCGTGGATGACAAGGCCATCACGGCGTACACCGCGATCATCCAGCTCGGCGCCATCGCGGCCACGGTGCTCTACTTCTTCAAGGACATCGTCCGGCTGCTCGCAGCCTGGTTCCGAGGCCTGCGCAGCGCCCAGGAACGAACGCACCACGACTACCAGCTCGCCTGGGCGGTCATCGTCGGGTCGATCCCGGTGGGCGTCGTCGGTTTCCTGGGCAAGGACGCGATCAAGGGCGGTCTGCGCAGCCTGTGGGTGGTCGCAGCAGCCCTCATCATGTGGAGCGCGGTGATGTGGGTGGCCGAAAGGCGCCACACCGTTCTCGAGCGGAGCGGCGTCCAGCGCGGTGAGGGCCAGGTCACGATGCGTGACGGGCTGGTCATCGGCCTGGCGCAGTGCTTCTCACTGATCCCCGGCGTCTCCCGCTCCGGTGCCACGATCTCGGCCGGCCTGATCAACGGACTCGACCGGGTCACGGCCACCCGGCTGTCGTTCTTCATGGCCATTCCCGCGTTGACGGCCGCCGGGCTCTACGAGGCCAAGGACGTCAAGGTCAGCGTGACCGGCCTCGGCCAGATGAGTGTGGGCATCGTCGTCGCCTTCCTCGTGGCCTATGCCACCATCGCCTGGCTGCTGAGGTTCGTCGCGCACCACCCGATCACCACGTTCGTCTGGTATCGCGTGGCCCTGGGGCTCGTCCTGTTCGTCGTGCTGGGCGCCGGCTGGCTCAGTGCCACCTGAGTTGTCCGGGGCGGCAGCTACAACCAGCCGGATCTCGGGCGCAGCTACAACCAGCCGGACTTGCGGAACCCCCGGTACAGACCGAGTGCGACGACGGCCATGATGCCCACGACGATGAAGTATCCCCATTTGTAGGTCAGCTCGGGCATGTAGTCGAAGTTCATCCCGTAGATCCCGGCAACCATCGTGGGCACGGCGGCCATCGCGACCCAGGCCGAGATCCGTCTCATGTCGTTGTTCTGCTGCACCGAGATCTGCGCGAGGTGGGCGTGCAACACATCGGTCAGGAGCCGGTCGTAGGACTCCATGTGGTCGATGACGCGCAGCAGGTGGTCGGAGATGTCACCGAAGAACGGGCGGGCCTGTTCGTGCATGATCTCGATGTCCCCGGACCGCAGCCGACTCAGTGGTAGGGCGAGCGGGGTCACCGCCCGCTTGACCTCGAGGACCTCACGCTTGAGCCAGTAGATCTGCGCGGAGTCGACGTCGCGAGCGCCCGAGAAGACCTGCTGCTCAATGAGATCGAGGTCCTCGTCGAGCTCCTCGTCGATGAGCGTGTAGTTGTCGACGATGGAGTCCATCACCGAGTACAAGACGGCGATCGGCCCGTGCGCCAGGTGCTCCGGGGCATGCTCCAGACGGGCGCGAACACCCGCCAACGGGTTGGCCTCGCCTCGACGGACGGTCACCACGAACCGGTCACCGATAAAGATCATCACCTCGCCGGTCTCGACGTCCGAGGTCGCGTCGATGTAGCGCAACGTCTTCAGCACGACGAATACCGTGTCGTCGTAGACATCGAGCTTGGGTCGCTGGTTGCCCTTGATGGCGTCCTCAACGGCAAGGGGATGGAGCTTGAGCTCCTCGTTCACCAGGGCGAACTCGTCGTCGGTGGGGTCCTTGAGGCCGATCCAGATGAACCCGTGCTCGGCCGTTCGCAGCAGCTCGAGCTCATCGCTCAGATCTCCGCAGGGTATTCGGTGTCCGTCGCGATAGACGGCTTGGTCAATGATCACATCGCTCATGGCATCACGGATTCGGGACGCATGCACACAGTCGCCGTAAAGTGGCGTCCGTGCCAACCTGCCTGCTGATCCGCCATGGACGCACCACATCCAACGCCAACGGAACGCTGGCGGGGTGGACGCAGGGCGTTGGCCTTGACGACATCGGGCGCGGACAGGCCGCTGATCTGGCCGAGCGCCTGCGAGGTATGCCGATCCGTGCCGTCGTCTCCAGCCCTCTGCAACGATGCGTCGAGACCGCGCAGATCCTGGTGAGTGCACTGGTCGACGTCACCGTGCAGACGGACGAGCGTGTCGGCGAATGTCGTTATGGCGCCTGGACTGGCGGGTCGCTCACGGAGCTGGCCAAGGAGCCCTTGTGGCGCCTGGTGCAGGACCAGCCGAGCGCTGCGCGGTTCCCCGACAGCGAGGCGTTCATGGGGGAGTCCATCGCCGAGATGCAGGCGCGCGGCCTGCAAGCCGTCCGCGACATCGACGCCCGCGTGAGTGCCGAACACGGACCAGGGGCGATGTGGGCGCTGGTCTCCCACGGCGACGTCATCAAGTCGATCCTGGCCGACGCGGTCGGGGCACATCTGGACCACTTCCAGAGGATCATGGTGGGTCCGGCGTCGTTGTCGGTCGTGAGCTACACCGATCGGCGCCCCTTCCTGGTCCGACTCAACGACGGCGGGACCGACCTGTCCACGATCGTGCCGTCCCCATCACCGCACGGTGACGCGCCCGTGGGCGGCGATGCGGGCTCCACCAACGCTGAGTCCACCAACGCTGAGTCCACCAACGCTGAGTCCACCAACGCTGAGTCCACCAACGCTGAGTCCACCAACTAAAGTCGACCGTATGCCGGTCCTTGAGTTCGACCCACCAGACCGGTTCGTTGCGGGCACTGTCGGGCCACCCGGGCAACGGACCTTCTTCCTCCAGGCCAGCGCCGGGTCACGGCTGGCCACCGTGTCGCTGGAGAAGCAACAGCTCACCACGCTCGCCGACCGGGTCAACGACCTGCTTGACGACTTCGCCGCTGGTGAGGCTGCGGATGTCGTTGCCGAGGCATTTGAGGACGTCGCCCCTCTGGCCATCCCTATAGAGGACGAGTTCCGGGTCGGCACGATGAGCCTCGGCTGGGACGCCGAACGCCGGGTCGTCATCGTGGAGTGCCATGACGGGCAGGAGGGGCTCGAGGTCGATGAGGAGGGCGCGCCCACGCTGGAGCCGGAGCATCCTGGTGACTCCGAGACGGTCCTGCGCGTCGTGATCGAGCCTGCCCAAGCCCGGGCCTTCGCCCGTCGATGCAGCAAGGTCGTTGCCGCCGGGCGGCCGCCGTGCCCGTTCTGTGGCGGCCCCCTCGACCCGACCGGGCACATCTGCCCTCGCGCCAACGGTTACAAGCGCTGAGCACCGACCCAGGAAAGATGAATCTGCCCGCGCCCTCGACGCAGGAAGAGATCGCCCTGGTCCTCGACGTCCTGACGTTCGGCGAGATCGAACTCGAGGGCCGCCTGGTGGATGCCAGCAATGTGGCACTGCGTGGGCGGCTCGAGCTGGGTGACATCCGGACGCGGGTGATCTACAAGCCCATCGAGGGGGAGCGGTCGCTCTGGGACTTCCCGGACGGGACCCTCGCCGAACGTGAGGCAGCGGCGTTCGTACTGTCGGCTGTCGGCGGCTGGAACCTTGTGCCCCCAACGGTCTTGAGGGAGGGACCGCTCGGACCCGGCTCGGTCCAGCTGTGGGTTGACGCCGTCGAGGGTGCCACCCAGAGCCTCATCGACGTGGTGAGCCCGGCGGAGCTTGGGCAGGGCTGGCTGCCCGTCCTCGAGGCACAGCTGGCCGATGGCACGCCCGTCGTCGTGGCCCACGCGGACCGGCCCGAGCTGGCCGCGGCTGCGGTGTTCGACGTGGTTATCAACAATGCTGACCGCAAGGGCTCCCATCTGGTGTTGGACCAGTCCGGCTCGCTGTGGGGGTTCGATCACGGTGTCAGCTGTCACGCCGAGCCCAAGCTGCGCACAGTGCTGTGGGGATGGGTGGGCCAGCCGCTGCCGGAGACTGAGCTGGCCAGGCTGGAAGCCCTGTCCGGATGGTTGAGCAACCCGCGCACCCCCGTGTCGAGGACCCTCAACGGGCTGTTGTCGGCGGCCGAGGTCGAAGCTGTCGGCCGGCGTATCGCGAGCTTGCTCACCACCCGGCGGTTCCCCGGGCCCAACAGCCGTGGACCTGCCGTGCCGTGGCCACCCCTGTAGCCGGCAGTACCCCGGCCACCCCTGTGGCCGACCCCAGTTAGGCTCAGCAGGTGAAATCCTGGCCGTCCCCGTTCATTCCTGCTGTGCCCGGCACCGGGCTGCCGGTTCGTGTGCATGACAACGCATCCGGAGCCGTGCGTGAGCTGACACCGGACGGCACTGCACGCATGTACGTCTGCGGGATCACCCCGTATGACGCCACCCACATCGGCCATGCCGCGACTTATGTGACCTTCGACCTGTTGGGTCGAGCCTTGCGCGACGCAGGCCACGAGGTGCTCTACGTCCAGAACGTCACCGACGTGGACGACCCCTTGCTCGTTCGTGCCCGGCGCGACGGCGTCCGGTGGCAGGCGTTGGCAGACATGGAGATTGCTCTCTTTCGCGAGGACATGACCGCCTTGGGGGTGATCGCCCCGGACTACTACATCGGCGCCGTGGAGGGCGTGCCGTCCGTCGTCAAGGTAGTGACCGACCTGCTGAACAGCGGCACGGCATACCGCGTGGAGCTTCCCGAGGGCGAGGGGGCCGCAGAAGCCTGCGACATCTACTTCGATCTCTCGTCCACCCCGGACTTCGGGTCGGTTTCCTTGTGGGACCGGGACCAGATGATGGCGGTCTACGCCGAGCGCGGGGGTGACCCAGAACGTGCGGGCAAGCTCGATGCCCTGGACCCGTTGCTCTGGCGCGCCGCGCGGGCCGGCGAACCGTCCTGGCCCGGCGGCGACCTCGGTGACGGTCGACCCGGGTGGCACATCGAATGCACGACCATCGCCCTGGACTACCTCGGCATGACCTTCGACGTGCAGGGGGGCGGCACGGACCTGGTCTTCCCTCACCACGAGATGAGTGCGGTTCAGGCCTGCGGTATCACCGGCATTTCGCCGTTCGCGCGGGCCTACGTCCACCAGGCCATGGTCGGGCTCGACGGCCAGAAGATGAGCAAGTCGAAGGGCAACCTCGTCCTCGTCTCGACGCTGCGGGGGTCAGGGATCGATCCGATGGCCATCCGGTTGGCCGTTCTGGCGCACCACTACCGCACCCCCTGGGAGTGGACCGGCCAGACACTGCTCGACGCCCAGCAACGACTGGCGACGTGGCGCGCGGGGTTGTCCGGCAACGGTGGCCCGTCGGCAGACTCGACCATTGCACGCATCCGCGAGTGTCTCGCGAACGACCTCGACGCGCCGGGCGCCCTGGCCGCGGTGGACGAGTGGGTCACAGCGAGCCTGGAGCAGGAAGGAACCGACCCGGGCGGTCTCGAGCTCGTCGGCATAGAGCTCGGTGCCCCCGGGCTTGTCGGGCGTGCGCTCGATGCGCTCCTCGGCATACGGCTCTAACCGGCGCTCCTGGTCATACGGCTCTAACCGGCGGGCGGGTCCTCGCCGCGACGGCGCAGGTAGCGCTCGAACTCGCGCGCGATGGCGTCACCGCTGGCCTCCGGGAGGTCCACGGTGTCCTGGGCCTGCTCGAGCGAGTGGATGTACTCCGCCACCTCGTCATCGGACTCAGCCAGCTCATCCACTCCGTGCTCCCATGCCCGCGACTGCTCGGTGAGGTCGCCGTGCGGGACGGTCAGGTCGAGCAGCTCCTCCAGCCTGGTGATGAGCCCGAGGGTGGCCTTGGGTGACGGGGTGCCTCCCGCATAGTGCGGAACCGCAGCCCAGCAGGACAGCGAGGGCAGGTCCGCCTGGCCGGCCGCGTCGGCCAGGACCCCGACGATGCCGGTGGCGCCTTCGTACTTGCTGGGTTCGAGGGAGAAGCGCGCAACGACGTCCTCGTGCTCTGAGGTGGCGGTGACGGGAAGGGGCCGGGTGTGCGGCACATCGGCGAGCAGGGCGCCCAGTGTCACGAACATGGTGACACCGATCTGTTGGGCGAACTCGAGCAGCTCAATGGTGAACGAGCGCCAGCGCGTCGACGGCTCGATGCCCTGGACGAGGATGATGTCGCGGTTCAGCGAGGTGGACGTGGCCAACAGGATGCGGGTCGTGGGCCAGCTGATGCGACGTTTGCCGTCATCCAGGATGATGTGGGGACGGCTGACCTGGAAGTCGTAGTAGTCCTCGGGATCGATTGCCGCGACCGGCTCGGCGTTCCAGACCTCGGTGAGGTGCTCGATCGCCGCTGTGGCCGCCTCGCCTGCGTCGTTCCAGCCCTCAAAGGCGGCGATCATGATCGGGTCGCGCAGTTCTGGCACGTCCGCGAGCTCGATCACCGGGTGCCTCCGTAGCTGCTGAGTTGGCTGAGGTGACCAGACTACGGAATCCTGGTTGGGCGGGTTCACACCCCGCCGATAGACTTCGCTCAGACTGACCCAATCCCTCTGCGGAGGCCGACACATTCCCTCCTACTGAGAAGGCCGATACATTGAGCAGCCGCTCCGACCTCTTCCGTACCGCTCTTGCCGAGCGGGTCCTCGTCGCCGACGGCGCGATGGGCACCATGCTCCAGGCAGCGGATCCGTCCCTGGACGATTTCCAGGGTCACGAGGGCTGCAACGAGATCCTTAACATCACCCGCCCAGAGATCGTCAGAGGCGTCCACGACGAGTACTTCGCCGTGGGGGTCGATGCGGTCGAGACCAATACGTTCGGCGCGAACCTGGCCAACCTCGGCGAGTACGACATCTCCGATCGCATCTACGAGCTCGCCGAGTCCGGGGCACGTATAGCCGCCGCAGCCGCCCAGGCGTGGTCGACTCCTGAGCATCCGCGGTTCGCGATCGGCTCCATGGGGCCCGGCACCAAGCTGCCCTCGCTGGGCCACGTCGCCTTTGCGACCCTGCGCGACGCGTATGCCGAGCAGGCCCGCGGGCTGATCGACGGCGGTGTCGACGTCATCCTGATCGAGACGTCCCAGGACCTGTTGCAGGCCAAGGCTGCCGTGATCGGTTCCAAACGCGCACTTGCTGCCGCTGGCGAGAACTTGCCGGTCATCGTCCATGTCACGGTCGAGACGACCGGGACCATGCTCATGGGCTCCGAGATCGGCGCGGCACTGACCGCCCTGGAGCCGCTCGGGATCGACGCGATCGGGCTCAACTGCGCGACGGGCCCGGCCGAGATGAGCGAGCACCTGCGCCATCTGTCGCGGCACTCCCGCATCCCGGTCAGCTGCATGCCCAATGCCGGGCTGCCCATGCTGACCAAGGAGGGCGCGGCATACCCGCTCTCTCCCGAGCAGCTCGCAGCCGCGCACACGCAGTTCGTCAAGGAGTTCGGGCTCTCCCTGGTCGGTGGCTGCTGCGGTACGACGCCCGCCCACCTTGCAGAGGTCGTCAAGGCCGTTGCTGGGTCGCCCATCAAGGCGCGCCGACCCCGACCCGAGCACGGCGTCGCCTCGTTGTACTCCGCGGTGCCCTTCCGCCAGGACACCTCGTTCCTGTCGATCGGCGAGCGCACGAATGCCAATGGTTCCAAGGCTTTCAAGGAGGCGATGCTGGCCTCCCCGCTGGGACGAGTGCGTCGAGATCGCCCGCAACCAGACCAAGGACGGGGCCCACCTGCTCGACGTCTGCATCGACTACGTCGGCCGTGACGGCGTGCAGGACATGAAGGAGATCGTCAGCCGGTTCGCCACCTCAAGCACCCTGCCGCTGGTGCTCGACTCCACCGAGCCGCCCGTGGTCGAGGCCGGCCTGGAGCTGCTGGGCGGGCGGGCGGTGGTCAACTCCGTCAACTACGAGGACGGCGAGGGTGAGGGCTCGCGCTTCGCCCGGATCATGCCGGTGGTCAAGGAGCACGGTGCCGCGGTGATCGCGCTGACCATCGACGAGACCGGTCA
>DHJN01000211.1:6685-12686 GCA_002404345.1 Actinobacteria bacterium UBA4719 | reverse complement strand
ACCATCGACGAGACCGGTCAGGCCCGCACGAGCGAGCACAAGGTGGCAGTGGCCTCGCGGCTCATCGAGGCGCTGACCAGTGAGTGGGGGATGAATGTCGAGGACATCATCGTCGACACTCTTACCTTTCCGATCGGCACTGGTCAGGAGGAGACGCGTCGCGATGGCATCGAGACCATCGAGGCAATCCGCGAGCTCAAGCGTCGCTATCCCGACGTCCAGACCACCCTGGGCGTCTCGAACGTGTCGTTCGGTCTCAAGCCGGCTGTCCGGGTGGTCCTCAACTCGGTGTTCCTGCACGAGTGCATCAAGGCCGGACTCGACTCGGCCATCGTGCACGCCGCCAAGATCGTGCCGATGGCCCGGATCCCCGAAGAGCAGCGCAAGGTGGCCCTCGACCTCGTCCACGACAAGCGCGTCTGGGCCGGTGAGCCGGGGGAGAGCGAGCTGACCTACGACCCCCTGGGTCGCCTGCTCGAGCTGTTCGAAGGCGTGGACTCCGCCTCCCTGAAGGAGACTCGCGCTGATGAGCTGGCTGCTCTGCCGCTGGAAGAGCGACTCGGCCGGCGTGTCATCGACGGCGAGCGCCAAGGCCTCGAGGTGGACCTGCAGGCTGCGCTCGACCAGGGCCACAGTGCCCTCGACATCATCAACGACAACCTGCTCAACGGGATGCGGACCGTCGGAGAGCTGTTCGGCAAGGGCGAGATGCAGCTGCCGTTCGTACTCCAGTCCGCCGAGGTCATGAAGGCCGCGGTGGCTTATCTCGAGCCGTTCATCGAGGGCAATGCCGATGGCTCCGCGCGTGAGGCCAAGGCACGGATCGTGCTGGCCACGGTCCGGGGCGACGTGCACGATATCGGCAAGAACCTGGTGGACATCATCTTGTCCAACAACGGGTACGAGGTGGTCAACATCGGCATCAAGCAACCGATCGCCGAGATCATCCGCGCAGCCGAGGAACACGACGTCGACGCCATCGGCATGAGTGGGCTGTTGGTGAAGTCAACGGTGGTCATGAAGGAGAACCTCGAGGAGCTCAACTCCCGCGGGGTCGCGGCGCGCTGGCCCGTGCTCCTTGGTGGCGCTGCCCTGACCCGCGCGTATGTCGAGAACGACTTGGCTGAGGTCTATGAGGGTGAAGTCCGTTACGCCAGAGACGCTTTCGAAGGCCTGCGCCTGATGGACGCCGTGGCGGCCGCCCGCGCGAACCCGAAGCTGAACGTTGCGGACACCCTGCCCGAGCTGCGCAAACGCCGGGTTCGTGCCGTGGCGGCTCCGGCCGATGATGACGCACCCGCCGACACCACGCGTTCGGACGTCGCCCAGGACAACAGCATCCCGACGCCGCCGTTCTGGGGCAGCCGGGTCGTCAGGGGCATCGCCCTGGCCGACTACGCGTCCTACCTCGACGAGCGGGCGACGTTCCTGGGGCAGTGGGGTCTGAAGGGCACCCGCGGCGACGACGGTGCGTCCTACGAGGAGCTGGTCGAAACCGAAGGCAGGCCGCGGCTGCGCATGTGGTTGGAGCGGATCAAGACCGAGAACCTGCTCGAGGCCGCTGTCGTGTACGGCTACTTCCCTTGTTACAGCGAGGGGAACGATCTCGTGGTCCTCCATCACGAAGGGGGTCACGAAGGCACAGACGGCGAGAAGGCAGGCAGCGAGCGGGCACGGTTCTCGTTCCCGCGACAGCGCCGTGATCGTCGGCTCTGCCTGGCGGACTTCTTCAAGACCAAGGAACGCTACGAGGTGGACGGCGAGCCTGACGTCATTGCCTTCCACCTGGTGACCATGGGTGCCAAAGTGGCCGAGGCGACCGCAGAGCTGTTTGGTCGCAACGCTTATCGCGAGTACCTCGAGCTGCACGGTCTCTCGGTGCAGCTGACCGAGGCGCTGGCCGAGATGTGGCATGCACGGGTGCGCGAGGAGTTCGGTTTCGGCGATGAGGACAACGACGACCTCGGTGCCATCCTGCGTCAGGGGTATCGCGGGTCTCGTTACTCGTTCGGCTATCCGGCCTGCCCGGACCTGCAAGATCGAACGGTGATGGTCCGCCTCCTCGACCCGTCACGAATCGGGGTGACTCTCTCCGAGGAGCTCCAGCTCCACCCGGAGCAGTCCACCGATGCTCTGGTCGTGCACCACCCCGAGGCCAAGTATTTCAACGCAACGTAGCCTTCAATGCAACGTGACAGCAATGGGACCTGACCTTCACCGCGACCTGACTTTCAGCGTCACATGACCGACAGGGCAACATGACCGGGGCACTCCCGGCGGCGGTTCTGTGGGACATGGACGGCACTCTCGTGGACACCGAGCCCTACTGGATCGCGCAGGAGCGCGCTCTGGTGGAGGAGCACGGCGGCGTGTGGACCGACGAGCACGCACACCAGCTCGTCGGGAACGACCTGCTGGTCTCGGCCGAGTACATCCTGGCCCACTCGCCGATCGAGCTCACGCCCGTCGAGATCGTCCACGAGCTGCTGGCCGGCGTCGTTGCCAGCGTCGCCGAGCACGTGCCATGGCGCCCGGGTGCCCGTGAGCTGCTCGCAAGCCTGGTGGATCACGCGGTTCCGTGCGCGCTGGTCACGATGTCGTGGGAGTCGCTGGCCATGGCCGTGGTGAGCAACCTGCCGAAAGGCAGCTTCGCCGCGGTCGTCACCGGAGATGTCGTTCAGCATGGCAAGCCCCACCCCGAGCCCTATCTGGCAGCCGCTCGACTGCTCGGCGTCGACCTCGGAGCCTGTATCGCGATCGAGGACTCCCCGCCGGGCGTCGCCTCGGCGGTGGCGGCCGGCATACCGACGATTGCCGTGCCAAGTCACGTCGAGATTCCTCAAACCGTTGGAGCTGTTCAGATCTCCACCCTGGCCGGTCTCACCCCGCAGGACCTGCTGCGGCTGTTTGCCTGACTGCTGTTTGCCCCGCTAGCGAGCCCGCAAACCCCACGGGCTCGTGTTCGCCGCAGTAGCCAGGGTCTGCGCCAGCTCTTCATAGCCGTCAGCCACCAGGCCGACCGTGACGCGCACGTGGCCGCCGCCGCCCGGCAGGACTTCGAACGGCGTTCCGGGCGTGACACCAACTCCCTGGCTGGCCAGCCGGACGATGGCGGCTGACTCGTCGTGCACGGGCACCCACAGATTCAGCCCGTCGCCGCTGGCGACCTCCACGCCGCGTGAGGTCAGTGCGGACACCAGCGCAACCCGCCGGCGGGTGTACTCATCACGAGCTCGGTCGACGTCGGCTACGGCATCGGGGTCGGTGAGCAGGCTCAGCAGAACCCGTTGCAACACGCGGCTGCTCCAGCCCTGTCCCAGCTCTCGGCGGTGGATGATCTCGCGGAGCAGATTGCTGGGTCCGCCCATGGCCGCCAGCCGCAGGTCCGGGCCATGGGACTTGGAGAAGCTGCGGATGTGGATCACCTGGTCCGGGATCCACTCACCCAGGCTGATCGGCGGGGTAGCGGCGACGGCACCGGCCGAGTCGTCCTCGACGACCGGCATACCGGCTTGGGCAAGGATCGGTGCCAGGTCCTGGGCGCGTTGCCCGGTCATGGACGCGCCCGTCGGGTTCTGCGCTCTAGGCTGCAGGAACACGGCGGAGATGTGGCTGCCGAGGCCGCCCAAGGCCGTGGTGAGTGGCTCCGGGCGCAGGCCGGTGTCGTCGACGGGCACACCCAGCACCTCCACACCGATGGACTCAAGCAGGTCCAGCAGGGGAGGGAAGCAAGGGTGTTCCACGACCACCCGGTCGCCGAAGCGGAGCATCGATCGCGATACCAGGTCCAGCGCGTCCATGGCGCCGTCCACGACCATGAGCTCCTCCGCGGGGTAGGGCCATTGGGCCTTCAGGACGTCCAGCAGTCCGGGCAGGACAGGGTCATCCAGGTAGCTGCCGGGGAGGCCAGCGGTGGTGAGCTCGCTCAGGGCAGGTCCGAGGTTCGGCAGCAGCGCCGGGTCAGGGATGCCCGTGGACAGGTCAAGGGCGAAGTCGAGCTGTCGTTCGAGGGCGCGACGGTATCGGCCGGGGGCGGGATCTCGCAGGTCGGCGACGGTAGTGCCCCGGCGGCCGTCGGTGTGAATCGCGCCGGAGCGAGCCAGCAGCGCCCAGCCGGCGCTGACCGTGGTGGGGGAGAGACCAAGCTGGGTGGCCAGGACCCGGATAGGGGGGAGCTTTGCGCCCGGCGGCAGGGCGCCATCACGTACCGCACGGCTCACGGCAACGGCGAGTCCTTTGGCGCTGAGCTCCTCAAACCGTTCCTCGATGGCTGACAGCGTGGTGGACATGTTTGTAACATAGCAACAGGTATATTGTGTGATCAATAGGTGACACGTATTCTGACGCCATGACACAGGGCTCACAGACCCACGGCATCTCACAGACACAGGGCATCTCACAGACACAGCGCATCTCACAGACGCAGCGCATCTCACAGACACAGCGCATCTCACACTGGATCGAAGGTCGCAAGACCGCCGGCACGTCTGGCCGCACCGCCCCCGTGTACAACCCGGCAACGGGGCAGCACAGCGCCGATGTCGAGCTTGCCAGCGCCAGCGAGGTCAATGTCGCTGTTGCCAAGGCCGTTGCTGCCGCGAAGGACTGGCGGCACGCGTCCCTGTCCCAACGGTCGGGTGTGCTGTTCGCCTTCCGGGAGCTGTTGCATGAGCGGACGGAAGCACTCGCCGCGATCGTCACCGCCGAGCACGGCAAGGTCCTGGCCGACGCCGCCGGCGAGATCGGACGCGGCCTGGAGAACGTCGAGTTCGCCGCCGGTGTCCCGCAGCTGCTCAAGGGCGGGTTCTCCGAGCAGGTCTCGACCGGGGTGGACGTGTACTCGATCCGCCAGCCGCTGGGTGTGGTCGCCGGCATCACCCCGTTCAACTTCCCGGTGATGGTGCCGCTGTGGATGTGCGCCAATGCCATCGCCTGCGGCAACGCCTTCATCCTCAAGCCGAGCGAGAAGGACCCCTCGGCCTCGCTGTTCCTGGCGCAGATGTGGAAGGACGCCGGTCTGCCCGATGGGGTCTTCACGGTGCTCCAGGGCGACAAGGAGGCCGTCGACGCGCTGCTGACCCACGCCGATATCGCCGCCGTGAGCTTCGTGGGCTCGACGCCCATCGCCAGGTACATCTACGAGACGGGCACGGCGAACGGCAAGCGGGTCCAGGCCCTTGGTGGTGCCAAGAACCATGCGCTGGTGCTGCCCGACGCCGACGTGGACATGGCTGCTGATGCGGTGGTCTCCGCGGCATACGGCTCAGCAGGCGAGCGTTGTATGGCGCTGTCCGTCGCCGTCGCGGTGGGTGATGTTGGCGACCCCTTGGTCGACGCTATTGCGGCCCGGCTGCCGAAGCTCAAGATCGGCGACGGCACCAACCCGGACACCGACATGGGTCCGCTGATCACGGCTGAGCACCGCGACAAGGTTGCGGGCTACATCGGCGCCGGCGCCCGGCAGGGTGCCACCCTGGTGGTCGACGGTCGTCAGGAGGAGGTGCCCGCGCAGGGGTTCTTCCTCGGGACGACGCTGATCGACCACGTCACCCCCGAGATGACCGTCTACACCGACGAGATCTTCGGGCCGGTGCTCTGCGTCGTGCGCGTGGACACCTACGAGCAGGGCCTGGCGGTGATCAACGACAACCCCTATGCGAACGGGACGGCGATCTTCACCCGCGACGGCGGGGCCGCCCGACAGTTCCAGTTCGACGTCGAGGTCGGCATGGTCGGGATCAACGTCCCCGTTCCGGTGCCGGTGGCCTCCTACTCCTTTGGCGGCTGGAGGGCCTCACTGTTCGGCGACAGCCACATGTACGGCGCCGAGGGCATGAGCTTCTACACCCGCGGCAAGGTCGTCACCTCACGCTGGCCCGACCCCGCCACCTCCGCAGTCGACCTCGGCTTCCCCCGCACGAGATAGGACCCTTCGTTGACCCACCCATCATCGCCCCAGACCTCATCGCCCCAGACCTCATCGCCCCAGACTGCATCGCCC
>DHJN01000211.1:1213-6569 GCA_002404345.1 Actinobacteria bacterium UBA4719 | reverse complement strand
GCATCGCCCCAGACTGCATCGCCGCAGACTGCATCGCCCCAGACTGCATCGCCGCAGACCTCATCGCCCCAACACGCCACCGACGAGGCCCGAGTTCGCGCCGACGACCGCTCGCACGTCTTCCATTCATGGTCCGCGCAGGCCCAGATCGACCCGTTGCCGATCGCCTCTGCCTTGGGGTCGTACTTCACCGACTACACCGGCAAGCGTTATCTCGACTTCTCCTCTCAGCTGGTCAACCTCAACATCGGCTACCAGCACCCCAAGCTCGTCGCCGCGATCCAGGAGCAGGCCGCCAAGCTCTGCACCATCTCGCCGGGCTTTGCCAACGACGCGCGTGGCGAGGCCGCCCGGCTCATCGCGGAGATCGCCCCGGGAGACCTCAACACCGTCTTCTTCACCAACGGTGGCGCCGACGCCAACGAGAACGCGATCCGGATGGCGCGCCTGCACACCGGGCGGCACAAGATCCTGGCGGCCTACCGCAGCTACCACGGTGCGACCGCCGGAGCCATCGCGCTCACGGGTGACCCGCGCCGCTGGGCCTGCGAACCGGGCCTGCCCGGGATCGTCCGTTACTGGGGCCCGTACGCCTATCGCTCCGCGTTCCATGCGACCACCGAGCAGGAGGAGTCCGATCGCGCGCTGTCACATCTGCGGGACCTCCTCATGGTCGAGGGATCGCACACGGTTGCGGCGATCATCCTGGAGACCGTGGTCGGGACCAACGGGATCCTGGTCCCGCCACCGGGGTATCTCGCCGGGGTCCGGGCGCTGTGCGACGAGTTCGGGATCGTCATGATCGCCGATGAGGTGATGGCCGGTTTCGGTCGCTGCGGCGAGTGGTTCGCCGTGGACCGCTGGAGCGTGACACCGGATCTGATCACCTTCGCCAAGGGCGTCAACTCAGGATATGTGCCGCTGGGTGGCGTGCTCATCTCGGACCCGATCGCCGCGACGTTCGCGGACCGGGCCTACCCCGGCGGGCTGACGTACTCAGGTCATCCCCTGGCCTGCGCCTCGGCGGTGGCTTCGATCAACATCTTCCGCGAGGAGGGCATCATCGATCACGCTCGCTGGCTGGGGACCGACGTGATCGGGCCCGAGCTGCGCGCGCTGGCCGAACGGCACCCGTCCGTTGGCGAGGTTCGCGGGCTCGGCGTCTTCTGGGCGCTGGAGCTGGTGCGCGACCGCGAGACGCGTGAGCCGCTGGTTCCGTTCAACGCCGTTGGTGCGCAGGCCAAACCCATGGCGGAGTTCGCAGCGGCGTGCAAGGACCGCGGGGTGTGGCCGTTCGTTCACTTCAACCGGACCCACGTCGTGCCGCCGTGCACCACATCCGCTGACGAGATCCGGGAAGGCATCGCGGTCCTGGATGAGGCGCTGAAGGTGGCCGACACGTATTACACAGGGAGCTGAGCTTACACAGGGAGCTGAGCCACCGGCCGCTGAGCCACTACTCCTCGGCCGGGACGACGGGAGCCGTGGCTCGCGGGTCCAGAGCCAGGAGGGCTGCACCCTCGGGCAGCGGCGGGGGAGTGCCACCCCACGCCGGGCACAGGGCTCGGTGGTCGCACCAGTCACAGAGCTTGGACTTGCTGGGCCGCCAGTCACCGGTCTGGGCGGCGGTCTCGATGGCCCGCCACAAGGCCTTGAGCTTGCGTTCGACCGCAAGCAGGTCAGCCTCGTCGGGTGAGTAGCGCACGATCTCGGAGTTGGCGAGATAGACAAGCTGAAGCATCCGCGGCACCTCGCCACGCAACCGCCACAGCACCAACGCATAGAATTTCATCTGGAACAACGCCTTGCCCTCGAAAAGCTCCGAGGGCGATCGGCCGGTCTTGTAGTCGACGACGCGGATCTCGCCGGTGGGTGCGACGTCGAGCCGGTCGACATAGCCCCGCAGCAGAAGCCCGTCCAGGTCGGTCTCGACATAGAGCTCACGCTCGGCTGGCTCCAGGCGGGTCGGGTCCTCCAGGGTGAACCAACGCTCGATCAACGAGACGGCGTCGCCGAACCAGCTGGCCACCGCGGCCGGGTCCGACTCTTCCACGAGGTCGGCCAGCTCTGGCGTGCCCTCGAGCAGCGCCCGCCACTGCGGCTCGACCATGGCGGCGGCCGCCTCGATGGTCCGGGCGGAAGCCGGGAGGTCGAACAACCGCTCCAACACGGCGTGAACCAGGGTGCCCCGCGCCGCCGCCGCGCTCGGCGGCGACGGGAGCTTGTCGATCACCCGAAAGCGATAGAGCAGCGGACACTGCATGAAGTCAGCGGCCCGGCTCGGGGACAGTGCAGCAACCATGCAAGGCACTGTAGGTGGGCGCACCGACACTGGCGCACCGACACTGGCACACCGACACTGGCGCACCGACAGTGGGCGCACTGACACGTGCGTACTGACACTGAGACCTCTGACACTGAGTCCCCTAACATAAGGTCGGATCATGGCCGCCAGCACGCAGGACCCGACAAGTCCAGCCCCTGGCCTGCGCCTTGCCACGATCGGCGGCGTACCCATCTACATCGGCAGGTCCTGGCCGATCATCGCCCTTGTCATCGTGGCCACCTTCGGCCCCGGTGTCGCGGACGGTCGCCCCGACCTCGGGATCGGTGCCTACGCCGTGGCCCTGGTCTTTGCCGTTCTGCTGCTGATCTCGGTGCTCGCTCACGAAGCGGCTCACGCCGTCGTGGCAACCCGGGTGGGATATCAGGTGAACCGGGTCGTGGCTGACCTCTGGGGCGGGCACACGGCATACGACTCTTCCGCCGCGCGCCCCGGAGCCAGTGCGCTGGTGGCCGTGGCTGGCCCTGCTGCCAATGCGCTGCTGGCTCTGCTCGGCTGGCTGGCCCTGCCTGACGTCCCGCCAGGCGGCATCACCTCCCTGCTGGTCGGCGCGATGGTCTACACCAATGCCTTCGTCGCCGGGTTCAACCTGTTGCCCGGACTTCCCCTGGACGGCGGCTTCCTGGTGGACTCCCTGGTGTGGCGAGTCACCGGCAACCGCGAGAGCGGGCTCATCGCCGCGGGCTGGTGCGGGCGGGTCGTGACGGTTCTTGTGGTGCTGTGGTTTGTTGGCCTGCCACTGCTGAACGGCCAGCCACCGGATCTGTTCAACGTCGTCTGGGCGCTGTTCATCGGTTCCTTCCTCTGGGTGGGCGCCACCAACGCGATCCGTACCGGGCGCGGGAGTCGCCTGCTGGCCGGCATACGGATTGACTCCGTATGGCGACGCGCGGCGTCCCTGCCTGCTCACGCCAGTGCCGCGCAGGCGCTGGTCCTGCGTGCCAGCGAACCGGGCGGCACGGTCGTGGTCGTCGAGGACGACGGGCGCAACGCGATCGGGCTCCTTGACGACGAGGCGCTGCACGCGATCCCCGAGCAGTCCCTGGGGGGTGTCGCGGTCACCAGCGTGATGCGTCTGCAGCCGGACGGGTGGGTCGTCGAGGCCACCCCGGACCAGTCGATCGCTACCGTGGTGATCGCCATGCAGCACCTCGGGATCGGCGCCGTGCCGGTGCGTGGTCCCGACGGCCGGATCAACGGCATCGTCCTGGCCGGAGATCTCGAGGCCGCACTGTCTCGAAGGCCCTCTCCGCGGACCTAGACTTTCCCCCCATGAGCCCGCACAGACCCGCCACCACCCCGCGTGCCACTGGCGCCCACCTGCGCCGTGGATCGTTCGCCGAGGGCGAGCGCGTGCAGCTGACCGATCCCAAGGGCCGCCTTCACACGATCACCCTCACGGTCGACAAGGAGTTCCACACCCACCGTGGTCGGTTGGCCCACAACGACCTCATCGGTGCTCCGGATGGCTCGACAGTCAAGAACACCGCGGGCGTCGAGTACCTCGCGGTCCGGCCCCTTCTCTCGGACTATGTGCTCTCGATGCCGCGCGGCGCGGCAGTGGTCTATCCCAAGGACGCCGGTCAGATCGTGGCAATGGCGGACATCTTTCCCGGCGCCCGCGTGGTGGAGGCCGGCGTCGGGTCGGGTGCTCTGAGCATGTCCCTGCTGCGGGCTGTCGGCGACCTGGGCCACCTGCACTCGTTCGAACGCCGTGAGGACTTCGCCGACATCGCGCGGGGCAACGTCGAGGGCTTCTTCGGTGGTCCGCACCCGGCCTGGCAGGTCACGGTCGGCGACCTGGTCGAGACCATGCCCCTTCTCGTCGAGCCGGGTTCCATCGACCGAGTTGTCCTGGACATGCTGGCCCCCTGGGAGTGCCTGGACGTCGTCGCTGACGCGTTGGCTCCCGGTGGTGTGCTCATCTGTTACGTCGCCACCGTCACTCAGCTCTCCCGGGTGGCCGAGGCGTCACGCGACCATGGGGGCTTTACCGAGCCCGCAGCCTGGGAGTCGATGGTCCGCGGCTGGCACCTCGAGGGACTGGCGGTCCGACCCCAGCACCGCATGCACGGTCACACCGGCTTCCTGATCACCACCCGGCGGCTCGCCCCTGGCGTCACGCCTCCGCTGCGCAAGCGTCGCCCGGCCAAGGGTGCGATGGATGAGGGCAGCGAGCTGGCCACCGGCGAATGGTCACCGGAGGACGTGGGGGAGCGGCCAACCTCGGAGAAGAAGATCCGACGTGTTCGCCGATCTTTAACCGATACTTCCACCACGTAGTCCGGTGTCGGGTTAGGGTCAAACGATCGGTTGCTAAGGACGGCCCACGGCGACCGCGAGGAGGTGCCTACGATGTCCGAGAACTCGCCGCACGAGGACCAGCACGAGTCCTCTGTCGAGCCGGTCGACAGAGCGGAGGCCTTGCGCCAGCAAGCCCTGCTGTCCGAGGAGGTCGCCGGCCTTCGCCGTCGCCTCGCGGACTCGCCCACCCGTGCCCGTGACCTCGAGAACCGCGTACTGCAGCTGCAGACCGCGCTGTCGACCCTGTCGTCCCAGAACGAACGCCTCGTCCGGACGCTGAGAGAAGCGCGCGAGCAGATCGTCACCCTCAAGAGTGAGGTTGACCGGTTGGCCCAGCCGCCTTCGGCCTACGGCTTGATCATCGAGTCCTACGACGATGCCACCGTCGACATCCTCACCAGTGGTCGCAAGATGCGGGTCGCAGTCTCTCCCTCGGTCGACCCGGGCGAGCTGTCCGCCGGCCGCGAGGTCATGCTCAACGAGGCCCTCAATGTCGTGGCGACCTGCGGTTTCGAGCGCATCGGCGAGATCGTGATGCTCAAGGAGCTCCTGGGCGACGACCGGGTGCTCGTGGTGGCGCACGCCGACGAGGAGCGCGTCTGCCGGATGGCCGAAAGCCTTGACGGACAACCGATCCGGGTCGGCGACGCCCTGTTGCTGGACTCCCGTTCGGGCTTCGTCTACGAGCGGATCCCCAAGGCCGAGGTC
>DHJN01000211.1:0-1113 GCA_002404345.1 Actinobacteria bacterium UBA4719 | reverse complement strand
GGTCAGATCGAGGCGATCCGCGACGCCGTCGAGCTGCCCTACCTGCACCCGGACCTGTTCATGGAGCACAAGCTGAAGCCCCCGAAGGGCGTCCTGCTCTATGGCCCGCCCGGTTGCGGAAAGACGTTGATCGCCAAGGCCGTTGCGGCGTCGCTGGCCAGGAAGGTTGCGGCCAAGGAAGGCAAGCCGGTCGGCAAGTCCTTCTTCTTGAACATCAAGGGCCCTGAGCTGCTCAACAAGTACGTCGGTGAGACCGAGCGACACATTCGCCTGATCTTCCAACGTGCCCGCGAGAAGGCCTCCGACGGCACACCTGTGGTGGTCTTCTTCGACGAGATGGACGCGCTGTTCCGGACTCGTGGCTCTGGTGTGTCCTCAGATGTCGAGACGACGATCGTGCCGCAGCTCCTGTCCGAGATCGACGGTGTCGAGCGCCTCGAGAACGTCATCGTCATCGGTGCATCGAACCGCGAAGACATGATCGACCCCGCGATCCTGCGACCTGGCCGGCTCGATGTGAAGATCAAGATCGAGCGTCCCGACGCCGAGAGCGCGCGCGACATCTTCAGCAAGTACCTCACCGCGGACCTGCCACTGCACGACCACGACCTCGCTGAGCACGGCGGTTCGCCGCAGCGCACCGTCGAGGCGATGATCCAGGCCGCGGTCGAGCGGATGTACTCCGAGATCGACGCCAACCGCTTCCTGGAGGTCACCTATGCCGACGGTGACAAGGAGGTCCTTTACTTCAAGGACTTCAACTCCGGGGCGATGATTCAGAACATCGTCGATCGCGCCAAGAAGATGGCGATCAAGGACTTCCTGACGACGGCTCAGAAGGGCATCCGGGTTGAGCATCTTCTGGCCTCGTGTGTCGACGAGTTCAAGGAGAACGAGGACCTGCCCAATACGACCAACCCCGACGACTGGGCTCGCATCTCTGGCAAGAAGGGCGAGCGCATCGTCTACATCCGCACGCTGGTCACCGGCAAGGACGGCACCGAACCGGGTCGCTCCATCGACGCCGTGGCCAACACCGGCCAGTATCTCTAAGAGCGCGCGCAAATAGGCCGGTCAGGGGTCTGGCTGTGCGGGATCGTTTTCGACTTGTCG
>DHJN01000050.1:16713-22606 GCA_002404345.1 Actinobacteria bacterium UBA4719 | reverse complement strand
CACTCTCGCTTCAACTACCACTCCGCGTCATTCACCGCCTCCGCGCCTGCCCGAAGGACACCTATGAGCGTCTCGAACACCGCGTTGACCCCGTTGTCCTTCCTGGAGAGGTCGGCCCGGGTGTTTCCGAACAAGACCGCCGTGGTCTACGGGAAGCGACGGCTGACCTACCGAGAGCTCGCGGCGCAGGCCACTGCGATGGCGCACGCGATGCGGGCCGGCGGCATCCAGCCCGGTGACCGGGTTGCGTACCTGATGCCGAACCTGCCCGAGATGCTCGTCGCACAGTTCGCGGTCCCACTGGCGGGCGGCGTCCTGGTGTCGGTGAACACGCGGCTGTCGGACGAGGAGATCGCGTACATCCTGAACCACTCCGGCGCCAAGGTGCTGGTGACCGACTCCGCCTTTCTTCCCCAGGTGGCTTCCGCGCTCCACAACGTGCCAGCGATCACCGAGGTCGTCGTCTTCGAGGACTCCGAAGCCGAAGAGACTGCGGACCCTGAGGCCGTCGCGTTGGCCGGAGCGCGGTTGGTCCGCTATGACGACTTCACTCTGCGCGGGTCAAGCGATCCCCTGGAGTGGGCGGTCGAAGACGAGCTGGCCCCGATCTCGATCAACTACACCTCGGGCACGACGGGCAAGCCCAAGGGCGTGGTCTACACACATCGCGGCGCCTACCTGAACTGTTTCGGGGAGATCGTTCACTCCTCGTTCGACCAGGACAGCGTCTATCTGTGGACACTGCCGATGTTCCACTGCAACGGCTGGTGCACGCAGTGGGCGCTGACCGGCATCGGTGGCACGCACGTGTGCCTGCGTGAGGTCCGCGGGGACGTGATCTGGGAGCTGATCCAGGAACACCGGGTCACCCACCTCAACGGCGCGCCGACCGTCGTCACGACCATCATGAACGCGCCCCAGGCCGCCAAGCTCGACTACTCGTTGTTGATCACCACCGCCGGCGCCCCGCCGAGCCCGACGACGATCCTGCAGATGGAGCAGATGGGCTTCCAGATCGTGCACGTCTACGGACTCACCGAGAGCTATGGTCCCTATTCGGTGTGCCAGTCCCAGCCCGGGTGGTCTGCGCTGGAACCGCAGGAACGGGCCACGCTCCAGGCTCGTCAGGGAGTCAGCATGGTGCAGGCCGAGCGAGTGCGGGTGGTCGACGAGAAGATGAAGGACGTGCCGGCCGACAGCCTGACCATGGGCGAGATCGTACTGCGCGGCAACAACGTGATGGCCGGTTACTACCGCGACCCGCAGGGGACCGCGGATGCCTTTAGCGGCGGCTGGTTCCACACCGGCGACCTCGGTGTCATGCACCCGGACGGGTACGTCGAGCTGCGCGACCGCGCCAAGGACGTGGTGATCTCAGGCGGGGAGAACATCTCCACCGTCGAGGTCGAACAGGCGTTGATGAGCCACCCGGCGGTCCTGGAGGTGGCGGTGATCGGGGTGCCGGACGAGAAGTGGGGCGAGCGGCCGAAGGCCTTCGTGGTGCTCAAGGACGGCTTCCTCGTCGAAGAGAGCGAGCTGATCGACCACGTCCGAGTCAAGATCGCCCGCTACAAGGCGCCGCGCAACGTCGACTTCCTCGTCGAGCTGCCCAAGACGTCGACCGGAAAGATCCAAAAGTTTGCCCTTCGAGACCGTGAGTGGGCCAGCAAGACCCACCGTGTCCAGGGCTGAGGAGGAGAGCTGATGAAAAAAATTGGTGTGGTGGGTTGTGGCCTGATGGGTGCCGGCATCGCCGAGGTCTGCGCGAGGGCCGGTCTCGACGTTGTCGTCGCCGAGTCGTCCGAGGCCTCCGCAGTTGTCGGTCGGACGCGGCTCGAGAAGTCGCTGCTACGGGCCGAGGAACGCGGCAGGATCGACAGCGCTGCGCAGGTGCTGGACCGGATCCGCGTCGTCGACAACCTGGAGGCGCTGGCCGACCGGGACATGGTCGTCGAGGCGATCCTCGANNACCGAGCGAGCCCGCACCTTCGTTGAGAAGACCCTGGACAAGCACGCCATCGACTGCCAGGACCGTGCCGGTTTCGTGGTCAACGCGCTGCTGATTCCGTTCGTGCTCTCCTCGATCCGGATGCTGGAGTCCGGGTTCGCCACGGCCGACGACATCGACGAGGGTCTCGTGCGGGGAGCCGCACACCCACAGGGGCCGCTCGCGCTCGCCGACCTGATCGGCCTGGACACCGTCAAGGCGGTGGCAGAGTCGCTGTATGACGAGTTCAAGGAGCCGCTCTACGCTTCGCCGCCCCTGCTCGCCCGAATGGTCGACGCAGGCCTGCTCGGCCGCAAGACCGGCCGCGGCTTCCACACCTACGTCTGAACCGGGACCCAAACATGAGCAACGACAAGAACATGCGCAACGACAAGGACTTTGACCTCTTCCGGCTCTCCGAGGACCACGACATGCTGCGCGAGGCCGTGCGCGCCGTTGCCGAGAACAAGATCGCTCCGCACGCTGCCGAGGTTGACGACACAGCGACGTTCCCCCAGACGGCGTACGACGCCCTGGTGGCCTCGGACTTCCACGCCCCCCATGTCCCGGAGGAGTACGGCGGTGTGGGTGCCGACGCGCTCGCCACCTGCATCGTCATCGAGGAGGTCGCCCGGGTCTGCGCGTCCTCGTCCCTGATCCCTGCGGTCAACAAGCTCGGTAGCCTGCCCCTGATCCTGGCTGGGTCGGATGAGCTGAAGGCGAAGTACCTGCCCCCGCTGGCCAGCGGCGAGGCGGCCTTCTCCTACGGGCTCTCCGAGCGGGAGGCCGGCAGCGACACGGCGTCGATGAGGTGTCGTGCCAAGGCCGACGGCGACGGCTGGGTCCTGTCCGGACAGAAGTCGTGGATCACCAACGCAGGCTTCTCGGAGTACTACACGGTCCTCGCGGTGACCGATCCCGATGCCAAGCGCGGCTCGAACGTGAGCGCGTTCATCGTCGAGAAGTCAGACGAGGGCTTCTCGTTCGGTAGCAAGGAGCGCAAGCTCGGGATCAAGGGCTCACCCACTCGTGACCTGGTCTTCGACAACGTCCGGATCCCCGGTGACCGGATGATTGGCGCGCCGGGCGAAGGCCTGAAGATCGCGCTGCGCACCCTCGACCACACCCGCGTCACCATCGGCGCCCAGGCGGTCGGGATTGCCCAGGGTGCGCTTGACTTCGCGGTCGGCTATGTCAAAGAGCGCAAGCAGTTCGGCAAGCGGATCGCAGACTTCCAAGGCCTGCAGTTCATGCTCGCTGACATGGCGATGAACCTCGAGGCGGCCCGGCAGATGGTCTACGTCGCGGCGGCCAAGTCCGAGCGCAACGACCCCGACCTCCCGTTCTTCGGGGCCGCAGCCAAGTGCTTCGCCTCCGACGTGGCCATGCGGGTCACCACGGATGCGGTACAGCTGCTCGGCGGCTATGGCTACACCCAGGACTTTCCGGTCGAGCGGATGATGCGCGATGCCAAGATCACCCAGATCTATGAAGGCACCAACCAGATCCAGCGCATCGTCATGGCCCGGCAGCTGCTCAAGTAGCTGATCGAGGCTCAGGGAGCCGGCTTTCGCACTGCGGCGGCTACCTGGTTGAAGCGACGTTCGTCCAGGACGGCTCCTTCGCGGCGCACCCGGGCCGGGTCGACGCGCAGGATCCGGTCGACCCGGACCTCACTGGACCGCCCGCGGTGGTCCCAGGGGCCGGACCCGATGTCCGTCCACAGGCGACCGGCGCGGGTCTGCATAGCGGCGTCGCGGTCGTGATCCTTGCTGGTCAGTGGTAGGGCCAGCAGCCACGGTCCGTCGCGTCCGATCACCAGCACCGGCCGGTCCTTGCCCTGGCTGTGGTCCTCCTCGAAGGGCACCCAGGTCCAGACGATCTCGCCCGGGTCGGCCACGTTCCCGTTCCCCGGGTTGGGCGCGTAGCTGATCTTCGGGATCCCACGAAAGTCACCCGGGTATGCCGCGCCTCTCGCTTGCGCTGGGGACGGCGCTCGGTTCAGTCCGCCAGCGCGGCCGAGAGCCCGACCGATGACGCGTGCCAGCTTTGACTTCAGACCGTGGTTCTTCATGTCCGAACCGTAGCCTCGGGCAGCACGCGGCCGGTCGGAGACCGGGGGCGGGGCGTGCGAGACTTGTTCTGATCGTTCCCGAGACCAGATGAGGTAACCGCCACCGTGTCACCCAAGGCCCGTAACGCGCTGCAGCCTCACGCGACGCCGCCGGACCTCATCCGGAACTTCTGCATCATCGCCCACATCGACCACGGCAAGTCGACCCTGGCTGACCGGATGCTGCAGATCACCGGGGTAGTTGACCCCCGCGCGATGCGCGCCCAGTACCTCGACCGGATGGACATCGAGCGCGAGCGTGGCATCACCATCAAGTCCCAGGCCGTGCGGATGCCGTGGGAGGTCGACGAGACCACCTACTGCCTGAACATGATCGACACGCCGGGCCATGTGGACTTCACCTACGAGGTATCGCGATCGCTGGCTGCCTGCGAGGGTGCGGTCCTGCTCGTGGACGCCGCCCAGGGCATCGAGGCCCAGACGTTGGCGAACCTCTATCTGGCGATGGAGAACGACCTCACGATCATTCCGGTGCTGAACAAGATCGACCTGCCCGCCGCCCAGCCGGAGAAGTATGCCGAGGAGCTCGCGGGTCTGATCGGCTGCCAGCCCGAGGACTGTCTGAAGGTGTCGGGCAAGACCGGCTTCGGCGTCGAGCCGCTGCTGAACCAGATCGTCCGCGACCTGCCGGCACCCGTGGGCGACCCCGATGCCCCGGCGAGGGCGATGATCTTCGACTCGGTGTATGACACGTACCGCGGTGTCGTGACCTACGTGCGCGTCGTGGACGGCAACCTCAACCCGCGCGAAAAGATCTTGATGATGTCGACCAAGGCGACGCACGAGCTCCTCGAGATCGGTGTCATCTCTCCCGAGCCGGTGGTCTGCAAGGGGCTGGGCGTCGGTGAGGTGGGTTATCTCATCACCGGCGTGAAGGACGTGCGGCAGTCGCGGGTGGGCGACACGGTCACCAACGCATCCAAGCCGGCAATCGAGGACCTCGGCGGTTACAGCGACCCCAAGCCGATGGTGTTCTCTGGCCTGTACCCCATCGACGGCTCGGACTACCCGGAGCTGCGTGACGCCCTGGACCGGCTCAAGCTCAACGATGCCGCCCTCGTCTACGAGCCCGAGACGTCGGTCGCGCTCGGGTTCGGTTTCCGGGTCGGCTTCCTGGGCATGCTGCATCTGGAGATCGTCCGGGAGCGGCTCGAGCGTGAGTTCGACCTCGAGCTGATCTCGACGCTGCCCAACGTGGTCTACGAGGTCAAGCTCGACGACGGCAAGGTCATCACCGTGACCAACCCCAGCGAGTTCCCCAGCGGCAAGATCGGCGACATCAGCGAACCGGTGGTGCGCGCAACGATCTTGGTGCCGAGCGAGTTCATCGGTTCGGTGATGGAGCTGTGCCAGACCCGGCGCGGCACCTTGCGCGGGATGGACTACCTCTCCGAGGAGCGCGTCGAGATGCGCTACACGCTGCCTCTGGCCGAGATCGTGTTCGACTTCTTCGACCAGCTGAAGTCCAAGACCCGCGGATACGCCTCGCTCGACTACGAGCCAGACGGTGACCAGACCGCCGATCTGGTCAAGGTCGACATCCTTCTTCAGGGTGAGCCGGTCGACGCCTTCAGCTCGATCGTGCACAAGGACAAGGCGTACGCCTATGGCGTGATGATGGCGTCCAAGCTGCGTGAGCTGATCCCGCGCCAGAACTTCGAGGTGCCGATCCAGGCCGCCATCGGCGCGCGCATCATCGCCCGCGAGACCATCCGCGCCATGCGCAAGGACGTCCTTGCCAAGTGCTATGGCGGTGACATCTCGCGCAAGCG
>DHJN01000050.1:0-16651 GCA_002404345.1 Actinobacteria bacterium UBA4719 | reverse complement strand
GTGCCCCAGGAGGCCTTCATCGCGGCGCTGTCCAACGACGCGGCGTCCGGTGGGGACCGGACCAAGAAGTAGTCCCGTTCATGGAGGGCCAGCTGGTTGCGCCGTTCCAGCGCCGGACGGTCTCCTTCGTCCGGCGCGACAACAGGCTCCGGCCCCGGCTGCAGCGGACCTGGGACGAACACCACGAGAGGTTGCTGATCGACGTGCCGAGGGTGCAGGCATCCATGTCGGTTGCTCCGGGTTTCGTCCTTGACGCGAAGCGTGACTTCGGCAGGGTGGCTCCGCTGGTCGTCGAGATCGGCTCGGGCACCGGAGACGCCGTCGTGCAGGGCGCCCGGGCGAGACCGGGCATGAACTTCCTTGCCGTGGACGTGTATCGGCCAGGTCTGGCTGTGACCCTGGCCAAGATCGTTCACCACGACCTGACCAACGTCCGACTGGTGCAGGCCGACGCCATGCAGGTGCTCGAGCACATGTTGGGGCTCGAGAGCGCTGCCGAGATCTGGGTGTTCTTCGCCGACCCCTGGCACAAGGTGCGTCACCACAAGAGGCGGCTCGTCAATCCAGGTTTCGCCGAGCTGGCCGCGTCCCGCCTCGCGCCGGGAGGGACGCTGCGGTTGTCGACTGACTGGGCGGACTATGCCAGGCAGATGCGCGACGTCCTGGCCGCTTGTGACTCGCTGACCAACCCGTATGAGGGTGAGCTCGCCTCCGATCGGGAGGCGCAGGACCATGCGGCGCCCGGTGACGGTCCGGTGAGTGGCTTCGCTCCGCGGTTCGAGGGCCGGGTCATGACCCGGTTCGAGCGGAAGGGGCTGGCGTTGGGCCGGACCATCTACGACCTCGAGCTCCGCCGGGCCTAGTGGCCGATGGTGGTGCATCAGTTTCTGGATCCCTGCGAGGATGGACGTATGCCGAGTGCGTTGCCCGAGGGCGAACCTGCCCCGCCGTCCGGGGAGCTTCCTGCGTACGCGCTGAAGGCGTTGGGGTCAGGGCCTTTTGGTGTCTATGTCCACGTTCCCTTCTGCACGGTGCGATGCGGCTACTGCGACTTCAACACCTACACGCTGGCCGAGCTCGGCGTTGACGGTGCCAGCGTCGGGACGTACGCCGACACTGCCCTGCGCGAGCTCGAGCTGGCCACCCGAGTCCTGGGCCCCACCGCCCCGGCGGTCAAGACCGTGTTCTTCGGTGGAGGCACCCCGACCGTCCTGGCGGCGAGCGACCTCGTGAAGGTGCTGTACGGCATACGGACCCGATTCGGTCTGGCCGACGGCGTTGAGGTGACCACCGAGGCCAACCCGGACTCGGTGACCCCGCAGTCGTTGCTGACATTGGCCGCTGGTGGGTTCACCCGGGTCAGCGTCGGCATGCAGTCCGCCGTGCCGCACGTGCTGGCGACACTGGAGCGCACCCACGACCCCGTCAACGTGGCCAGGGCGGTGGAGGCCGCAAAGGCCGCCGGCCTCAAGGTCAGTGTTGACCTGATCTACGGCACGCCGGGGGAGTCGATGCTGGACTGGCGCGCGAGTCTGGACGCCGCCATCGAACTTGAGCCGGACCACATCTCGGCCTACGCCCTGGTCGTCGAAGAAGGCACCAAGCTGGGGGCCCAGGTCCGGCGTGGTCAGGTGCCGGCCCCCGAGGACGACGACGAGGCCGCCAAGTACGAGCTGGCTGACCAGGCCCTGGCAGCGGCTGGCTTTGGCTGGTACGAGGTGAGCAACTGGGCGCGTACGGAGGCCGATCGGTGCCGGCACAACGAGGGCTACTGGGCTGATGGTCACTGGTGGGGTGTGGGACCTGGGGCACACAGCCACGTTGGCGGCGTCCGGTGGTGGAACGTCAAGCACCCCAACGCTTTTGCCACCCGACTGGGCAGTGGGCTCTCGCCGGCAGCCGGTCGCGAGCTGCTCACGGACGAACAGCTCTACGACGAGCGAGTGCTGCTCGGGGTCCGGCTGGTGGACGGGCTGCCGATCGACGACCTGCGCCCCGAGGGCAGCTCGGCGGTCGCAGGCCTGATCGCTGATGGACTCGTCGACGGGCTGAGCGCACTGCGGCCGCGCCGGGTCGTCCTGACCCTGCGCGGCCGCCTGCTCGCGGACACCGTCGTGCGGCGCCTGCTGGGGTTCTAGGTCACCATCTGGGGGACTATCGGGTAGGTGTACTCCTCCCCCTTGTTCGCGGCCATCGCGGCCATGATGCTGAACACCACGACGCAGACGAAGGCGGCAAACCCGATCAAGATGCCGATGATGGGAAGAAAGCCAGACACAACGTAGGCGATCGCCGCGATGATCTGGAAGTTCAGCGCCTGCGTTGAATGGCGACGGATGAAGGGGTCGCGGTCCTTGTAGATCAGGTAGACCACCAGAGATGGGATGAAGCCGAACAAGATGCCGCCGAGGTGGCCCAACATCGACCACATGTGGGCGTCAGCCGGAGAGACCGGCGCCTGTGCCTGCTGGCCGTATGCCGGTGCCTGGTAAGGCGGCGGGACCGGCGGAGGCGGTGGCGAAGTGTACGGCGGCTGCTCACCCTCGGTGGGTTGGTCCTGCGGGTTGTCAGTCATCAGATGTCCCCTCTGAAGGCGAAGCGCTGCTAAGTGCGCCTACAGAAAACCTACTGCTCAGACATGGTCCCGTCGAGCATCGTGACGCTGTGTCCGCATGCGTCACAAGTCACTTGTCACGCCGAGCTTGTTCGTCACTCCTGCGTGGTGACGCTGAGCCGTTGTTCGTCACTCCTGCGTCGTGACGAAGTCAATCAGCTCCTCGACACTGGCCAGCAGGGTCGGTTCGAGGTCGGCATAGGTGCGCACGGTCGCCAGGATGCGATTCCAGGCGTGGGCGATGTCGCTCTGGGTCCGGTGCGGCCAGCCCAGCTCGGCAACGATGCCGTGCTTCCAGGACATCCCGCGGGGGATGACCGGCCAGCTCTCCAAGCCCAGGCGCTCGGGTCGCACGGACTGCCACACATCGACATACGGGTGGCCCAGGATCTTGACGTACGGCGCGTAGCGGCTCACTGCGCGCGCCTCCTGAACCAGCCTGCTCTCCTTGGTGCCGGGGACGAGGTGGTCGACGAGAACTCCGAGGCGCCGGCCCGGCGCCGGCTGGAAGTCGCGGATGACGGCAGCGAGATCGTCGACGCCGTCAAGCATCTCGACGACCACCGCCTCGATCCTCAGATCGTCGCCCCAGACCTTCTCAATGAGCTCGGCGTCGTGCTTGCCCTCGACGAAGATGCGTGATCCCGAGGCGACCCTGGCCCGGACGCCCTCGACGGCTCTGGAGCCACTAGCGGTCCGCGACGCGGCGTCCTTGGCCTGGCGGGCGGCTGCCCGAGCGGCCGCAGTCGGCGCGGTCAGGATGACCGGTGCGCCGTCCAGCAGGAAACCAGGCCCCAGCGGGAAGCCCCTGCTGCGTCCGCGGCGGTCCTCGAGGTGAACGACCTGCATGCCCCCGGCCTTCTCAACCCTGACGACAGCCCCGCACCAGCCGGTCTCCATCTCCTCGACCACCAGCCCGGACTCGGCGGCTATCTCACGAGTCCGCACGGCCCTGCCGCTCTTGGGGATGCGCCAGTCACCGGAAAGAACGTCTGCGCCGTAACGATCATTCACCGTGGCATCGTAGACTTGGCACTCTGAAAAGCGGAGTGCCAACGCGCCGTGGGATGTCAGGGCGTGCCCTGGCGATGACCGCTCCATGAACCAGACCGCTCAATACACCAGACTGATCAAGACAGCAGACCGATCAATACAGCACGCCGATCAAGACAGCAGACCGATCAGTGACACAGACCGATCAAGGGACAGGGAGGTGGGCGGATGCCCGACGAACGCAGGCTGGCGGTGCTGGACGCCATCGTCCAGGACTACGTCAAGACCTCCGAGCCGGTCGGCTCCAAGGCGCTGCTCGAACGTCACCGCCTCGGTGTCTCGGCAGCCACGGTCCGCAACGACATGGCGGCGCTCGAGGACGAAGGTCTGATCTCGGCTCCGCACACGAGCGCAGGGCGGGTTCCCACCGATGCCGGCTACCGCATGTTCGTTGACCGGCTCAGCGACGTCAAACCGATGAGCGGCCCGGAACGCACGGCCATCTCGACGTTCCTCCAGGGGGCGGTTGACCTCGATGACGTCGTTGATCGCACCGTGCGGTTGCTCGCCTCGCTGACCCATCAGGTGGCGGTCATGCAGTATCCGTCGTTGACCAGATCTTCGGTTCGCCACCTCGAGTTGCTCTCGATGGGTGCCTACCGTGTCATGGTCGTGCTCATCCTCAACACGGGTCGGGTCGAACAGCGGGTCATCGAGTCCTCCCGTGACCTGTTGACCGCCGACGGCGAGCAGGTCATCGCCGAGCTGCGGACACGACTCAACGCCGAGGCAAGCGGACATCAGCTCATCGAGGCAGCCGCGCGGCTGCAGTCCCTGCCCGAGAGCTTTGCGCCGGCCGACCGTGACCTCGTGCGTGCGGTCGTGCGCTCCCTGGACGATGCACTGGTCGAGGAGCGCGAGGAGCGCGTGGTCCTGGCTGGAACGTCCAACCTCATGCGTTTCGGCACCGACTTCCCCCTCACCATCGGACCGGTGCTCGAGGCGCTGGAAGAGCACGTCGTGCTGTTGAAGCTCCTGGCCACCATGAGCAACGAAGGCGATGTGGTGGCGGTCCGCATCGGCCATGAGAATACGCACGCCGGGCTGAGCACCACGTCCGTGGTCAGCACCGGGTACGGCACCGGCAGAGAAGTCGTGGCCGGACTCGGGGTGCTCGGACCGACCCGCATGGACTATCCGACGACGATGGCATCGGTACGTGCGGTGGCCCGTTACGTCTCCCAGATTCTCGCCCCGTAACTCGTGGGCAACTCCATCACCAACTGGCGCAAGGACATTCTTTGAACAACTACTACCAGGATCTGGGCGTCGCTCGCGACGCCAGTGCCGAGGACATCAAGCGGGCTTACCACCGGCTGGCGCGCAAGCTGCACCCCGACGTCAACGCCGATGACGAGGCCGAGGACAAGTTCAAGAAGGTGTCGCAGGCGTATGACGTCCTGTCCGACGCCGAGAAGCGCCGAGCCTACGACGCCGGCTCAGACCCCTATGGCGGCGCGAGCGGCGGCTTCGGCCAGGGCTTCTCGTTCAGCGACGTCATGGACGCCTTCTTCGGCCAGGGGGCCGGCGGCGCGGGACGTGGGCCACGCTCGCGCCAGCGTCGGGGCCAGGACGCCCTGATCAGGCTCGAGATTGACCTCTCACAGGCCGTCTTCGGTGCCGAACGCGAGCTAGCGATCGACACCGCGGTTGCCTGCGGTACCTGCCACGGCAACGGATCGCAGCCGGGCACCGGGACGCGTACTTGTGACGTCTGTGGCGGCCGAGGCGAGATCCATCAGGTTCAGCGATCCTTCCTCGGCCAGGTCATGACGTCCCGACCGTGCAGCGCCTGTCAGGGCTCTGGCACCGTCATCGCCAACCCCTGTTTCGAGTGCGCCGGCGAGGGTCGGGTGCGGACCCGCCGAAACCTCAAGCTCCGGGTCCCGGCCGGAGTCGACACCGGCACCCGGATCCAGCTCCCGGGCGAGGGCGAGGTCGGTTCGGGAGCGGGGCCGGCCGGTGACCTGTATGTCGAGGTGGTCGTCACTCCGCACGAGACCTACCAGCGCCGCGGCGATGACCTGCACTGCTCGGTCGAGCTCCCGATGACCGCAGCCGCCCTGGGCGCGACCATCAAGCTCGACACCTTCGACGGGATGATCGACCTGGAGATCAGGCCGGGCACCCAGCCTGGCGACGTCACGACACTCAAGGGCAAGGGCGTCACCCACCTGAGGGGGACCGGGCGCGGCGATCTCCTGATCCATGCCGGCGTCCAGACGCCGACCAGGCTCACTACCGAGCAGGAGGACGTGCTTCGCCAGCTCGCGGTCCTGCGCGGCGAGGAGCGTCCGGAAGGCCGGCTCACCCTGTCATCGCAAGGTCTGTTCGGCAAGCTGAGGGACTTCGGCAAGCTGCGCGACGCGTTCCTGGGCAAGTGAGGGCAGGTAGGACAGACCGGGCAGATAAGTTGCTGCCGTGACCGCTCCCCTCTTTTTCGTCTCCGCGGAACAGCTGGCCGGGGCCAGGCAGGGGTCGGGGCTCATGCTGGACGGTCCTGAGGGACGTCATGGCGCGACGGTCAAGCGGCTCGGTGTCGGCGAGCAGGTTCTGCTCACCGACGGGGTCGGCCATCGCGTCGTCGCCGTGGTCGAGGGCGTCGGTGCGGGCCAGCTCCACCTGCGAGTGCAGGCGATAACGCAGGAGCTGCAACCGGATTCGCGCTTTGTGCTGATCCAGGCACTGGCGAAGGGCGATCGGGACGAGCAGGCCATCGAGGCCGCCACCGAGATCGGGGTCGACGAGGTGGTTCCCTGGCAGGCCGCACGCAGCATCGTGATCTGGCGCGGCGAGCGAGCCGCCAAGTCCGTGCGCAAGTGGGAGTCGGTCGTTCTGTCGGCCACCAAGCAGTCGCGGCGTACTCGCGTCCCGTTGGTGAGTGCGCCCGCAGACCACGTTGCCGTCATACATCGGATCAAGGGGGCAGCGCTCGCGCTCGTCCTGCACGAGGAGGCACAACTGCCTCTGGCCGGGATCGAGCTGCCGAAATCCGGGGACGTCCTGCTCATCGTCGGTCCCGAAGGCGGCGTCGCTCCGGAAGAGCTGAGCTCGTTCGTCGCTGCCGGAGCGCTGTCGGTGCGGCTGGGCTCCAACGTCCTGCGCTCCTCCAGCGCCGGACCGGCGGCACTTGCGGTGCTGAGTGCCGCCAGTCGATGGCGCTGAGCCTGCCAGCGCTGTGCTTGCCTCAACTACCGCACGGTGAACGGCTTTGACGTCTCGGCCACGACGCCTTGGCCGTCCTGCATGTTGACCTCGTACATCCGGAAGGTGTAGCTGCCCGCGGCGAGAACCCCCAGCTTCACCTGCCAGGTACCTCGCGTCGGGCATCCGCTGGAGGCGGTGGTCACGCCGGACCTGACGGCCGTCCCGCTCTTCTTCAGCTGCCACTGCGTCGTGCCTTCGAAGGCGCATGACTGGCCCCTGGCCACCACCGCCGTGCCAGCCGGGAACACCTGACCGCGCACGGGAGAGGTGATCCAGATCGGCGCGAGAACCTGGTACTGCAGGTCGCTCGCCGGGCGGTTGTACGTCTGCGCGGTGGGGTAGGTCCCGAACAGCTTCGTGGACCCGTTCGCGACCACGAACTTCACCGGAATGGTCCCTTGGCCGATGGCCGCCTGTGCGGTCCAGACGAGCTCCTGAACCGCGAGCCTGGTCTGCTCGGCGGTGAAGCCGCGCGCGCCCGGGCCGCTGAGTGTGATGGTGATTCGGCTCGGCGTCACCGTGAGGTTCTGGACGGATGTGCCGGACCAGAGCTGAACATAGGGCTCGTGGTTGGTGAACGACTGGGCGTTGATCGCCACGGCGACCGCGGCCCTGGCCTTCTGCGTCGGCGTGGCCCCAGCCGGAACGGCGGCCAGGACGAACTCGCGGTAGAGGCCGAACCGGTCGCCAGTGCCGGAGTTGGCGCCGACGAAGTATGCGGGCAGCGCCACCTGGGTGGTGGCACCCAGCGCCTTCCCGCTGGCCGCAGGCAACGGGTTTGGCACCGCCGCCTTCGTGCCCGGTAACGGGGCGGTCGTCGACGTGTGTGTAGACGTCGACGTGGACGTGGACGTCACCGCGGGCGTCACCGCGGGCGTTATCGGTTGGTTGCTGCCGCCGTTGGCTACGCCCCAGATGATGGTGCCGATGAGGGCCACCGACGCGGCTGCTGCGACCGGGATGAGCCAGCGCCGGTGGGGCTCGATGACCTGTGTCTGGTCGTGGACCATGGCCAGGATCTCCGTTCGTCGTTCTTGCGGGGTGATTCGCTCGGCTTCCCTGTGCAGGCCCTCACGCAGCCGGCGTTCAAGATCGTCGGTGATCATGACGGGACCTCCACATCGGATCGCAGGGCGACCAGACCTCGGTGAGCATGAGCCTTGACCGAGCCAGTAGAGATGCTCAGGGCGTTGGCGATCTGAGCCTCGCTGAGGTCAAGGTAGTAGCGCAGGGTCAGCACCTCTCGTTGCCGGCGGGGCAGGCGCTCCAGAGCGGCAACCAGGCGGACGCCGGTCGAGTGCTCGATGGCGCGCGTCTCGGCGCTGGGCTCCTCGGTGATGCCGTGGGCGGTCCGGGCGCTGGTCTCGGCGCTCAGATATCGATCCTCGACCTTGCGGTGACGCAGGACCGAGCGTGAGCTGTTGACCACACACCGGCGCAGGTAGGCCAGGGCCAGGTCCTGGTTCCGAAGCTGGGACCACCGGCCGTGCATCGCCACAAAAGCGTCCTGCACCGTCTCCTCGGCCAGGTGCTGGTCCCTGACCAGCAGCCAGGAGAGCCGCACGAGCGACTGCCAGTGGGCGGCGTACAGGTCGGTGAGGGCCCTGTCGGCTTCCCACTCCCCGGCGGCGGGCCGGCTCTCTGCACGTTCAGCCATGATCAACGTTCTCACGCAGGTACGACGCGCAGCGGCACTGTCCGGTTGACTCGCCGTACTGTTGATCCATGAGCACTGACCATGCCCCGGCCGCGAACGACTGCCTGTTCTGCAAGATCATTGCCCGTGAGATCCAGGCAGACATCATCCACGAGACGGAGACGACGCTGGCATTTCGCGATATCCAGCCGCAGGCTCCGACCCACGTGCTGGTGATTCCCAAGGAGCACCAGCCGAACGTCGTGGCGCTGGGTGGGTCATCGCCGCAGGGGGTGGTGGACCTGTTCGAGGCGGTCGGTGCCGTCGCGAACCAGGAGGGCCTCGAGGCTGGGTACCGAAGCGTGTTCAACACCGGCGGACTGGCACAGCAGATGGTGTTCCACGCGCATGTGCACGTGCTGGGGGGCAGGGCGATGACGTGGCCGCCCGGCTGATCGACGTGGCCGCCCGGCTGATCCCTGTTGGCTGTAAAGAGGCACGTAGACTGAGCTCAAGATGACAGACGATGGACGACCCACGCACATCATCGTCCTTCCGCCCGAGCTGTCCATGGTGACCTTGCTCGGGCCACGGGACGAGCTGCTACGCGCCATGGAGAATTCGTTCCCGCACCTGGACCTGCTGGTCCGCGGAAACGAGTTCCACGTGTCGGGTGCCGGATCCGACGTGGCGCTGCTCGAGCGTCTGGTCGACGAGCTGCTGCTCGTTCTGGGGACGGGCCAGCCGCTGAACCGCGATGCGGTCGAGCGTTCGGTCTCCATGCTGCGCGCGCAGACCAAGGAGCGCCCCGCAGACGTGCTCACGATGAACATCCTGTCCAACCGCGGCCGGACGATCCGACCCAAGACCTTGAACCAGAAGCGTTACGTGGACGCGATCGACAAGAACACCATCTCGTTCGGCATTGGACCTGCCGGCACTGGCAAGACCTACCTGGCCATGGCCAAGGCGGTCGCGGCGCTGCAGACGAAACAGGTCAGCCGGATCATCCTGACCCGGCCGGCGGTCGAGGCAGGCGAGCGGCTCGGGTTCTTGCCGGGCACGCTCAACGACAAGATCGACCCCTACCTCCGACCCCTGTACGACGCGTTGCACGACATGGTCGACCCCGAGTCGATCCCGCGACTGCTGGCTGCCGGCACCATCGAGGTGGCTCCGCTGGGCTACATGCGAGGCCGCACCCTCAACGATGCATTCATCATCCTGGATGAGGCACAGAACACCTCGCCGGAGCAGATGAAGATGTTCCTGACCCGGTTGGGCTTCGGCGCCAAGATGGTCGTGACCGGCGATGTCACGCAGATCGACCTCCCCGCAGGGACACCCTCCGGGCTGAAGGTGGTCCAGGAGATTCTCGACGGGGTCGACGATGTGTACTTCGCCGAGCTGAACTCCCACGACGTGGTGCGTCACAGCCTGGTCGGGGCCATCGTGGAGGCGTATGGGCGCTGGGACCAGCTGACCAGCTCGCCGGCGGCTCGGCGGGCAAGCCCCGGGCTCAGGCGGTGAGTCGCCGTGAGCATCGACGTCCTTAACGAGAGCGACTTCTCCCTCGACGAGATGGAGCTCGTCGCCTGCGCGAAGTACGTCATGGGCGAGATGAAGGTCCATCCAGGGGCTGACCTGTGTCTCAAGCTCGTTGACGAGCCGGCGATGGAGGTCCTGCATGTGCAGTGGATGGACCTGCCTGGTCCGACCGACGTCATGAGCTTTCCCATGGACGAGCTACGTCCCGGCCGGGACGGCCAGGAGCCTGCCGAGGGCGTGCTCGGCGACATCGTGATGTGCCCGTCGGTGGCCGCGCGCCAAGCCGTCGGGGCGGGTCATGCGACCGAAGAGGAGCTGCTGCTGCTGCTGACCCACGGCATCCTGCACCTGCTCGGCTACGACCATGCCGAACCGCGGGAGGAGCGCGAGATGTTCGAGCTCCAGCGCCAGCTGCTCCTGACGTTCCTTGCCGGCCGCGGCCGCCAGGCCAGCCACGGCCGACACGCCAGCCACTGACGCCCGACGGACTCCATCACAGCCATGGTCATCAAGCTCATCATCGCGGCGTTCGCCGGCATCCTGGTCGCGTTCGTGATCGCCGCCGCAGAGTCCTCCCTGTCGCACCTGTCCCGCCACCGCACCGGTGAGCTGGTCGAGGAGGGCCGGCGAGGCGCGTCGGCGCTGGCCATCATCGTCGGTGACAGCGCGGGATACCTCTCGGTGGCGGCCTTCGTCCGGGTGCTCGCAGAGGCAGCGGCGGCCGTCCTGATCACCTTGGCCGTCGTCGACCTCGTCGACAAGTTCTGGTCGGCACTGCTGATCTCCATCGGGGTCATGGCCGTGGTCTCCTTTGTCCTTGTCGGGGTCTCACCGCGGACGCTGGGCCGCCAGCATGCTGACCAGGTGGCCTTGCTGACCGCGCCGATCCTGGTCCTGCTGCGCCGCGTCCTCGGCCCGGTGGCCCGCCTGCTGGTGGCGCTCGGCAACGCGGTGACACCTGGCCGCGGTTATCGCGACGGGCCGTTCGAGTCGGAGGCCGAGCTGCGCGACCTGGTCGACATGGCGGGGGAGTCATTGCTGATCGAGGCCGGAGAACGCCAGATGATCCACTCGGTCTTCGAGCTGGGCGACACGGTGGTCCGGGAGGTCATGGTGCCGCGCACCGACATGGTGACCATGGACCAGGACAAGACACTGCGTCAGGCGATGTCGCTGTTCCTGCGATCGGGGTTCTCGCGCATCCCCGTTGTCGGTGACGGGCCCGACGATGTTCTCGGGCTGCTCTACTTCAAGGACGTCGCCCGGCGCGTCTACGTCGACGCGAAGGCCGCCGCCCTGCCGGCGCATCGTCAGATGCGGCCCGTACAGTACATTCCCGAGAGCAAGCCGATTGACGACCTGCTGCGTGAGATGCAGCGGGACCAGAACCATTTTGCCGTCGTCATCGATGAGTACGGTGGAACCGCAGGCCTGGTCACCATCGAGGACATCCTCGAGGAGATCGTCGGAGAGATCGCCGACGAGTACGACCGCGAGGCTCCGGGAGTGGAGGAGCTCGAGGACGGCTCCACCCGCGTGCCTGCCACCATGCACGTCGACGACCTGGCCGAGCTCTTTGACGTTACCCTCGAGGAGGACGAGGTCGACACCGTCGGTGGTCTGCTCGGAAAGACCATCGGCCTGGTTCCGATCCCCGGTTCGCACGGTGTGATCGCCGGGTTGTCGCTGACGGCCGAGCGCATGGCTGGGCGCCGTCACCGTATCGCCACGGTGATCGTGCGACGCTTGGCCGACGAGACCCCGACCAAGGCACAGACAGCTGCCGGTTGGACAAAGGAACGCAAGGCTATCCAGGAGGAAGCGTCGTGACCCAGGAGTTCAGGGCCGGCTTTGCCTGTCTGGTCGGCCGTCCCAACGCCGGCAAGTCAACGCTGACCAACGCCCTGGTCGGCCAGAAGGTCGCCATCACCTCGAGCAAGCCGCAGACCACGCGGCACACGATCCGGGGGATCGTGACCTCCGAGACGGGGCAGCTGATCCTGGTCGACACCCCCGGCTTGCACAAGCCGCGGACGCTGCTGGGTCAGCGCCTGAACGACCTGGTCCGCGAGACGTTGCTGGAGGTTGACGTGATCGGCTTCTGCCTGCCCGCCGACCAGCGCATCGGACCCGGCGACAGCTACATCGCCAGGGAGCTCACCGAGCTGCAGCTGGCCAAGCGACGTCCGGTCGTGGCGATCGCGACCAAGTCCGACCGGGTCGACAAACAGCGTCTGGCCGAGCACCTCATCGCCATCGACCAGCTCGGCGACTGGTCTGCCATCATCCCGTGTTCGGCTGTGCGCGGCGATCAGGTCAGGGAGGTCGCCTCGGTGCTCTCGTCCCACCTTCCCCTCTCGCCGATGCTGTATCCCGATGGTGTCCTGACCGACGAGCCCGAGATCATCATGATCGCCGAGCTGGTCCGCGAGGCAGCCCTTGAGGGCCTTGAAGATGAGATGCCGCACAGCCTGGCCGTCGTCGTGGAGGAGATGCTGCCCCGCGAGGGTCGGCCGGAGATCTCCCCGATGCTCGACGTCCGGGTCAACGTGTTCGTCGAACGGTCCAGCCAGAAAGCCATCATCATCGGCAAGGGCGGATCACGCCTTCGTGAGGTCGGTACCAACGCGCGCAAGGGGATCGAGGCGTTGCTCGGTCAGCGGATCTATCTCGACCTGCACGTCAAGGTCGCCAAGGACTGGCAACGCGATCCGAAACAGCTGCAGCGGTTGGGCTTTTGACCTGTCTGGCACAATGCCGACCCCGAGGTCCCGGGTGAGGTGGCTGCGTGAGGTGGCTGCGTGGGATGGAGAACTTATCCCTGGGTGAGGGGCTCGCGATAGGGCTCAAGGCCGTTCGCGACCGTTGTCGCCAGGAACTGCGTGAGCCGGTAGTCACAGACTCCGGCCAGGACCAAAGGGTCCGTGGCCGTGATCGCCTCGATGCTGGCCCGGTCGGCACCGACAGCCAGGATCACGCCGCCCTCGCGGGGTACCTTGCGCCCTGAGGCGATGAATATCCCTGTGGCGTAATGGGTCTTGAGCCAGTCGAGGTGGTCCGACAGGACCTCGTCAACGCGCTCCAGCGGTGCGGTGTAAGTCAGCTCGAGGATGAACACGCTCTTGACCTTAGGGCACCGGGTGTGGCGATGCGGCGCGAGTCCACGGTTACCCGGCGTCCACGATGCGGGACCCGCGTCCGCGTGGTGGACGCCGTGCTGGTACACGGCATACCGTAGGTGCGTGCGCATCGCGTCTGGAGTTCTGCTCCTCCTTCGTTGCCGCGGCGGGGCCTACTAACACGGCCGCCCTCGTCGCGGAGTTTGAGTTGCCCGGCCTCACCGAATGCAACCAGACGTTAGAGGCGAGAACATGATCCACCCCCAACAGCCCAGCGGTATGCCGGTCGGCAAGTACCTGCCCTTCGATCAGCAGATCGCGGTGGAGCTGCCCGATCGCACGTGGCCGACCAAGCGCATGACGCAGGCTCCCCGCTGGTGCGCGGTCGATCTGCGCGACGGTAACCAGGCACTGATCGACCCGATGAGCCCTGAGCGCAAGATGCGGATGTTCGACCTGCTGGTGCGGATGGGCTTCAAGGAGATCGAGGTCGGCTTCCCTTCGGCGAGCCAGACCGACTTCGACTTCGTGCGGATGCTCATCGAGGGCGGGCACATCCCCGACGACGTGACCATCCAGGTGCTGACACCGGCGCGCGACCACCTGATCGAGAGCACCTATGACTCGATCCGCGGGGCCAAGCAGGCGATAGTCCATCTCTACAACTCGACGTCAGTTCTGCAACGGCGTGTTGTCTTCGGGCTGGACCAGGACGGGATCGTCGACATGGCGCTTCAGGGCGCCCGACTGTGCCGCAAGCTCGAAGAGACCATCGCCGAGACGACCGTCTACTACGAGTACTCACCGGAGTCCTACACCGGCACCGAGCTCGAGTTCGCGGCGCGGATCTGCAACGAGGTGGTCGAGATCTTCGACGCCCGGCCGGATCACAAGGTGATCATCAACCTGCCGGCGACGGTCGAGATGGCCACGCCCAACGTCTATGCCGACTCGATCGAGTGGATGTCGCGTCACCTGACCCGCCGCGAGTCGATCGTCCTTTCGCTGCACCCGCACAATGACCGCGGAACCGGTGTAGCCGCAGCCGAGCTCGGCTTTCTGGCCGGCGCCGACCGGATCGAGGGCTGCCTCTTCGGCAACGGCGAGCGCACCGGCAACGTCTGCCTGGTGACGCTGGGGATGAACCTCTTCAGCCAGGGCATCGACCCGCAGATCGACTTCTCGGACATCGACGCGATCCGGCGCACGGTCGAGCACTGCAACCAGATGCCGGTCCACGAGCGTCATCCGTATGGCGGCGACCTCGTCTTCACCGCGTTCTCCGGATCACACCAGGACGCGATAAAGAAGGGCTTCGACGCCATGGAGAAGGACCTGGCCGACAGCTCCACGGCGTCCTCCGTGGACGACCTCGTCTGGGGGGTGCCGTACCTGCCGATCGACCCGCACGACGTGGGCCGGTCCTACGAGGCCGTGGTGCGCGTGAACAGCCAGTCCGGCAAGGGCGGCATGGCCTACCTCCTCAAGAGCGAGCACCAGCTCGACCTGCCGCGCCGGCTCCAGATCGAGTTCAGCGGTGTCGTCCAGAAGCAGACCGACTCCGAGGGCGGGGAGATCTCGCCGGCAGCGCTGTGGTCGGCGTTCCAGGACGAGTACCTGCCGGTCAGCAGTGCAGATGCGTCGGCCACCAATACCGAGCAGTGGGGCCGGTTCTCGCTGCTCAGCATGCGTTCGGACTCCACGGTCGACGGTGCCGACCTGATCTCGGTGACGCTCACCGATCGTGGTCAGCAGGTCACCATCGAGGGGAGCGGCAACGGCCCGATAGCGGCCTTCGTGTCGGCGTTGTCGACCCTGGATGTCGACGTGCGCGTGCTGGACTACGCCGAGCACGCGCTGTCTGCCGGTGGCGACGCCCGGGCTGCCGCCTATGTCGAGGGCGCGGTCGGCGAGCGGGTGCTGTGGGGAGTCGGCCTCGACGCCAACATCGTGATCGCCTCGCTCAAGGCGGTCGTCTCCGCCGTCAACCGTGCGGGGCGCGACGCGGTCGGGTGACCGGCACGGCATACCGGCGTTCGGGGTCCGGCATAGGACAATGGACCCATGGCCCTGTATCGCGACGCCGCGATCGTCCTGCGCGCCCAGAAGCTGGGTGAGGCGGACCGCATCGTCACGCTCCTGACGCGCCAGCACGGCAAGGTCAGGGCCGTTGCCAAGGGCGTGCGTCGGACCAGGTCACGCTTCGGCGCTCGGCTCGAGCCGTTCATGATCGTCGACGTCCAGCTCTACGAGGGGCGCTCGCTGGACACCGTGACCCAGGCCGAGACCCTTGCCCCGTATGGCGATCCGATCGCTCGCGACTACGTCTCCTACACCGCTGCGACGGCGATGCTCGAGACCGCTGAACGGCTTACCGAAGAACGCGAGCCCGCGATGCAGCAGTTCTTGTTGCTTGCCGGCGGGCTGAGCTCACTGGCTGGTGGCGAGCACGAGGCGGGGCTGGTGCTGGACTCATACCTGCTGCGGTCGCTGGCCGTTGCGGGGTGGGCACCGAGCTTCCACGACTGCGCACGGTGTGGTGCGCAGGGACCCCAGCGTGCCTTCAACCTCGCCAGCGGGGGCACCGTCTGCCCGTCCTGTCGGACGCCCGGCTCGGCTTCCCCGGCGCTGGCCACCCTCGAGCTGCTCGCGGCTCTGCTCGCCGGCGACTGGGCCATCGCCGACGAGAGCCTGCCCCAGCATCGTCGCGAGGGCAGTGGCCTGGTGACCGCCTTCCTTCAGTGGCATCTCGAGCGTGGCGTGCGCTCCCTGCGACTCGTGGAGCGAGTATGACGAAGCTGAAGGCGAGTGATTTCCCCGCAAGCGGGAGGTGCCCCCTTCGCAGCAGAGCGAGGAGTGGAGCGAGCCCAGAGGCGAGTTGTCGAGCATGAGCAGTCCGCCTTTCCCGCATCCCTCAGGGGTGCGCCCGCCCGTCATCCCTGCGGCTCTGGTCCCCGGACATATCGCGATCGTCATGGATGGCAATGGCCGCTGGGCCAACGCTCGCGGACTACCGCGCACCAAGGGTCATGAGGCTGGCGAGGCCTCGTTGCTCGACGTCGTGGCCGGAGCCATCGAGATCGGCGTCAAGAACGTCTCGGCCTACGCGTTCTCCACCGAGAACTGGAAGCGCTCGCCCGACGAGGTCCGTTTCCTCATGGGCTTCAACCGCGACGTGATCCGGCGCCGCCGCGACATCCTCAACGACTGGGGTGTCCGCGTTCGCTGGATGGGCCGGCGCCCACGCCTGTGGCGCTCGGTGATCAAGGAGCTCGAGGTTGCCCAGGAGCTGACCCGCAACAACACCGTCATGACGTTGACGATGTGTGTTAACTACGGCGGCCGGGCCGAGATCGCCGACGCCACCCGGCGGATCGCCCAGCTCGTCGCGGACGGGCGGCTCAAGCCGGACCGCATCGACGAACGCACCATCGCGCGGTACCTCGACGAGCCGGCGATGCCCGACGTCGACCT
>DHJN01000012.1 GCA_002404345.1 Actinobacteria bacterium UBA4719 | reverse complement strand
GACCAGGAGGTCCGCTGGTGCCCGGGGTGCGGTGACTACGTGATCCTCGCAGCAGTCCAGGGGTTCCTGCCCGAGCTCGGTCTCAAGCGCGAGAACATCGTCTTCGTCTCGGGCATCGGTTGCTCCTCTCGCTTTCCCTACTACCTCGACACCTACGGGATGCACTCGATCCACGGACGCGCGCCGGCGATCGCGACCGGCCTGGCGACGGCACGAGGAGACCTGTCGGTGTGGGTCGTCACCGGTGATGGTGATGCGTTGTCCATCGGCGGCAACCACCTGATTCACGCGTTGCGGCGCAACGTCAACCTCAAGATCCTGTTGTTCAACAACAAGATCTACGGCCTGACCAAGGGTCAGTACTCCCCCACGTCCGAGCTCGGCAAGATCACCAAGTCGACTCCGTTCGGCTCTGTCGACACACCCTTCAACCCGGTGTCGCTGGCCCTTGGCGCCGAGGCCACCTTCGTGGCTCGCACGATGGACTCGGACCGCAAGCACCTCACTGCTGTGCTTCGCGCGGCCGCCGAACATCGTGGCACTGCGCTGGTCGAGATCTACCAGAACTGCCCTATCTTCAACGACGGCGCCTTTGAGCTGCTCAAGGACAACGACGAGGCCGAGGCCCGGATCATCCACCTGCACGACGGCGAGCCGGTGCGGGTGGGGGCCAGCCAGGTTGTGGCCCGCGGAGACTCCGGAGAGCTGACGGTGGTCGAGGCCGAGGGCGCCGACCCGTCACGGGTGATTACTCACCATGCCGACGCAGATGACCCGTCCATGGCATTCCAGCTCTCCCGTCTTGACGACGCGACGATGTCCCACGTCCCCATGGGCATCTTCCGCAACGTCTCGCGGCCCACGTACGACGACCTCGTGCGCGGCCAGATCGATGGCGCCATCACCACCGCCGGTGGTAGGGCAACCGACACCGACCTTGCCACGCTGCTGCATGGCAAGGACACCTGGACCGTCGGCGATTGACCGATTGTTCACATTCACTGATCCTTCACATTCACTGATCCTTCACATTCACCGATCTCCCACCGCGCCATGAAACAGGAGACCGGCAGCGGCACGGCATACGGCGCCGGCGCCTATGCGATCTGGGGAGCCTTCCCCCTGTACTTCCACCTGCTCGCACCCGCCGGCGCCTGGGAGATCCTGGCCCACCGCATCCTGTGGACCCTCTTCTTCTGCGGGGCGGTTCTTGCCGTCCGGCGCGACTTTGCCTGGGGCCGTTCAGTGTTCGGCAACCCCCGGATGCTGGGCGCAGTCACCTTGGCCGGGCTGCTGATCGCCATCAACTGGATCATCTACGTGGGGGCTGTGGTGGCTCACCACGTCACCGAGGCGTCGCTGGGCTACTTCCTCAACCCGATAGTGACCGTGGCCATCGGCGTGGTCGTCCTGCGCGAACGGCTTCGCTCACTGCAATGGCTGGCTGTGGCGATCGGACTCACGGCCGGGGTCTACCTTACGATCGACTTCGGGCGCCCTCCGTGGATCGCTATGGGCCTGGCCTTCTCGTTCGCTCTCTACGGCCTGATGAAGAAGCGACTGGGCACCACTTTGAGCGCCTTCCAGAGCCTGACCTCGGAGACGGCGGTGCTGTTCCCCGTCGCCGCTGCCGTTCTGGTGTGGGTCGGCACCCGGGGCGAGACCACCTTCACCGTGGGCGCCCCCACCCACCCCCTGCTGTTGGCCTCCGCCGGCCTGGTGACGGCCACGCCTCTGCTGCTGTTCGCGGCAGCAGCCCGGCGGGTCCCGCTGGTGACGATTGGCCTCCTGCAGTTCGTCACACCGGTGCTGCAGCTGCTCTGCGGCGTGCTGCTCCTGGGCGAGACCATGCAGACCAGCCGCTGGATCGGCTTCGGTATCGTGTGGATTGCGCTGCTGGTGCTGACGTTTGACTCGATCAGATCTGTTCGCACCCGTCGCCGGCTGGCCGACGCAGCGGAGTACGCGGCGGTCTGAGCCGCACGGCTAGCCCGCGCGGTTGACGAGCTATCCAGCGCAGTTGACGAGCTATCCAGCGCAGTTGACGAGCTATCCAGCGCAGTTGACGAGCTATCCAGCGCGGTTGACCACACTCTCGACCAGCGCCGACAGGGCCGTGATCGAATCCTGAGCAGGTGAGTCAGCCGGCAGCCCGATGGCCAGCGGAGCCAGAAGCTCCTGCGCTTCGCGGGCCACGGTCTTCGTGCGCTCTCGCGCCTCGCCCATGGCCGGATGGGCCCGCAGCAGACCGAGGGCCTCGGCATGCCGCGCGTCAACTCGCAAGTCGGAGCCGGCGCCGACCAGCTCTTTGAGGCGGTCATCAGCAGGATCGGTCGATTGGCGCACCAACAGCACCGGCAGGGTCGCCACGCCCTCACGCAGATCCGTGCCGGGCTCCTTGCCGGACTCCCCCGGGCCCGAGGAGATGTCGAGCAGGTCATCGGCAAGCTGGAAAGCGATACCGAGCCGCTCGCCATACCGGCGCATGATGTCCACCGTCTCGGCCGGGCAGCCGCCGAATATCGCGCCGTAGCGGGCCGCCGTAGCGATGAGCACACCGGTCTTGTCGGCGAGCACGCCAAGGTAGTAGTCGATCGGGTCGACACCCTCGGGCGCCGGGCGGTCGTCGCGGATCTGCCCAGAGCACAGTCGTACGAACGTCTGCGCCTGGATCTTGACGGCCTCGGCCCCCAACCCTGCGACCAGCTCGGAGGCCTTACCGAAGAGCAGGTCGCCGACCAGGATCGCGTTCGAGTTGCCGTACCGCGCGTTGGCGCTGACCACACCCCGGCGCAGGTCGGCCTCGTCCATCACGTCATCGTGATACAGCGAGGCGAGGTGAGTCAGCTCGACGCCGGTTGCCGCGGTGATGACGTCATCGTTGATCCCGTTGCCGAGCTCGGCCGCCAGCAGCGTGAGCATCGGCCGCAAACGCTTGCCCCCGGCCTCCGACAGGTGCAACGACGCCTGGGCGATGAAGGGGTCCTCGTGGTCGACGACACTGCGCAGCAGGGCATCGACAGCCACGAGCCCGCCCCACAACCGCGCGGCCAGCTCCGGCGATGCGGTGGGCAGCGCCAGAGTCGGTGACGCCTCAGTCATCGGACGAACAATGCCGAACGGGCCGCGAGGTCCAGCAGCGGAGCGGGCGCGACGCCGAGCCCCAGTGTCACGAGAACACCAATCGCGACCGCCAGCGTGGTCAGGATCGACGGCGAGACCGCACGGACTGAGCCGCCCGCCGGCTCGGAGAAGTACATGAGCACGATGATCCGGACGTAGACGAAGGCGGCGATGGCGCTGGACAGCACACCGACGACAGCCAGGACCGTCGCGCCGTGAGCGACCGCCGCAGAGAACACCGCGAACTTGGCGGTGAAGCCCGAGGTCAGCGGGATACCGGCGAAGGCCAGGAGCAGGAAGGCGAAGACACCGGCGACGACCGGGTGGTTCTTGCCCAGCCCGGCCCACTGAGACAGGTGGGTGGCTTCCGAGCCGCCGTCGCGGACCATCGAGACGATGGCGAAGGCCGCGATGGTGCTGAAGCCGTAAGCCACGAGGTAGAACATCACCGAGGAGACGCCAACCTTGTCGAAGGCCAACAGACCGGTCAGGACGAATCCGGCGTGCGCGATCGACGAGTACGCCAGCAGCCGCTTGACGTCTGTCTGGGTGACTGCGAGGACCGCGCCCACGACCATGGTCAGGATGGCGACCGCCCACAGCCCCGGCTGCCAGTCCCAGCGACTGTTCGCCACACCGACGTAGACGAAACGCAGGATCGCACCGAACGCGGCGACCTTGGTGCAGGCGGCCATGAAGCCGGTGACCGGGGTGGGTGCCCCCTGGTAGACGTCGGGGGTCCACGAGTGGAAGGGCACGGCACCGATCTTGAAGAGGAGGCCGACCAGCACGAGCAGCACGCCGGGGACCAGCAGACCGTCCATGCCGGACTGCGTGCCGATGGCCTGGGCGATGACGCCAAGGTCCATCGAGCCGGAGTAGCCGAACAGCAGCGCCGAACCGAACAGGAAGAAGGCCGACGAGAAGGCTCCCAGCAGGAAGTACTTCAGGGACGCTTCCTGGGAGAGCAGACGGCGGCGCCGAGCCAGCCCGGAGAGGATGTACAGCGGCAGCGAGAGGACCTCCAGCGCCACAAACATGGTCAACAGGTCGCCCGCAGCCGGGAAGAGCAACATGCCCCCGACCGCGAACATCATCAGCGGGAAGACCTCGGTCGTGGTCGCACCGGCACGCACCGCAGCGGCTTCCTGCGCGGAACCGGGCGCCGACGCACCCTGCGCGGTGAACGCGTCAGCGCCGGTACCGTCGAAACGCTCGGCCATGGTGAGCACGCTCAGGACCGACAGCACCAGGATCGTGCCCTGAAGGAACAGAGCGGGTCCGTCGACGACCACAGCGCCGGCGAGCGTGCTGCCCTGGTGCCCCGCGCCGAGGGCCACGGCGACCAGCGCGGCGATCAGGCCCACGAGCGCTACGCCCACCTGTGCGGCGTACCGCAGGGTCCTGGGCGCGAAGGCCTCCACGAGGACACCGATCATGGCCGCACCGAAGACGACCAGCATCGGCAGGACCGCGCCGTAGTTGATCTTTGTGGCGACGAACGCCGTGGTCAGCCCGGTCAGGGAGGCGATCACTTGACAGCTCCTTCAGCAGTTCCGGGGTGCGTCGGTGCCGGGTCGGTGACGCCCACGTAGTGCAAGGTCCTGGCGACCGCGGGGTTGATCACCTCGAGGACCGGCTTGGGATAGAAGCCCAGGACGATGAACACGGCGATCAAGGGTGCAACGACCCACTTCTCGCGGTGGGACAGATCCGGGGTGCCGGCGGCAGCCTCGGGCTTGGGCCCGGTCATCATGCGCTGGTACATGAGCAGGATGTAGAGCGCCGCCAGGATGATGCCGGCGGTGGCCAGCACCGCGGCAACCCGGTAGCGCTGGAACGTACCCACCAGGACAAGGAACTCCGAGATGAAGGAGTTCAGGCCAGGCAGGGCCAGACCGGACATGCCGGAGATAAGGAACACGCCGGCGAGCACCGGGGTCACTCGCTGCCAACCGCCGAAGTCCGGGATGCGCTTGCTGCCCCGACGGCGGATGAGCATCGCCGCCACGAGGAACAACGCGGCCGTGGTGAAACCGTGGTTGACCATGTAGAGCGCCGATCCTGCGGTGCCCACCGAGGTCATGGCGAAGATGCCGAGCACGATGAAGCCGAAGTGGCTGATCGAGGTGTAGGCGATCAGCCGCATGATGTCGGTCTGGCCGATCGCGAGCAGCGCTCCGTAGAGGACCGAGATGACCGCGAGCACGATGATCGCGGGCGTGGCCCACGTGCTGGCTTCGGGGAACATCTGCAGGCAGAAGCGGATCATCCCGTAGGTACCGACCTTGTCGAGCACACCGACCAGCAGCACAGCCGTGGCCGGGCGAGCCTCGGTCGCCGCGTCCGGCAGCCAGGTGTGGACCGGCCACATCGGCGCCTTGACGGCAAAGGCGAAGAAGAAACCGAGGAACATCAGGCGACCGGCGGTCTGGTCGAGCTTGAGGCCGGTCAGCTTCTCGACGAGGAAGCCGTCGGCGCCACCAGGACCGTTCTGGTAGAGCGCGATGACGGCGACCAGCATGACGAGCCCGCCAAGCAGCGAGAACAGCAAGAACTTGACCGCGGCGTACTGCCGGCGGGGACCGCCGTACGAGCCGATCAGGAAGTAGACCGGGATCAGCATCGCCTCGAAGAAGACGTAGAACAAGAACACGTCAGTCGCCGAGAAGACACCGATCATGAAGGTCTCGAGGACCAGCATGAGGGCGAAGTACGTCTGCTGGCGCTTCCCGACCTCGGGCACGTCATGCCATGCGGCAAGCAGGCAGACGGGGACGAGGATCGCAGCCATCACGATCAGGACGAGCGCGATGCCGTCCACTCCGACGGCGTAGCTCACCCCGAACTGCTTGATCCAGGAGTGCTTCTCCTGGAGCTGGAACTGCTGGGTGGAGTCGACCTCGAACTCGAGGGCGGCAGCCACGGTGAAGAGCAGCGCGACGACGGAGAACCCCAGCGCGATCTGCTTGGCCCTGTCGGCCAGGCTCGCGGGCAGGAAGGCGACGACGAGCGCACCAACCAGCGGAATCAGGCCGATCGTGGTCAGCCAAGGAAAGTTGGACATCACTGCACCACCCACACGGCACCGAGGATCACGACGACGCCAACCAGCATCGTCAGGGCATACGAACGTACGAAACCGTTCTGAACCCGGCGCACTCGCGCCGAGGTACCGCCGATAAGAGCTGCCAGACCGCCGACTGCCCCGTCAACACCCTTGTTGTCGAAGAAGACCAGCGAGCGGGTCAGGTACAGACCGGGACGCATCAACAACCCCTCGTTGACGTCGTCCTGGTAGAGGTCCTTGCGCGCAGCCCGGGTCAGCTGCGACCCCAGCGGGGCAACCACAGGAACCACGTCCCGCCAGTAGCGCATCCAGGCAAGGCCTAGACCTGACGCAACGACGAGGAGCGTCAGAATCGTCAGCACCGGGACGGCGATCACCGGGCTCTCGCCCTCGACACCAACGCCGACGACTGGCTCGAGCCAGGTCTGGATGGCGCCGGTCGGGCCCAGGACCAGGCCCAGGAAGGCCGAGCCCACGGCCAGGATGATCATCGGGATGGTCATCCTCTTGGGAGACTCGTGTGGATGGGCTTCCTTGGGCCAGCGTTTCCTGCCATGGAAGGTCATGAAGAAGAGACGCGACATGTAGAAGGCGGTGATACCCGCGCCGATCAGCGCGGCGAAGCCGAAGACCCACGGCCGCCAGCCATCGCCGATGAACGCTGCCTCGATGATCTTGTCCTTGGACCAGAAACCCGAGAACGGCCACACGCCGAGGATCGCCAGCCAGCCCAGGCCGAAGGTGACCCAGGTGATCTTCATGGCACCGGACAGGTTCCCGAAACGGCGCATGTCGACCTGGTCGTCCATGCCATGCATGACCGAACCGGCGCCGAGGAACATCCCGGCCTTGAAGAAGCCATGGTTGAGCAGGTGGAAGATGGCGAAGGCGTAGCCAACCGGACCCAGACCGGCGGCAAGCATCATGTAGCCGATCTGGCTCATCGTCGAGGCAGCCAGCGCCTTCTTGATGTCGTCCTTGGCACAACCGACGACCGCCCCGAACACCAGGGTGATGGCACCGACGATGACCACGACGGTCTGCGCCGTCGGCGAAGCGTTGAAGATCGCGTGGCTGCGCACGACGAGGTAGACACCGGCGGTGACCATCGTCGCGGCGTGGATCAGCGCGGACACCGGCGTCGGACCGGCCATCGCGTCACCGAGCCAGCTCTGCAGCGGGAACTGCGCCGACTTGCCGCAGGCGCCCAGCAGCAGCATCAGGCCGATCGCCGTGAGCGCGCCCTTGTTGGCACCCGCGACCCCGGCGTTGACGCCAGAGAAGCTAACCGTGCCGAACGTGACGAACATGAGCATGATCGCCACGGACACGCCGAAGTCACCAACCCGGTTGGCCACGAACGCCTTGTTGGCCGCTGCCGCGTAGACGGGGTTGTGGTTCCAGAAACCGATGAGCAGGTATGACGCCAGACCCACGCCTTCCCAGCCGACGTAGAGAAGGAGGTAGGAGTCGGCCAGTACCAGCAGCAGCATGGAGGCAACGAACAGGTTGAGATAGGCGAAGAAGCGGCGCTTGTCCGGGTCGTGCTCCATATAGCCCAGGGAGTAGACCAGGATCAGCGAGCCGACAAAGGTCACCAGCAGCACGAAGGCCATGGACAGCGGGTCGACCAGCAGGCCGGCGTCCACCTGGAAGCTCCCGGCAGGCACCCAAGAGAACAGGTGCAGCGACTGGGCACGCTGCTCACCCGAGCGGCCGAGCATCCCGATAAAGATCAGCGCCCCGACGACGAAGCTCGCCCAGGACAGACCTGTTGCCAGCACCGGACCGTACCCGTTGGTACGCCGCCCGCCGAACAGGAGGATGGCCGCCCCCAACAGCGGGAGTGCGACCAGCAGCCAGGCGAGAGACGCCGCCCCCGAGGCGGGGGGCACGGCGGCCGCGCCCGCGATATGGCCCAGATGGGCAGCGGAGAGTTGCACCAGATGCATGTGTTTGTGCCCCTTACAGCTTCAGCAGGTTGGCGGCGTCGACCGAAGCCGACCGGCGGGCACGGAAGATGGACATGATGATGGCGAGACCGACGACAACCTCAGCGGCAGCAACGACCATGACGAACAGGGCGATGACCTGACCGTCCAGGGAGCCATGCATGCGCGCGAAGGTCACGAAGGCCAGGTTGGTCGCGTTGAGCATCAGCTCGACACCCATGAAAACCACGATGGCGTTGCGGCGCACCAGCACTGTGGCGCCGCCGATCGCGAACAGCAACGTCGACAGGTAGATGTAGTTGACCAGGCTCATCGGTTGGTTCCCTCCTCGATGTCGCGCGCGATGGCTCGCTCTGCCCCGGCAAAGAGCTCCGGGCTGGTGACCTGCTTGCGCGCGGTGAGCACCCGAGATACGGACGCCTCACTCGGCGTACCGTCAGGCAACAAGGCCGGGGTGTCGACCGCGTTGTGGCGGGCATAGACACCCGGTGCGGGCAGCCCGGCGAGGTTCCTGCCCTCGCGGAAGCGTCGCTCGGACCACTGACGCTGGGTCGGGCGCGGCGAGAGGCGCTCGCGGTGAGCCAGGACCATGGCGCCAAGAGCTGCGGTGATGAGCAAGGCGCTGCTGACCTCGAAGGTCCAGACGTACTTGCCGAAGATCAGGTTGGCCACACCGGTGATGTTGCCGTCCGCGTTGGCCTGATCCAGGCCGACGGGGCTGGCGAACGTCACCTGGCCGATCGCCGCGATCAGCACGATCCCCAGGCCGAGGGCAAGCAGGAGGCCGGCGGCCTTCTGGCCCTTGATCGTCTCGACCAGGGAGTCCGATGAGTCGACGCCGACCAGCATCAGCACGAAGAGGAACAACATCATCACCGCGCCGGTGTAGACGAAGATCTGCACGATCCCGAGGAAGTCTGCGTTCTGGGCGATGTAGAAGATGCCCAGGTTGATCATGACGAGCGCCATCCCCAGGGCAGCGTGCACGGCCTTCCTGACAAAGACCAGTCCGAGGGCACCGAGCACGCTGATCGGGGCCAGAACCCAGAAGAGGACTGCTTCACCACCGCTGGTCATCGGGCACTCTCCTCTGTTGATGTGACACTCGCTGAGGTGACAGCTGACGCAGCGGCTGAGGCGAGCTCGGCCTCGCGGGCGTCGGCCCACGCACGCTGCGCAGGCGTTGCCTTGGCCACCTTGCCCTGGTAGTAGTCACGCTCCTGCAGGCCGGCCACCATCGGGTGCGGCGCGACGACCATACCCTCCTGGACGGGGGCCAGGAGCTGGCTCTTCTCGAAGATCAGCTTGCCCCGGTCGTCGTCGGCCAGCTCGTAGACGTTGGTCATCGTGAGCGCGCGCGTGGGACAGGCCTCGATGCACAGGCCGCAGAAGATGCACCGTAGGTAGTTGATCTGGTAGACGCGGCCGTATCGCTCACCGGGTGAGAACCGGCCCGCCCCCCCCTCGCTGTCGTCGTTGTCGGCGCCCTCGACGTAGATGGCGTCGGCTGGACAGGCCCAGGCGCACAGCTCGCAGCCGACGCACTTCTCCAGGCCGTCCGGGTGCCGGTTGAGNNTGGGTCGGACGCTTGACCTCGGGGTACTCCTCGGTCTCCAGCGTGCGGAACATCGTCGCGAACGTGACGCCGAAGCCGCCGACGGGGGCGAACAGCTGCGCGAGGAAGCTCGCCTTCTTCTTCTCGTCAGCCACGGGTGGCCTCCTGATCGGTCAGTTCTGGGTGGCTGGCGGAGCCGGCCGAGGACTGAGCACCCTGCAGGCTGAGCTCGGGCAGGCTCGGCTCGCGTAGTCGCTGGCCGGGCAGCGGCGGGACCGGGTAGCCCCCCGAGAACGGGTCGATCTCCTCGGGGCGCTCGATGGGGACCGCGTCAGCCGCGCGCTTGCCCTCCCATACCCAGGCGACGGCCAGGGCAATGGCGGAGATCACGCCGACGACGATGATGGTCGCCGTCCGGGTGTTCTCACCGAAGAAGGCGAGCTGGGCACCGTGGATGAAGGCCACCGCGACGACCCAGAGCAGGGTCACCGGGATGAGGAACTTCCAGCCGAAACGCATGAACTGGTCGTAGCGCACCCGCGGCAGCGAGCCACGCAGCCAGACGAAGAAGAACATGAACGTCCACAGCTTGATGACGAACCACAGCACCCCCCACCAGCCGTGGTTGAGCATGCCATCGTTGATCGCGGCGATGCCCGGAGGCGCCTGCCAGCCACCCAGGAACATGGTGGTCGCCAGCGCGGAGACGGTGAACATGTTGACGTACTCACCGAGGAAGAACATCGCGAACTTCAACGAGCTGTATTCCGTGTGGAAACCACCCGTGAGCTCGCCCTCGCCTTCGGCGAGGTCGAAGGGCAGACGGTTGGTCTCACCGACCATGGTCACGACATACACCAGGAAGGAGAAGAACGCCGGTACGACGAACCACATGCTCCTCTGCGAGGCGACGATCTGTGAGGTCGACATCGAACCGCTGTACATGAAAATGGCGACCAGCGACAGCCCCATGGCGATCTCGTAGGAGATGATCTGCGCGGTGGAGCGCAGTCCACCCAGAAGCGGGTACGTGGAACCGGAGGACCAGCCAGCCAGGATGGTGCCGTAGACACCGACCCCGGCAACGGCAAGGACCAGCAGGACGGCGACGGGAGTGTCGGTCAGCTGCAGCGGCGTCCGGTGTCCGAACATGCTGACCATCGGGCCGATCGGGATGATCGCGAAGGACACGAACGCCATGCCGCCGGCGATGATCGGCGCGAGGAGGAAGACGATCTTGTCGGCGTTCCTGGGCGTCAGGTCTTCCTTGAGCGCCAGCTTCACACCGTCCGCGAGGGTCTGCAGCAGACCGAAGGGACCGGTGCGGTTGGGTCCGGGGCGTTGCTGCATGCGGCCGATGACACGGCGCTCGAACCAGATGACGAGCAGGGTGTTGACCAACAGGAAGACAAAGACGAACAGCGCCTTGACCAACGAGAGCCACCACGGGGTGTCGCTGTAGTCGGCCGCTGGGTTGTCGATATTGGCAAGCGCCGGCGCGATCGTGTGGACGCCGGTCTGTACGCCTGTTGCCAGTGAAGCGATCAGGCTCATGCGACACCGCCCTTGGTCAGGGAGACCGTGGTGCCAGCATCGACGCCTAGCGTCGAACGCACCGCGGATCCAGGAGAGTTGGTTGGCAGCCAGATGACGTGATCCGCCATGTCCCTGATGGCGACCGGGACATTGATGGCTCCCGAGCCGGCGCTGACGCGCACGGTGTCGCCCTCGGCCAGACCGATCAGAGCAGCGGTCTTGGCCGAAAGCAGCGCCCGGGTCTTGGGGGCCGTGCCGGCCAGGAACGGCTCGCCGTCCTGCATCCGGCCGGAGTCCAGCAGGTGTTGCCAGGTGGCCAGTACGGCCTGCCCGGCATCGAGCGACGGAACCTCGACCATCGGGGCCGGCGGGACCGTCGGCGCAGCAGCGCGGTCACCGGTCCACGGACCCAGGGCCCGCATGTCAGCGCGGGCGGCCGACAGCGTCCGGACTCCGAGGACCTCGCCCATCTCGGCGGCCAGCAGGTCCACGACACGGTGGTCACTCATGGCGTGGGTCGTCAGCGCCGCTTCGAAGGACCGGACCCGGCCCTCCCAGTCGACGAAGGTGCCGGCTTTCTCCTGGTGGGCCGCCACGGGCAGGACCACGTCGGCGACATCGGTGACCGCGCTCTCACGAATCTCCAGGGAGACCACGAAGGACCTCGTCAGCGCGTCGAGCAGGTCACCCGAGCCGACCAGGTCTGCCGGGTCGACGCCGGCGATCAGCAGGCCACCGAGCTCGCCGGAGTTGGCCGCCGCGATCATGGCAGCGGTGTCCCTGCCCACCTTTGGGGGCAGTCCGACGACGTCCCACGCCGCACCGACCTCGGCGCGAGCACGGGACTCGGTGACCGGACGACCGCCGGGCAGCAGGTTGGGCAGTGCGCCGCTCTCGAGCGCGCCCCGCTCTCCTGCGCGCCGGGGAATCCACGCCAGCCTGGCGCCGGTGGACGACGCCAGCGCCGCAGCACCGGACAACCCGCCGGGGACGCTCGCAAGTCTCTCGCCCACGAGAATCAGGGCGCCTTCGGCCGCGAGACCGTCGGACGCAGCCGCGATCCCGCCATTGCCCGAATGACCTGCCACCGCGCCGTCGGCCAGCGCCTGCAGGACCTCGGCCTCGCTGCCCGGAACGGCACTGATCAAGGTGCCACCGAGCTTCTCCAGGCCGCGGGACGGCAGGGGCGCGACCGCGAATACCGCAGTCTTGGTCCTGCGGACTGCCTTGCGCAGGCGCAGGAACACGATCGGAGACTCGTCCTCGGGCTCGAAGCCCACGAGAAGCACCGTTGTGGCAGCCTCGATATCGGCATAGGTCACGGACCCGCCGCTTGCCTCACCCGACGGGCCGGTGGCCACGACGTTGCTGGCCAGGAACTCGGCCTCCTCGACCGAGTGCGGTCGGGCACGGAAGTCGATGTCGTTGGTCTGCAGGACAATTCGGGCGAACTTGCTGTAGGCGTAGGCGTCCTCGCCACTGACCCGACCGCCGACGAGCACGCCGACACCCTTGGCGTCGCGGGCGGCGATCAGGCCCCGGGCCGCGGCGTCGAGCGCCTCGGGCCAGGACGCGACCTTCAGGTCGCCCTGCTCGTCACGCACGAGCGGCTCGGTGATGCGGTCCGTGCCGGTGGCGTAGGTGAATGCCCACCGACCCTTGTCGCAGTTCCACTCCTCGTTGACCGCCGGGTCGTTGGCGGCCATCCGGCGAAGAACCGTGCCACGACGGTGGTCGACGCGGGTCGCGCAGCCGCTCGCGCAGTGCTCGCACACGCTCGGGGTGGAGACGAGGTCGAATGGGCGCGACCGGAAGCGGTAGGCCGCCCCGGTCAGCGCGCCGACCGGGCAGATCTGGACGGTGTTTCCCGAGAAGTAGGACTCGAACGGCTTCTCCTGGTAGATGCCGATCTGTTGCAGGGCACCACGCTCGACCAGGGCGATGAACGGGTCACCGGCGATCTGCTCGGAGAAGCGGGTGCAGCGGGCGCACAGGACACAGCGCTCGCGGTCGAGCAGCACCTGCGAGGAGATGTTGACCGGTTTGGGGTAGGTGCGCTTGATGTCCTCGAAGCGGCTCTCGGGACGCCCGCTGGACATTGCCTGGTTCTGCAAGGGGCACTCGCCACCCTTGTCGCAGACCGGGCAGTCCAGGGGATGGTTGATCAGCAGTAGCTCCATCACGCCCTGCTGGGCCTTGTCGGCCACCGGCGAGGTGTACTGCGACTTGACCTGCATGCCCTCGCTGACCGCGACGGCACAGGAGGCCTGCGGCTTGGGCATGGGCCGCAGCGAGCCGTCGGGGCCCGGGGTCGCAACCTCGACCATGCACTGGCGGCAGGCACCCACCGGCTCGAGCAGCGGGTGGTCGCAGAACCGCGGGATCTCTATGCCGATCTCCTCGGCTGCGCGGATCAGCAGGGTGCCCTTGGGGACGCTGACAGGCACCCCGTCGATGGTGAGGTTGACCAGGTTCGGGGGGGTCGTGGTCGTGGTCGTGGATGAGGTGACGGTCATGCGGACACGGTCTCCTTCGCGAACAGCGTCGATGCAGCCGGCGGGAACAGCTTCGCGGCGGGGGTGTGCAGGCCGGCCTCGAACTCCTCGCGGAAGTACTTCACCGCAGAGGTGATCGGGCTGGTCGCACCGTCACCGAGCGCGCAGAACGCGCGGCCGAGGATGTTGTCGCAGATGTCCACGAGCTTGTCGATGTCACCCTGCGTGCCCTGTCCGTGCTCGAGGCGCTCCATGATCTGTTTGAGCCAGAACGTCCCCTCGCGACACGGGGTGCACTTGCCGCAGGACTCGTGGGCGTAGAAGTCCGTCCAGCGCGAGACCGCCCGGACCACCGACACCGTCTCGTCGAAGATCTGCAGGGCACGGGTGCCGAGCATGGACCCGGCGGCCGCGACGGACTCGAAGTCCAGCGGCACGTCGAGATGCTCGTCGGTGAACATCGGCGTGGACGACCCACCGGGGGTCCAGAACTTCAGCTTCTTCTTCGGGTCGCGCATTCCGCCGGCCATCTCCAGCAGCTCGCGCAAGGTGATGCCCAGCGGGGCTTCGTACTGCCCGGGGCGGGCCACATGGCCGGAGAGGCTGAAGATGCCGAAGCCAGTCGACTTCTCGGTGCCCATGTCGGCGAACCATCCGGCGCCGTTGAGCAGGATCGCTGGGATGGACGCTATTGACTCGACGTTGTTCACGACGGTCGGCCGCGCATAGAGGCCGGCGACGGCCGGGAACGGCGGCTTGAGGCGCGGTTGGCCACGACGACCCTCGAGGGAGTCCAGCAGCGCGGTCTCCTCACCGCAGATGTAGGCGCCGGCGCCGGCGTGCACGGTGACGTCGAGGTCGAAGCCGCTGCCGAGGATGTTCTTGCCCAGATAGCCTGCGGCATAAGCCTCTTCGACCGCACGCAACAACCGGCGGTAGACGTGGACAACCTCACCGCGCAGGTAGATGAAGGCGTGGTTGCAGCCGATGGCGAACGACGTGATGATCACGCCCTCGATCAGGAACTGCGGGGCCGCCATCATCAACGGGATGTCCTTGCAGGTGCCCGGCTCGGACTCGTCGGCGTTGACCACGAGGTAGCGGGGGCCACCGTCCGGGGGAGGCAGGAAGCCCCACTTCATGCCGGTGGGGAAGCCCGCACCACCACGACCACGCAGACCGGAGTCCTTGGTCAGCTGCACCAGATCGGCCTGCGGCATCGTCAGGGCCTTCTTCAGCGCCTGGTAACCGTCGTGCTTCTCGTAGGTCGCCAGCGTCCAGGACTGGGGGTCATCCCAGAACCTGGTGAGGATGGGAGTCAGCTGCGTGCTCACTGCTTGGCCTTCCCGTTGCCCTTGGGTGCGTCGAACAAGACTGAGTCGGAGGAACGGCGTCGCGATCCGGTGTCCTCGGCTGCCAGGGCAGATCGGGCCTGGGCGACCTTGAGGCCCTCCAGCGACGCCGGGCCTGCGCCGACGCCCTCATCGGCCAGGCCGTCGTGGAAACCGGCCAGAACCCGTGAGACCTCCTTGAAGCTGCAGACCTTGGACGGACCACGGGTGGGAGTCACCGTTGCGCCGGCGCGCAGGTCGTCGACGAGCTGATTGGTGGACTCGGGTGTCTGGTTGTCGAAGAACTCCCAGTTGGCCATGACCACGGGCGCGTAGTCACAGGCTGCGTTGCACTCGATCCGCTCGAGGGTGACCAAGCCGTCGGCAGTGGTCTCGTCGTGACCGATGTCCAGGTGCTTGCTGACGGAGTCCCAGATCTCGTCGCCGCCCATGATCGCGCACAGCGTGTTGGTGCAGACCCCCACCGTGTACGTGCCGTTGGGGTGGCGCTTGAACTGCGTGTAGAAGGTCGCGACGCCACTCACCTCCGCACCGGTCAGACCCAGCAGGTCGGCGCACAGGTCGATGCCCCGCGGGGAGACGTAGCCGTCGACGGACTGCACCAGGTGCAGCAGCGGCAGCAACGCAGAGCGCTTCTGCGGATAGCGAGCGAGGATCTGCTCGGCGTCGGCCCGCAGGGAGGCCAGGTCGGCCTCCGGGTAGGCCTCGGTGTCCGGTGAGGGCACCACACCGTAGTTCGGGTCGCGATCGGAGTCCATCATCGGTCCACGCCTCCCATCACGGGGTCGATCGACGCGACGGCGACGATGACGTCGGCGATCTGGCTGCCTTCGCACATCGCGGCCGTCGCCTGAAGGTTGTTGAACGACGGGTCGCGGAAGTGCGCCCGGTAGGGGCGGGTGCCACCGTCGGAGACCAGGTGCACCCCCAGCTCGCCC
>DHJN01000021.1:32232-37516 GCA_002404345.1 Actinobacteria bacterium UBA4719 | reverse complement strand
CCGGGTCCCGGACGCGGTCACTGGTGCTCCGGCGGAGCTGATCGCCAGCTATGGCACGACCACCCCCGACCTGCTCGAGCTGGTCGACTGGTTGCGTGGTTTGGGTGTGACCGACGTGGCCATGGAGTCCACCGGGGTGTACTGGAAACCCATCTACTACCTCCTGGAGGACGACTTCACGGTGTTGCTGGTCAACGCCGCCCACATCAAGCACGTGCCCGGGCGCAAGACGGACACGATCGATGCTGCCTGGATTGCCCAGCTGCTCGCTCATGGTCTGCTGACCGCCAGCTTCGTACCACCACCACCAGTGCGTGAGCTACGTGACCTGACCAGGTACCGCAAAGCACTGATCAACGAGAAGACCGCGCAGGTCAACCGGATCCACAAGGTGCTCCAAGACAGCGGGATCAAGCTGACGACCTACGCCACCGATGTGATGGGCGTGTCCGGTCGGGCCATGATGCGGGCACTGATCGCGGGCGAGTCCGACAGCGCAGCCTTGGCCGAGTTGGCCAAGGGCCGGATGCGGACCAAGATCCCGAACCTGCGTAAGGCCCTGACCGGCCGCTTCCGCGAACACCACGGGTTCCTACTGAAGCGGATGCTGGACCACGTCGAAGCCCAAGAAGCCGAGATCGCCGCCTTGGATGAACGAATCGAGGCAGCGTTGGCCCCTTTCGTCGTCCAGGTTGAGCTGTTGCGCACGATCCCGGGTGTCGACTGCCGCTCCGCGCAGGTCATCCTCGCCGAGATCGGCCCCGACATGGCCGTCTTTCCCACCTCAGGGCACCTGGCATCGTGGGCTGGGATGTGTCCGGGCCAACGAGACTCGGCAGGCAAACGCGGCTCGGGCAAGACCCGCAAGGGGTCCAAGTGGCTACGCGGAGCCCTGGTCCAGTCCGCCCGCCCGGCCTCACGCACCAAGGGCACCTACCTGTCCGAACGCTACCGGCAGGTCATGCGCCGCCGCGGTGACGCCAAAGCCATCGTCGCCCTCGGGCACGAGATCCTGCTCGCTGCCTACCGCGTCCTGGACACCGCCCAGCCCTACACCGACCCCGGCCCGACCGCGCTGAGCAAGCTGACCGCCGAACGTCAACGTCGCCAAGCCGTCCGACGCCTACAAGACCTCGGCTACCAGGTCACCATCGCGCCCCGCACCGACGCAGCATGACCACAGTCCCAGCATCACGTTCGGCTATTTTCTGAGCAGGGGCGAACTGACCGCGACCACCGCCGGGTGACGTCTACACCGGCCAAGGCGCTGGCTACTGCCTCAGCGATCTGTTCCACACGGCCTGGGGCGATGCGCGCCGGTTGATCCTTGAGCCACCGCGCCAGAGCGTCGCCATGAACGAACGTGCACGTGTCTCCCCCCACCACCTGGGCGAACTCTCCCCACACCACGATGACGGGTGTCACCCAGACGGTGGCGCGGGTGCTGGCTCGGATGGCTTCGCTTACCTCAACGGCCAGGCCTTTGACGTGGGCGGGACTGGTGAACCGCCAGTGCAAGTCGGGGTCCTCCAGTCGACGCACGACAGCCGAGTCTGCCTCGACGGTGACCGAGCCTCTCCATCGCTTGGAGTCCAGTAGGAATACTCCACCGGGGCCGACGACCACGTGGTCGATGTTTCCACGGGAGGCAGCCAGGTCATGGAAGATGCGCCAACCCTGGGATTCCAGTTCGCGGAGGGTCCGGCCGGTCCACTGCTCACCGACTGCCCCGTCTTGCCATTTCTCGATCCAGTGCGGCGGCGACATGCGGGCAATCACGAACATCGCAACGACCATGCCGGTCACGAGGCCAGCGCTCCAGCGCAGGCTGCTCCATCGGGCAGCGGCAAGGTTGGCGCCGATGACCAAAGGAGCGAGGAAGGCAGCAAGGACAAGAAAGCGGCCCCGGTTTCGCCGTAGCCAAACCTGGGTCAGCTCGTCATACTTCCTCGCTGCGCCCTCGCCGGCCTTCCTGGACCTCCGCGGCTGCAACATGCCAACCAGCATGTCGCCAGCGTGGGCGTCTTGTGGTCGGAACGGTCAATCCGGCATGGGGCACGCCAAGATACCCGCTCGTCATCCGCTTGCGCAGACCAGAGGTCCGGCTGCCAAGGGCAGGTCTGTGAGACGAGCTACGGCCGGCCAAGGGGCCAAGCGCTGTGGGAAAACGGTAAACAGCACGGGCTCATGGTGCCTGTCTCACTTCCCCGTTGGATCGGCCTTTCCTTGAAGCAGTTCGCGCCGGTCGACGACACCCCACAGTTCTCTTGTCTGGATGCCCCAGAACACGGCGAACGCCGCGATGAGAAGGACCTCCACATAGATGACGACATGCTCCCAGCCCGGGACGTTCAACCTGATGACCACGATGACCGCCAAGGCCAAACCCATGATGGTGGCGACCGCTCGGTACAACTGAACGAATAGCTTGGCGTCATCGCGCTTACCAGCCGACAAGGCGTTGATCACGATGACCAGCACGATCCCCGCGAACATCGTGACGGCCGCCACCGTGTGGCCGTGGGCCAGGAACTGTTTCCGGTCGAACCCAAACGCGACCGTACCGGCGACGATGATGAGCCACCCGACCCCCAGTGACACCTTTGCCTGTCCGCTCAGCGACTGCTCGGGGTTGGCCTTATAGGCCAGGCCGAGGCGAACGCCCTCCGCCACGACACCGGTGAGCAGGACGGCAGCCACGTTGTTGCCGACTCCGGGCGAGACGTCGTATGCCGCCGGGATACTGGGGCCGCCGCAGATCGTCTCCCGCGTGGTCGGCACCATCGCCACGATGAAGGCCAGGAAGCCCGAGAGGTTCAGTACGGCGTCCTCGGTGTCGGAACTTCCTTTGTACACGATCAGGCAGGCGCCGATCGCGCATAGCGCGGCGATGAAGACACCATGAACCGACGTGAAGTAATAGGCGCTGACCGAGGTCTGCCAGCATCCTGCGTCACGACGCTGCAAGAGAACCGCAGCACCGAGCACTACGACCAGGACGATCATCGCCAGACGCAGGTGGCGATACGTGTTGAGGACCGCGCTCCTACGTGCGTCGTCCATGGGGTCAACCCTTCTTGAACCGCCCCGGTGAGACCGGAGGCCTACTGGAGTGAGAGCCCAGCGGTTGGCTGGACTAGGTGACCTGTGGAAGTGAGATTACTGGCAAGCCCCGCCATCTCGTGGCACGTTCGACGCCATGGATTCCGCGGCGGAATCCGCCGCCATGGGGACATAATCAATGTCAATGGCACGTTGAAAACTGATCACTTCGCGGCCTCGCTTCCTTGCTATTCGCAGTTCGACGTGATCACGCCGAACTGTGAATAGCCCCATTGGCGCGCCATGCAGGTCTCTTCGCGGAAGCCGGTCTGCCTTTCTGGCGCCAAGGTAGGTTGGCCAGTGAAGGGTGACCAGCGGGTGCAATCAGAGGCGGTTGTTGCCCAGTCCTTAACGACCAGTTGGGGGAGGATCGGGTGTCATCGCGCGGATCCGACGTCGCCGGTCAGATGCGCGCGGCGCTGTTCCGGCGTGGACGAAGGCCGGGACTGCGTACGGCGAAGACGACGCTTGCTGCTGTTCTGTCCTTCGTCTTAGCCCAGCAGTTGGGGACCAGCCCGCAGCCGGTGCTGGCTCCGCTGACAGCACTGCTCGTTGTACAGCTGACGATGTACGAGACATTGGCGAGCGGTTTGCAGAGGGTCGCCAGCGTCTTGGCCGGAGTGCTCATTGCGGTCGGTGTCGCTACCGTTGTCGGGCTGACCTGGTGGAGCCTGGGAGCAGTTGTCGCTGCGTCGCTGGTGATCGGCCGCCTCATGCGCCTGGGCGCCCATCTGCTCGAGGTCCCGATCTCGGCCATGCTGGTGCTGGCAGTAGGGGGCGCAGAGGGTGCGGCCCTGGATCGGGTCTACGAGACGCTGATCGGAGCCAGCGTCGGCGTCGCCGTCAACCTGGTGATCGCAGCGCCGCTTTACGTGCAACCGGCTAGTGACGCGCTCGGTGAGCTTGCCGAGCGGATGGCAGCGTTCCTCAGGCAGCTCGCCGATCAGCTGGGTGAAGGGTGGTCCCGCGAGTCGGCCGACCGGATGCTGAGCGAGGCCCGCCGCCTCGGTGGTGAGGTTGCCCGCGCCGACCGGACCCTTGCTCGTGCCCAAGACAGCGCCAGGTTCAACCCACGCATTGCCCAGGCGCGCGAGGCACTACCGCGGCTGCTCACCGGGTTGACGGGGCTCGAGCACACCTACCTCACGATCCGCAACCTGTGCCGTTCCCTCCTCGACCGGACCTACTTCGTCCCCAGCGAACAGGCAGAGACTGTGTACGACACACAGGTTCGCGGCGTGCTCGCGCAGGTGCTGCAGGCTGCGGCAGATGCCGTCGAACACGTGTCCGCGGTGACCTCCGGCACCGAAGGCCAGGACGCCGCGCGAACGGAGGTCGACCGGCGGCTCTCCGAGCTTCACCGTCACCGCGACCGGCTTGCCGAGCTCCTGCACGAGGAGTCGACTGCCGACCGGGCGGCCTGGCAACAGCACGGCGCCCTCATCACCGCGCTAGACCGAATGCGGATCGAGGTAGAAGCCGCGGTCCGCCCACCCGAGGAGGCGTGGCGACCACCTCCGGTTATCGAGTTTCAACGGCGTGCGTTGCGGCAGATCGTCGCCGCTGCCCGCCGGAGAGCCGAGCATCGGCGGCGCCGCTCCTGATCCGGCCGCGAGACCCGCCAGATGGTGCGCCTCGGTGGGGATCGGCTTGCGGGCCGCATGGCCATGCAGGCTGCGATGAACGCCCTTGAGACATCAGTGAAACCGGTCCGGGCCAACGGGTCCGGAAGCCGACGAAAGGGACATCATGAACAAGTACTTGCCCTGATCGTCCCGTAGTCCGATCGGCTTGCCGTAATCGTCCACGACGCCCGACATCGCTGGGGCGGTTGCAGTGGCCCTTCCCAACCGCGCCGCAAACGCTGGCTGACCGGACTGGTTCTTCTGCTCGGCGAGAAGGAAGCCCGGACGCCTCCCCTGGAAGGTGCGCTGGAGGAGATACCGGACCTACCCCGCGCAACCCCACCATCGAACCGAGGAGAAAAGACATGGCCGACTTTCCCGCCCCTACGGAGGGGATCGCGCTTACCTACTTCATCGTCTCGGGCGACGTCCAACGCTCACGGCGCTTCTACACTGACGTCCTCGGCGGCGAGGCGGTCATGGAGGGCGAGCCATCCATCGTCGCCCTATCGAACGGGTGGATCATCATTAACAGCGGTGGCGGACCGACCGAGGAC